>JBAVRE010000177.1:0-19825 GCA_049694695.1 Steroidobacteraceae bacterium | reverse complement strand
TCGCCGGTGGGCGCGGTAAAGGCGGCCGGCACCACCAGCCACTGCGCGCCGGCGCCCTGCAGTTGCCGGTACAGCTCCGGAAAGCGCAGGTCGTAGCAGATCGAGAGACCGAGGCGTCCGGCCGGCGTAGCCAGCGTCACCACCGCATTGCCGGGCGCCATATGCGCCGATTCCCGGTAGCTTTCATTGCGTTCCGGGATGTCGACATCAAACAGATGAATCTTGTCGTAACGCGCCACGCGCTCGCCGCGCTCATCGTAGACCAGACATGCCTGGGCGATGCGCTCACCGGGCGCGTTGGCAATCGGCACCGAGCCGGCGACGATCCACAGCTTCAGCACGCGGGCCTGTTGCGCCAGAAAATCCTGCACCGGACCCGCGCCATCGGCCTCGGCCAGCGCGCGCCGATCGGCATCACGGCGCGCCATCATCGAAAAATTCTCCGGCAGCACCGCCACGCGCGCGCCACGCGCGGCCGCGAGCGCCAGCAAGCGGCCGGCGCTGGCCAGATTGGCCTCGCGCCCTTCGCCCGAGCACATCTGCAGGGCGGCAACGCTGATCACCGGGGCACTCTCGGTAGTCATGAGTATCAGGCTAGCACGACGTCAAACTGCTCGAGGCTGTAGAGCGCCTCGGACTGCAGGCGTATCGGTCGGCCGACCTGCTGCTCGAGATCGGCGAGCACCGGCGCCTCTTCATCGAGCAGGCGCTCGACCACCTCGGGGTGCGCAAGTATCACCAGCTGCTCGACCTGGAACTGCGCGCTCTGGCGCAGCGCCTCGCGGTAGATATCGTGGCAGACAGTCTCGGCGCTGCGCACGAAGCCGCGTCCCTGGCAGGTCGGGCAGGGTTCGCACAGCACATGCTCAAGGCTCTCGCGGGTGCGCTTGCGCGTCATCTCGACCAGGCCCAGCGGCGAGACGCTGGCAATCTGGTTCTGGGCCCGATCCGTGCTGAGCGCCGTCTGCAGGGCGCCGAGCAGCTGCTCGCGATGCGCGGCATCCTGCATATCGATGAAATCGGCAATGATGATGCCGCCCAGATTGCGCAGGCGCAGTTGCCGCGCAATCGCCACCGCGGCCTCGAGGTTGGTGCGAAACACCGTGTCTTCGGGATTGCGATGCCCGACATAGGCGCCGGTGTTGACGTCGATCGTGGTCATCGATTCGGTCTGGTCGATGACCAGGTAACCACCCGACTTGAGCTGCACCTTGCGATCGAGCGCCCGGTCGATTTCCTCTTCGACGCCGTACAGTTCGAACAGCGCCCGCGGACCACTGTATTGCTCGATGCGCGCCACGGTCTCGGGCATGAAGGCAGCGGCAAACTGGCGCAGGCGCGCGCACTCGGCCGGCGCATCGACCAGTACGCGGGCCACCTCGGGGCCCATTTCATCGCGCAGCATGCGCGGGCCCAGCGGCAGGTCTTCGTGCACCAGCGTCGCGACGCCGGCACGCAGGTTTTCCCGGCGCACGTGTTCCCAGAGGCGCGCCAGATACAGCATGTCGGCACGCAGGGCCTCGCGCGGCGCGCCATAGGCGGCCGTGCGCACGATGTAGCCACCCGCCGCCGCGCCCGCAGCGGTGCCGCCGGCCGCATGCGCGCCCTCGGCCAGCTCACGCACCTGCGCACGCAACTGCTCGCGCGCCTCGGCAGCAGCAATGCGCGCCGAGACACCGACGCCCTGCCCAAAGGGCATGTAGACCAGAAAGCGCGACGGCAGCGAGACAAAGGTGGTCAGGCGCGCACCCTTGCTGCCGAGCGGGTCCTTCAGTACCTGCACCAGGATTTCCTGCCCCGGCAGCACCAGCGCAGCAATTTCCGGCACCGGTGGCACGCCATGCTCGGCTTCGGCGGGCACGGCGCGCGCGATATCACCAGCATGCAGGAAGGCGGTGCGCTCCAGGCCGACGTCGATGAAGGCTGCCTGCATGCCTGGCAGGACACGCGATACGCGGCCCTTGTAGAGATTGCCCACCAGCCCGCGGCGGCCGGCACGCTCGATGTAGAGTTCCTGCGTGACGCCGTTGTCGATCAGCGCGGCACGCGTCTCACGCGGCGTGACATTGATCAGAATCTCGCGCATCAGTACGACTCGCCGCGCCGATCAATGGTCTGCCAGCGCGGCACACCGGCGGCATCGAGCAACGCCGCGGTCTCGAACAGCGGCAGGCCCATCACGCCAGAGTAGCTGCCCTGCAGCTGTTCGACGAATACGGCGGCATAACCCTGGATGGCATAGCCGCCGGCCTTGTCGACCGGCTCGGTGCTGTCCCAGTAACGGGCTATTTCCGCAGGCTCGATGCGCCGAAACTGCACGCTGCTGGCCGACAGCAGCACTCGCTCGCCGTGCGCGCTGAGCAGGGCCACGGCGGTCAGCACCTGATGAACGCGCCCGGAAAGCCGGCTCATCATCGCCACGGCCGCGGCACGATCAGCCGGCTTGCCCAGCATGTGCCCATCGAGCACCACGGCGGTGTCGGCGCCGAGTATCGGCGCGCCTGGCACCCGCGCCCGTATCTGGCGGGCCTTGGCCAGAGCCAGCCGACTCACACAGGCCTCCACGGCCTCGCCCGCAGCGCGCACTTCCGCCACCGCGGGCGCCATCACTTCATGCGCCACGCCGATCTGGCGCAGCAGCGCGCTGCGTCGTGGCGAGGCCGAAGCGAGTATCAGGGTGGCGTCATTCACGGTGATAGGGGTGACCGGCAAGCAGCGTCGTGGCGCGATACAGTTGTTCAGCCAGCAGCACACGCGCCAGCGCGTGCGGCAGGGTCAGCGACGAAAGCGAGAAACGCAGCGCGGCACGTGACAGCACTTCAGCCCCCAGGCCATCGGGCCCGCCGATGATGAAATTCAGTGTCGCACCGGCCTGGCGCCGCACCGCCAGCCACTCGCCCAGTTGCACGCTGCTGAATTGCCGGCCGCGCTCGTCGAGCGCCACGGTGAAACTGCGCGGCTCGAGCAGCGCCAGAATCGCCTTGCTCTCGGCAGCAATCGCGCGCACCACATCGCCACGCGCGCTGCGCCGGCCGGGTGGCACTTCGCACAGTTCCAGCGCCTCGGCCCCACGCAGGCGTCGCGCGTAATCGTTGTAGGCCGCTTCCGCCCAGCCGCCCAGCCGTGTACCCACGGCGATCACACGCCAATGCACGCTCGCTCAACCGCTCCGCGGCCTCGAGGCAGCGGGCGCCGCACGACGCGCCGCCGCCGGCGCCTCCCACAGTTCCTCGAGCGCATAGAACTCGCGCACCCGCGGCAGCATGACGTGCACCAGCGCGTCCTGCAGGTCGACCAGCACCCATTCAGCATCCTGCTTGCCTTCGGTACCCAGGGGCCGGCGCCCGGCAGCCTTGGCGCGCTCGATCACCAGCTCGGCGATGGCGCGCACGTGGCGATCCGAAGTGCCGCTGCAGACGATCATGGTGTCGGCCACGTCAGTCAGGCCGCGTACATCGAGCAGCCTGATGTCGACGGCCTTCATGTCTTCGAGCGCTGCCAGCACCAGCTTTTCAAGGGCGATGAGCGCCGCACTGCGTGCCACCCTGGCGCGGCCGGTAAAGGTGCCGATGCTGGGGCGGAGGGACTTGCTGCCTTTGGGTGCAGGCTTCGGAGTGCGTTTTGGGGTCCGCTTTGGGGCACGCCTGGCGGTGCTCTTGCTGGACGGGCGGCGGCGAGTGGTAGCCATGCTTGGGGTATGACCTCGGAGTGAAGCTCAGGAACTGCGTTGAGCATAGCACCCGCTGGCCAGGATCAGCTCGCGCACTGCGTCCGGCACCAGATAACGCAGGTCCTGCCCGCCCACTATCAACTGGCGCAGGTCGGTCGAAGATATTTCCAGCTGGGTGACGGCCCGGACATAGACCCGGCCGGCGCTGCTCACGTGCAGGTCACGCACGTTGCCGGTACCGCGATCGACCATGATTTCGCCCAGCGGCCCGGTGGTCGGCACCTTCCACCCGGGACGATGCGCCACCACCACGTGCGCAAGATCGAGAATCTCGCGCCAGCGATGCCAGTGGGGCATGCCCAGAAAAGCATCCATGCCCAGCAGCAGACATAATGAACGATCCGGAAATTCGCGGCGCAGGTCGAGCAGCGTGTCGACCGAGTAGGACACGCCGCTGCGGCGCATTTCGCGATCATCAGCCACGAACGCTTCCAGCCCGGTGATGGCCGCGCGTACCATCTGCAGGCGCAGCTCCTGCGAGGCCAGCGTCGCGCCACGGTGCGGCGGATCGCCGGTCGGCAGGAAGCGCACCTGCGCCAGGCGCAGCGCCTGCCACAATTCAAAGGCGGTACGCAGGTGCCCATAGTGAATGGGATCGAAGGTGCCGCCAAAGATACCAATCGGTTCAGTCATGCACGCGCCCGCACCTGCAGCACCGCATTGCGCGGCAGCGGCAGTGTACGCTGCCCGCACAGCTCCACGCTCAGCAGCGCCATTTCATCCCAGGCCACACCATGTGCCCGGCCCTTGACGCAGCGATCGGCACGGGTGGCACGCGCCGCCAGGCGCGCCATGGGTACCCTGGGGGACGTCTGCTCGTGCATGGCGCGCGCCAGCCACCACAGCACCTTGACCTCTTCGGCCCCTTCAGCGCGCAACCCGGCCAGCACCCGCAGGGCCCGCACCGCGTCACGCGCGCCGATGGCGTCGGTGAGCGCCCTGACGTCAAAGCGCGCACTGTCACTCAGGCCCTCGGCGAGTGTCGCGGCGTCCAGGCGTGCGCCGCTGCCATAGCGCAGCAGCAGCTTGTCGATTTCCTGGCGGGCCGCGAGCAGATTGCCTTCGGTTGCCCCGGCCAGCAGTGCAATCGCCTCATCGGTGGCCTCGAGGCCGGCGGCGCGCAGGCGCTGGCGCAACCAGCCGGGCAGACGCGCGGCCTCGATCGGCCACAGCGGCAGCCAGGCGCCGCGTTCCTGCAGCGCACGCACCCAGGCGGAATTCTGCGCCTCGCGATCGAGTCTGCCCGTCAGCACCAGCAACAGCAGATCATCGCCGGCCGCCGCGATCAGGCGCAGCAGGGTCGCGGCGCCGTGGCCGGGTTTGCCGCCAGGCATGCGAATCTCGAGAATCCGCCGGCTGGCAAACAGTGAAAGCGTCTGGGTCGCGCCCAGTGCTTCCTCCCACGCGGCGGCGCTGCGCTCGATGGACACCTGCACGCGCTCATCGAAGCCGGCACGGCGCGCCGCCAGGCGGATCGCATCGAGTGCTTCCATACTCAGCAACGGATCATCGCCCGAGATGAGATAGACCGGCGCCAGCGGCCCGCCGAGATGGCTGGCAAGTTGCTCAGCGCTAAGTTTCATGTACGAACCTGTCAGATGCTGCTGTGGCAACAGATTACCGCATGCACCGGCACAGCGCGCGACTTGCCGCCGGGCCGGCGCCGGATTAGTCTCGCGCCATGCCCACACTGTTCGAACGCATCATTGCCGGTGAGCTGCCGGCCGACATCGTCCATCGCGACGCCCAGGTCACTGCCTTCCGCGATATTCACCCGCGCGCACCGGTGCACATACTGATCGTGCCGAACAAGCCGATCGCCACGGCCAACGACATCGCCGATGGGGACAAGGAGCTGATCGGCCATATGTACACCGTAGCGCGCGATCTGGCGCGCCGCGAGGCCATTGCCGAAGATGGCTATCGGCTGATCATCAACTGCAATGCGCACGGCGGGCAGGAGGTCTATCACCTGCACCTGCACCTGCTGGGCGGCAGGCCACTCGGGGCCATGGTGGCCAAACCATGAGCGCCGGCAACAATCTCTACCCACGCGTCAAGGCGTTCAATCGCGGCATGCTGCGCGTCTCGCCGGTGCACGAACTCTATTTCGAAGAGAGCGGCAACCCCAGGGGCAAGCCTGCGCTGTTCCTGCACGGCGGGCCCGGCGGCGCCACCAGTCCGGCCATGCGCCGCTTCTTCAATCCGCGCAAATATCGAATTGTGCTGCTCGATCAGCGTGGCTGCGGTCGCAGCCGCCCGCACGCTTCGCTGGTCGACAACACCACCTGGCATCTGGTCGCGGATATCGAAAAGCTGCGCGAGCACCTGGGGCTGAAGCGCTGGCTGGTATTCGGCGGCTCCTGGGGCTCGACGCTGGCGCTGGCCTACGCGCAGGCGCACCCGCAGCGTGTCAGCGAGCTGGTGTTGCGCGGCATATTTCTGCTGCGCCGTTCCGAGCTGCGCTGGTTTTACCAGGACGAACTCGGCGCTGCCGCGCTGTTCCCGGACCTGTGGGAAGCATATATCGCGCCGATTCCGCGCGCCGAGCGCACCGACATGATGGGCGCCTACTATCGACGCCTCACCTCGCGCAGCGCCGCAGTGCGGGTGCGCGCCGCGCGCGCCTGGTCGGTGTGGGAAGCGGCCACAAGTTACCTGCAGGCCGGCAAGAGCGCGATCGCCAAGTTCGATGATGCTGATTACGCCGCGGCATTCGCGCGCATCGAGTGCCATTATTTTGTCAACGGCGGCTTCCTGAAACATGAAGATCAGCTGCTGCGCGAGGTGCGGCGCATCCGGCACATTCCGGCCGTGATCGTACAGGGGCGCTACGACGTGGTCTGCCCGGCGCGCAGCGCCTGGGCACTGCATCGCGCCTGGCCCGAGGCGGATCTGCGCATCGTGGGCGATGCCGGGCATTCGGCCTTCGAGCGCGGCAACATCCGCGAGCTGGTCGCGGCGACTGATCGCTTCGCCGGCGCACGGCGCGGCAAGGCTCGCAAGCGCTGACTGTGCGGCTGCCACAGGCGACTTACAATACTTCTGCAAACTGGTAGCGTGAATTCATGAAGTCTGCAAACACCTTTCCTGTTACATCCGCGCTGCGCCCGGCACGCGCTGCGCTGCGAATCTGCGCTGCGCTGCTGGCCATGTCCCTGTCCGCCACAGGCGCTGCAGCCGCGCCGGGCCGCTACGCTGCGGTCGCCACGCCGGACGAGTTCGGCTCGCGCACCGCGCTGGCGGTGATGAAGCGCGGCGGCAATGCCGTGGATGCCGCGGTGGCCACGGCCTTCGTGCTGGCGGTGACCTATCCGGAAGCCGGCAATCTGGGCGGCGGCGGCTTCATGATGATCTACCACCACGGCAAGCCGGCCTTCCTCGACTACCGCGAGACCGCCCCGGCCGCCGCGACGCGCGACATGTTTCTGGATGACAAGGGCGCGGCGATCAAGGATTCCAGCGTCATCGGCGTGCGCGCCGCGGGCGTGCCGGGCACGGTGGCCGGCATGTGGCTGGCGCATCAGCGCTACGGCAAGCGGCCGTGGCGCGAACTTCTGCAACCGGCCATCGAGCTGGCGCGTGACGGCTTTACCGCCTCGGCGCACCTCGCGAATCGCATCCAGGAGGCACGCAGCACTTACACCGGCCTCACCAATTTCGATACTTACTTCGCAGCCGTGCGCGGCGAACAGCTGTTCCGGCAACCCGAACTTGCCGCTACGCTGCAGCGCATTGCCAACGGGGGTCCACAGGGGTTCTATCGCGGCAAGACGGCGCAGCTGCTCGTGGCGCAGATGCAGCGCGGCGGCGGCCTGATCACCCTGAAGGATATGGCCGGGTATCGCGCCAAATGGCGCGCGCCGATGATCGCCGATTGGCGCGGCATGCAGCTGCTCACCGCTCCGCTGCCCAGCTCGGGCGGCTTCGCGCTGATCGAGCTCCTGAAGATGCACGATGCGCTCAGTGCGCAGTTCCAGGGACTTGCGCACAACTCGACCCAGTACGTGCACCTGATCGCGGAGATGGAAAAGCGCGTGTTCGCGGACCGCGCCGAATATCTCGGCGACCCGGATTTCGTGCACGTGCCCATCGAAAGACTGATCGACCCCGCCTACATCGCGCGCCGCGCCAGCGAAGTGCGGCTGCATGAGATCTCGCCCGTGACCAGCGTCAGACCCGGGCTGGAGGAGAGCATGCACACCACGCACTACTCGATCCTGGATGCCGAGGGCAATGCCGTCGCCAACACCTACACCCTCAATGACTGGTATGGCGATGGCGTGGTGGTCGAGGGCGCAGGCTTCCTGCTCAACAACGAGATGGACGACTTCAGTATCAAGCCCGGCGTGCCGAACCTGTACGGCGTGGTGGGCGGCAGCGCCAATGCCATCGCACCCGGCAAGCGCATGCTCTCGTCCATGTCACCGACCATCGCCCTGCAGGATGGTCACGTCGTGCTGGTGGCAGGCACACCTGGCGGCACCACCATTTTCACCTCAGTGTTCCAGACCATGCTCAATATCTACGATTTCCACATGACGCCCGCGCAAGCCGTGGCGGCCGGGCGCTTTCACCATCAGTTGCAGCCGCCGGACCAGATCATCTATTCAGTGTGCTGCGCGCTGCCGGCCGACACGATCGAGGGCCTGCGCGCGCTCGGCTACAAACCCCGGCAGAGCCCGTGGGAATTCGGCGACATGCAGGTCATCGCCGTCGATGCCGCGGGCACGGTGACCGCCGGCTCAGACCCGCGCGGGCGCGGCGTGCCAATCGTCGAAGCCAGCATGCCGCCGGCGCCGGCTGTGAAGCACGCTCAGCTGCGGGAATCCGCGCGCTGATTGGCGCGGCAATTCCTGAAGCGCTCGAGCAGCTGCGCATACACGGCATCGCCGGTGGCGCCGACCGCCAGCCACTCGAATACCAGTGCCTCCATTTCCAGGTTGCGTGGCGCACGCTCCTGGCCGAGTCCTTTCAATAGCTGCTGCAGCTGGTAGGCACGACGCAATGCCGTATCGTCCGCCGGCGTGGGCGTGTCGGTGAGCAGCTCGGCGCGTATACACAGCGTGCGCAGCGCCGTCTCGTTGGCGGCGATATCGGGCGACCCCGGATGCGCGAGCGCGGCGCGCAGCGTCTGCAAAGCGCCCTTCGGCCACTGTGGGACGCCATCGATGCAGCCCTGGGCATCCGCCTGGCGGGCGGCGCATTCTTCCGGCGCCGCACCCTCAGCCGCCGCCAGGCGGAAGCGTCGAATCCTGTTGGCCGCATCGAACACCTGCTCCCAGGCCTGGCTTTTTTCGCGGGCGCGAAGCTGCGCCACCTGCTGCTGGCACCGATCGAGCGCAGTTTCGAAGCGGCCGCGCAGCGCCCGCGCACTGTCCCTGGGCAGTTCGCCCAGCGCCTCGAAGGCCGCGCGCAGCGCCGGCAGCTGCTTTGCGCCCTCGATCAACTCCGCGCCCGACAGGGCAAGCAGCTGCTCGGCCTGTTCGCACAGCCCGACGGCCTTGCCACTGTTGGCCCCGAGCGCCGCCACGTACTCGGTGTGCTGCTGTTGTCGCCTGGCGAATACGGCGTCGCAGTGCTGGCGAAACTCCTCCCACAGCTGCTGGCTCTGTTCGTGCGCGACCAGGCCGACGCCGTTCCACGCGAGCTGCAGGCGCTTGACCTCGTCAGTGGCCTGGCGGCTGTCGTCCAGCCCGACCAGTCGCTGCGCGCGACTGATCAGCGCACGCTTCGCTTCTGCATTGCTGGCGTACTCGGCGTTCAGCCGTGACTGCAGATCGGCGCTCAGCGCGTCGAAGGATTCCTGCAGTGGCTTGTTTGCAGCCCGCTCCACCGGTTGCAGGCTGCGCCACTGCTGCCAGGACTCACGCAACGCGCGCGCCACCTCGCGCCAGTCTGCCTGTTCCCAGTTCTGGGCAGTGGCAAAAGCCTGCAGTCGTTCCAGCAGCGCAGCGCGGCGCTCGAGGTTATGGGCGCGCTGCCTGGCCTGCGCGGCAAAGAATTCGCGGCAGGGTTCGTAGGCTTTCTGGGCGGCGTCGTGAAAGCGTTGCCACTCGGCCTGCGTGTCTTCCGTGCTGCCCTTGCTGATGAGCTTCCAATCATCCTGCAGACGCTTGATCTCGACAGCCAGGGCCTTGGGGGCCACGCCTCCGTCGATCAGGGCTTCCATCTGCGCGATCAGCTCGATGCGCTTGGGCGCCACCGCAAAACTGCGCCAATCCTGCAGCTCGCCGAGTTGTTGGTCGAGCGCATGGAGCCGGGTGCTCAGCTGCGCTGGCACCACGGGCAGCTTGTGAAGCTTGTCCTCGACGGCGCGCCGCATCCCCGCGGCCTGCCGCGAATGCCCGGCCGCCAGTGTGCTTTGCGCCTTGCGCACCAGACCGCTGACCTGACGCAGTGCCGCCGCCGCTGCGGCCTGTTCCGCGGCGCGCGCCTGCTCCCTGGCCTGCAGCGCCGCGAGGGCGTCGCGCGCCTCGCCCGGCAGCTGCTCGCCCAACAGGGACGCGTGGCTCAAGGCCCGCCGGAGTGCGGCAACGTTGCCCTCATGAAGAGCAGCGGCCTGAATCTGCACCGAGCCGTGCCGCGCGTTGAATGCCGCCAGCGCAGCGATGGCATTGCTCAATTGCTCAAAGCTGGCAATCTCCTCGCGCCCCGGCGCTTTGAGTTCGGCCAGTTCGATCCAGCGCCCTGCAGCGGCGGCCAGTTGCGCCGCGACGTCGCTCGCGCTGGAGGCATAGGCGACGGCGAGCAGCGCTTGCAGCGCCTGCAATATCGCCTGGCGCTCGGGGACGGCATGCTCGATGGCCGCCGCGCGCGCCGCCTCGCTGGCGATCTGCTGCTGGTGCCGAGTGACGACCTGGCGACAGCGCTCGATGGCCAGCTCGGCCCGCGCCCTGAGCTGCGCCGGCGCCTTGGCCACCACCGCCTGCCACTGGGCCACGAGGTGTTCGACGATTGGCGCATAGGAACTGTTGAACGGCTGGTGTATGTGATGCTCGATGGTTGCGCACAGTGTGTTGACCGCTTCGAGTGCGGCCAGCTCAGCCCGCTGCTGCGCATTGATCGCATCGCGCTTCTGCTTGAGTATCCTGTAGACGTTCTTGTCCTTGCCGCGCGCGTCCTTCAGCAGTTGCACCAGCTTCGAGTGCTCCTGCACCCGGGCGGCCGCGAGTTGCCGTATCGCCGGTGAGGAGCCAGTCAGCGATAACTGCCCCAGCAGCTCCTCATCGCCAATCGCCGCTATCGCCTGCGCCAGCAGCGCCGGATCCCGGCACAGGGCCGCGACCGACAGCAGCGCGGGCAGGTTGGCCGAGCCGCCATCCAGATCGGCAAGGCGGATCGCGCCGGCGTCAAGCAGCTGCGCCACCCGTTGTTGAGCGGCGCGGGCAATTTCCGGCGACTCCGGGGCGCCGCCGCTCAGGCCGGCCAGGGAATACAGGGCAGCGTCCGCTTCGAGGGTATTGATCGCGGCGCGTCGCGCGAGCGCCGCGTCAGCGCTGCGAGCGGCGCCGGCGGCAGTCCCCGCCGGCGGCGATGGCAACCCGGAAAGTTCCTCGTCCGAGGTTGCCGCCGGGCTGGCCGCCTTGCGGAACAGACTCGAAATCACGGTCATGGCACGATCCTGGGTCAGCGTGAGCGTTGCGCAGTCTACCGGCTTGGCCTGGCAGCAGCTAGCGCTCGCGCAACGCGCCGCTCAGTGCGCAGCTGGCATCAATAATGCCGGCCTGCTGCAACCAGGCGCGGGCATCGAGGGCGTCGCTCTCGAACCAGCGCTGCGCGCTGCCGAGCCGAAAACTGTAGCCCCACTCATCCATGTCGCGCCAGCTGGCCGCGCGCCCGAAACCATCGATGCAATCGGCGAGCAGCACCTGCAGGTAGCACACGGCATTCTCTTCGGAATCATCACCGCCCGCGTCACGCTCCAGGCCCACGCGGCGCTCGGGGCTCATGCAGATGTAGTGCGCGGCCTCGTGCAGGACCGAATGCAGGGGCGTATCGAGCCGCGCCAGCAGCGTGTTGCCCTGCAACCCGGCTTCGCTCCCACCCCAGTAGGAACCGGGAATTTCCTGATCCGGCGCGACGGTGCGCAGGGCCAGCCCGAAGCCGGCGAGCAGCCGCGCGACGCATGGGCGATCGCACTCCGCCAGCCGCAGCATGGGCGCGGCCCTAGAGCGACGCGAAGCGCCGCATGAGCAGGGCCACCAGCTCGTCAGCGAGCGCCTGCAGCAGCACCTCGCGCTCGCGCTCCTTGGCCAGCAGCGTGCGCTCGTCGAAACTGTACTCGCGTGTCAGCGTATGTTCTTCCGGCGCCATCAGTTCGCGCCCCTGCGATTCCACTGCCACGCGCACCCGATAACTGAGTTCGAAGGCGGTGGGAATATTGCGCGCCGATACTGTGAGCACGCGCTCGCCGGTCGTGTCCTCGAGTATGCGTATGGTTGCCGCGCCCGCGACCCCGGCATCGAGCCGCGTGCCTGAACTCAGCAGCGCAGCACGCAAGCCATGACAGAAGTCGCTCTGCGTGTCGACCGCCTCGAGGCGCACACTTGCGAGACTGCGTGGCATGGTGTCGCTGCCCTGCAGATGAAAGCCGCAGCTGCCAACGACCAGCAGCAGGGTGGTTCCGGTCAGGCAGCGCGCGAGCCAGCGCATCAGAGCACGATATTGACGAGTTTGCCGGGCACGTACACCACGCGCCGCGGCGTGGCGGCGCCGACGAAACGCTGCACATCGGCATCGCCCAGGGCAGCAGCCCGCGCCGTGGCCTCATCGGCGCCGCTGGGCACCTGCACGCGGCCGCGCAATTTGCCGTTCACCTGCACGATCAGCTCGATCACATCCTGCGCGAGCGCGGCGGCATCGGGCGTCGGCCACGGCTCGTCGATCAGTGCGCGCTCGTGCCCGAGCTCATGCCACAGCGCGTGGCAGATATGCGGCACCATCGGCGAGAGGCACAGCACCGCCATCGCCAGCGCCTCGTGGCGCACGGCGCGCGCGGCCGCATCGCCGGCCTGGAAGCGCGAGGTGGCATTGAGCAGTTCCATGACCGCGGCGATCGCGGTATTGAAGATCCGCCGCCGACCGATATCGCTGGTTACGCGCGCCAGCGTCTGGTGCGTGAGCCGCCGCAGCGCCGCGGCTTCGCTGCCTGGCGCCGCGACCGGCGCTCCCGGCGAGGGACCTTCGGCGACATGATCGTAGACCGCCTTCCACAGGCGGCGCAAAAAGCGCGACTGCCCGAGGACACCGTCTTCGGACCACTCGAGCGTCTGCTCGGGCGGTGAAGCGAACATCATGAACAGCCGCGCCGTATCGGCGCCGTACTGTTCCACCAGGCTCTGCGGATCGACGCCGTTGTTCTTCGACTTGGACATGGTGCCAAGCCCGCCGTACTCGACGCTCTGCCCGTCGGCGACGAGCACAGCGCCGGTGCGCACACCGGCCGCATCGACCTGCACCTCGATATCGGCCGGGTTCAGATAGCTGCGACGACCCGCGGCCGGCTGCCGGTAGTAGATGTGGTTGAGCACCATGCCCTGCGTCAACAGGGCCCTGAAGGGCTCGTCGAGCGTGAGCAGGCCGAGATCGCGCATGGCGCGCGTCCAGAAGCGCGAATACAGCAGATGCAGGATCGCATGCTCGATGCCGCCGATGTACTGATCGACGGGCAGCCAGTACTGCACGCGTTCATCGACCGGCGCGGCCGACTGATCGGCGCTCGCAAAGCGCAGGAAATACCACGACGAGTCGACGAAGGTATCCATCGTGTCGGTTTCGCGCCGCGCCGCGCCGCCGCACTGCGGGCAGCGGCAGTGCAGGAATGGCGCGTGCTTCGCCAAAGGATTTCCGGAACCATCGGGCACCAGGTCTTCAGGCAGCCGCACCGGCAGATCGCTTTCGGGCACCGCCACCTCGCCGCACTTCTCGCAGTGCACGAGCGGGATCGGGCAACCCCAGTAGCGCTGGCGCGAAATGCCCCAGTCGCGCAGGCGCCATTGCACCCGTGGCGCGCCCAGACTCCGTTTCTCGAGTTCAGCGGCGATGGCAACGAGCGCCGCCGCGCTGCTCAATCCGGAAAATCCGGCGGAATTGACGGTGATGCCGGCTTCCGAATATTCGGGCAGGTATTTCTCGCCTACGCTCTCATAGCCGCCGCTGGCCGAGCGCACCACGGTGCGGATGGCGAGCCCATGACGCTGCGCGAATTCGAAATCGCGCTCGTCGTGCGCCGGCACGCCCATGACCGCGCCTTCACCATAGGCCATGAGCACGTAGTTGGCGACCCACACTTCGATGAGCTCGCCGCTCAGGGGATGGCGCACATGCAGGCCCGTGGCCATACCGCGCTTTTCCATCACCGCCATGTCGGCTTCCATGGTGCTGCCGCGCCTGCACTCGGCCACGAAGGCTGCCAGCGCCGGATTGCGCGCCGCCGCTGCGCTGGCCAGCACATGCTCGGCCGAGATCGCCATGAATGTGACGCCAAACAGCGTGTCGACGCGGGTCGTGTACACCTTCAATGCCGCGACAGCCCCCGGCGCCGCGCCGCTTGCGCTCGTCGTGCCCTGGCCGATCGCCGCAAGCGTGTCCGCGGCGTACGGGAAGGCCACATCGCAGCCTTCGCTGCGTCCCAGCCAGTTGGCCTGCATGGTGCGCACCCTTTCGGGCCAGGCGCTCAGGGTATCAAGGCCCGCCAGCAGCTCCTCGGCGTAAGCCGTGATGCGCAGGTAATACATCGGGATCTCGCGCTTTTCCACCGGCGCACCGGTGCGCCAGCCGCGCCCATCGATCACCTGTTCATTGGCGAGCACGGTCTTGTCGACCGGATCCCAGTTGACCACGCCGGTTTTCTTGTAGGCGATGCCACGCTCGCGCATGCGCAGGAACAGCCACTGATTCCAGCGGTAATAATCCGGATCACAGGTGGCCACTTCACGCCGCCAGTCGATCGCCAGGCCCAGCGCCTGCAGCTGCTTCTTCATGTAGGCGATGTTGTCGCGCGTCCAGCGCGCCGGCGGCACGCCGTTGGCGATCGCGGCATTTTCGGCCGGCAGCCCGAAGGCATCCCATCCCATGGGCTGCAGCACATTGCAGCCCTGCATGCGCATGAAGCGCGCCAGCACGTCGCCGATGGTGTAGTTGCGCACATGACCCATGTGCAGGCGCCCCGACGGATACGGGAACATCGACAGGCAGTAGTACTTGGGGCGCGCGCCATCCTCGCGCGCCGCAAAGCTGGCGTGGGAGTTCCAGTATTCCTGTGCGGCGCGCTCAACCAGCGCCGGATCGTAGCGTTCTTGCATGAGCATGACGGCGGCCGCGCAATACCGCGCGGGTTCGAGCCCCGAAGGATACAACATGCCGCCTGGCGGCAGGCAGCGGCGCAAACAAAAGGGCCCGGCGCATACCGGGCCCGATTGTGCGTCCTCTCAGCCCGCCAGCGCTCAGGGCTTGCTGAACTTGATCTCCCACATATAGTCCGTGTGGGACCCACATATGTCGGTGAAGGTATCGCCCAGCGGATTGTCCATCAGCGCCTGGTTGACGCTGGCGCGCGCCTCCAGCACGGTCTTCATGTCAGCGCCGCTCATGGTCGCGAGCCGCCGGTACTCACCGCCGACCATGTGCTCCAGCCAGCCCCAGGACTTGAGTTTTCCCTCGGCTATCAGCTTGTCGTAGATGGGCGCGAACACCTGCTTGACCAGGGCATCCGCCTGTTTGTCGCGACTGGTGTCACAGACGTAGTAGGTGGAGAAGGCCGCGCTGCCACGCGCCGCGGTGACGGCGTTGCCGGCGACCGTCTTCCAGATATAGTCGTCATGCGAGTTGCAGATCTTGCCCAACTCGTCACTCAACTTCTTGTTCTTGGCATCAATCTGGTCGCCGATCTTCTTTTGCGAGTCCAGCAGCGCCTGGACGCTTGGTGCGCCGTGATAGAGCGCGCGGCGCCACTTGCCACCGGTCTGGTGGGCGAGCCAGCCGTAGTTGGTGATCGCGGCTTCGGCGATGGCCGCGTCATAGAACGATCGGTAGAGCTGATCGAAAATCTGGTCGGCCCGTTCCTGCTGCGTCACGTCGCAGTTGAAATAGGTCACGTAGAGGTACGAATCTTTCGGTTTGTCCTGGGCCTGCGCCAGGCCGCTAATCGCCAGCAACAAGCAGGCCTGGAGCCCGAAGACTCCGGTGTATAGCTTTCTCATGTGTTTCTCCCCAATATCCGGGCTGGTATCTGGCCCGGTTGCAGCGGCGAAGCATAAATCTGCGTGCCAGAGCGCACAATAGCCGGCCACCAAGGAGTAACCAGACCATGTTGCGCAGAGATTTTCTGGCGCGTATCACGGCAGCCAGCGCCTGCGGGTTCACGCCGGCTTTGCATGCACGCCAGCCGGCGCTGCGGGTGGGCATAGTCGGCGGCGGAATCGTCGGCGCCTCCATCGCCATGCATCTGGCCGAGGCCGGGGCCCGCGTCACCCTGCTGGAAAAAGCGCAGCCGGCCAGTGGCGCCACGCAAAACTCCTTTGCCTGGCTGAATGCCTTCGTTGCAGATGCGCACTACCGCGAACTGCGACTGCAGAGCCTGCTGGCCTATCACCAGCTGGACCGGCGGCTGCGGCTGGGCATCACCTGGGGTGGCTACCTGAACTGGGCGAGCAGCGAGGCGGAAGTGGCGGCCCTGCGCGCCAACGGCGCACGCATGGACGGCGCAGGCTATGCGGTACGCTCAATAAGCGCGACCGAACTGGCGGCGCTCTCGCCGACGCTCGTGCCCGGCCCGGTCGCCGCCGCCTTCTTCTCAGGCATCGACGGGCACCTGGACCCCGTCAAGGTCACCCGGCTGTTCCTGGCCGCAGCACGGCGGCACGGTGCGAAGATACTCAGCGACTGCGAACTGCTGGGTCTCGATATGCAGGGCAATGCGTTCAACGGCGTGGTAACCAGCCACGGGCGTTTCCGCTTCGACCGCCTGGTGGTGGCGGCCGGCGTCGATACGCCCGGCATTGTTGCCATGGCCGGGTTCAACCTGACGCTGCGTCACGCGCCGGGCATACTGGCTCACAGCCAAGCCACGACGCTGGTGACGCCGATCATCCATGACGCGCCGGGTGGCGTCTCATTCAGGCAGGCGAGCGATGGCAGCATTGTTGGTTTCGACTCGCCGGAACCGCCTGATCTCGCCGTTCACCAGGAGATCCGCGCACACGCCATGCCGTTTCCGGATGAAGCGCTGCGTGCCATGCACGGCAATCGCATACTCAGCAAGGTCGGGGCCTTCCTGCCCGCCGCACGTGACGTGCCGCTCGAGCGACTGACGCTGGGCTTTCGCCCCATGCCGCTCGATGAGCTGCCGGTAGTCGGTGCGCTGCCGGGCGCACCCGACATCCATGTCGTCATCACCCACAGCGGCGTCACGCTGGCGCCGATTCTCGGCAGTTACGTTGCCCGGGAAGTGCTGGCCGCAGCGCGTCTCGAAGCGCTGGCTCCCTACCGGCCGGAGCGCTTCGTGGCCGCCGCCTTGGCCGGCCGTCAGAAGGTCTTGCCCACCGTCACGCCGTAAGTCTGCGGTGCATTGACGTAGCCGGAATAACTGCCGCGCTGGGCAACCGACGGGAATGCGCTGAGCAGGTAGTTGTCATCGGTGAGATTGCGGCCCCAGAGCATGAAGTGCCAGCCGTTGCGCGCCAGACCGATGCTGGCATTGAGCGTCTTGACCTCGCGCGAGGCAATGTCTTCGCTGACATTCTCCACCACCTGCACCTTGTTCTCGTACAGGTAATCGGCGCGCAGGAAACCATCGTAATCGCCGGACTGCCAGTTGTAGGTCGCACCAGTGGAAATGCTCTGCTGGTGCACGCCGGCCGGCCGCGTGCCGCTGAGGTCAGTGGGTCCGTTGACCCCTTCGGCGCCAACGAAACTGTCGTACTTGGGATCCATGAAGGTACCGGCAAACGTGAATTCCCAGTGGCGATTCGGCGTGTACTGGGCTTCGACCTCGACGCCCTTGGTCGATTGCTTGCCGGCATTGGCCAGGGTAAAGCCTGTACCGGTGAAGATGTTCGACTGGAATCCCTTGATTTCCTGGTCGAACACCGCGACGTTGAGCGCCGCGTGCGGCCACTGGCCCTTGAGGCCGAGCTCGTAGACGGTGGATTCCTCGGGCCCGGCAAAACGGGTGCCGTAGCGGCCGTAGTAGGGATTTACGAAGCCGCCCAGTGGCGAGCGGTCCGGCGATGATGGCGGGAACGGCTTGCTGTCCCGCGAGAGGTTCCAGGAGGTGGCCTTGAAGCCGGTGGACACACCGCCGTAAACCTTCAGGTTGTCGCGGATATCATAAGCGAGGCGGATCGTGTAGGTGGCCTTGCCGTCGTCCGAGTGTCCGTCACCATAGGGAACGACCGGTGGGAGGAACTGCACTGGGTATAGTCCCAACGCCCTATTGCAGGCCGGCGGCGGATTCGTCGGTGAGCAGGGCGTCACGCTGATGCGATCGGCGGCAAACGCGGCCGGCGCCGTCAGCGGATTGCTGAGGATCAACCCGATGTTCGCCGGCGTTGGCGGCAGGCCGGTCAATGCAAAAAACGCACCGCCAAAGCCAATATCCACCAGATTGAGACTGCTGAACACGTCCGTGTTGCTCTGATCCAATGTCACGTCCTTCTTGTTCTTCGTGTATGCAAGGCCGAGGGTCAGCGTGAGCTTGTCGACCATCTTCCAATCGGCCTGACCGAAGAGTGTGTAGGAGTCGTTGTCCTGCCGCGCATTGGTCACGAGGCCCTGCCCCGCCTTGAAGAAGGTGCCGGCTGGCAGGCCAAGCTGGCCCTCTAACGTGCCGATACCGCCGGCGGTCGCAACGCTCACATAGTTACGCATGTCGGCGCCGTAGGCGATGGTGTTGTCGTAGTCCACCTTCTCCTTGAAGTAATAGGCGCCCAGCAAGCCGGTCACGGCCCCGCCGTTGTCGAAGCTGGCGCGCAGCTCCTGAGTGAAGGTGTGGATGCGCTGGTCGTTGAGATTGGTCGGGACCAGGTCGGCACTGGTGAAGTCGGTGTCGTAGTCGAACTTCGCTTTCTGTTGCCGTACCGCCGTGATCGAGCTGAAGGCCAGTGAGCCGCGCTTCCAGTCTACGTGCATCGACCCGCCGCTATTGTCTACGGCGTTGCTCGGATCCTTGTTCAGATAGAGGCGTCGATCGAAGGGGCTGCCGGTATACAGGTTGCCGCCGATACCCCGGATTATCGCGCCGGTGGGGCCGTTGACCAGGTTCACTACGCCGCAGCAGGCCTCGTTGATCCGGCTGATATCGCCGATGAAGCGGAATGACAGCTCGTCGGTAGCGTTGAACAGCAACTGCGCCCGCAGGTCGTGGCGGTGCCGATCGTTGGTGCCATTGCCGTTGGTGAGGTTGGTGAAGTAGCCCTCGGCGGAGCTGACGCCGCCGGAGACGCTGTACGCCACGCGCTCGCTGAGCGGACCGGTCAGCCGGACTTTGACATTTGAGGCATTGAAATTGCCGTAACTGGCCTCGACGGAGCCACCGAAGGTGAACGAGGGCTTGAGGGTCACGACGCTGATGACGCCCGCGGAAGCGTTCTGGCCGAACAGCGTGCTCTGCGGTCCACGCAGCACCTCGACGCGCTGCACGTCGACGAGGTCGCCGATCTGCGAAGCGGAACGCGAACGGTAGACGCCATCGATGAACACGCCCACCGACGACTCGATGCCGGGGTTGTTGGCGCCGTTGCCGAAGCCGCGGATCAGGAAATTGGTCTGGGTCGAGGTCTGCAACTGCGACACGCGCAACGACGGCACGATCGACTGCAGATCGAGGATGTCCTGGATATGCGCCCGCTCGAGCGTCTTGGCGGTAGTCACAGTAACGGCGACCGGGATGTCCTGCAGCGTCCGTTCGCTCTTGGTGGCCGTGACGATGATTTCCTCGAGTGTGTCACTGACTTCGGCGCCGATTGCTGTTGCGCAAAAGCAGCCCGTGACCGCGACCAGCGTCGCGGCTAATGCATTCTTGATGCTCATAAGCCTCACCCTGTTCTTGTAATCCTGGGCGGAGTTTAGGCCGGCTGGCGCCAGACCGCCACT
>JBAVRE010000176.1:0-9020 GCA_049694695.1 Steroidobacteraceae bacterium | reverse complement strand
ATCGGCGTCGAGTCGGGTAGCTTCACGCGCTGCGGATCCTGATAGCGGCCGTTGAGACGATACTCGTAATGCAGATGCGGCCCGGTCGCGAGCCCGGTCATGCCAACGAACGCCACGGTCTGGCCCTGGTGCACGCGGGCACCGCGGCGGGCGCTGCTCGCGAAGCGCGACAGATGGCCGTAGACCGTGACGATGCCGGAGCCGTGCTCGATCTCGAGCAGATTGCCATAGCCGCCGCGCACCCCGCGAAAGCGGATACGCCCATCGCCAGCCGCGTACACCGGCGTGCCACTGGCTGCCGCATAGTCCACGCCCTCATGCGCGCGGACGCGATTCAGGATCGGGTGCCAGCGCGCGCTGCTGAACCTTGAACTCACCCGCCGGAACTCGAGCGGCGCCCGCAGAAAGGCCTTTTGCATGCTGAGGCCATCGGGGCTGTAGTAACCCACGCTGCCATCCGGCGCCACGAAGCGCAGCGCGCGCACTTCGCGTCCCTGATTGATGAAGCTGGCGGCCAGAATGGCGCCATCCTGCAGATACTGCCCGTCCTGGAAGATGCGCTCATAGCTGACGGTGAATTCATCGCCACTGCGCAGGTCGAGTGCGAAGTCGATGTCCCAGCCGAAGATGCGCGCCAGGTCCAGCACCGTCTGGTCCTGCAGGCCGGCGTCGCTGCCCGCCTCGAACAGCGAGGAATCAATCAGCGCGTGCGCCAGCTGAGTGCGCGTCTGAATGGGTCGCGCCACGACGTCGGCGTGAAAATCTTCACCGGCGCGGGTCACGCGCAGTTGTTCGGTGAGCGAGAGATTTCGCTCCAGACCAATGAGCGAGCCGTCGCGATGGTGGAAACGCAGTGCTTCGCCCGGCATCAGCCGATCGAGCATTGCGCGGGTGCCGGCCACCGCGCGCAGATTGGCGAGATCCGTGAGGCTCAGCTCGAACTGGCGAAAGATGCGATCGAGCGTGTCGTTACGACGCACGATGACCTCGATAGTCGCCAGCCCTGGCAGGAGCGCCATGCCGGCCTGTGCGGCTGACGGCGCCCGCGGCGCCGGTCCGGGCCCGGCCAGAGGGGGCTGGCTGGCGGCCGATCCGGCGAATTCCGGGCGCTGCGCCCAGTCGGCCTGAAACGCCACACTTGCAATAGCGACGCAGCCCAGCACCTGCATGAGCCGGGTGCGTAGCCTCATGCCGCGGCCTGGCAGGGTGTGGGGTTCGACGGCCATGCCGGGCACCGTAACCGACCGCCCACGCGCCGGTCAACGTGCACAGCCCGCGTCCTGCTAAAGTTGTGCGCCCGCGCACAGGCGGGTTCGATGCGGAGCCGATGCGAAACCATGATTAATTCCGAACAGGCGCGCTCTGTCCCGGTAGCGGAGCAGATGGCCGAACTGCAGCGCGGTGCGGCCGAGGTCATCAGCGCGCCCGAGCTCGAGAAGAAACTGCAGCGTGGCACGCCGCTGCGCATCAAGGCGGGCTTTGACCCCACCGCACCTGATCTGCACCTGGGCCACACGGTGCTGATCAACAAGCTGCGGCAGTTCCAGCAGTTTGGTCATGAAGTCATCTTCCTGATCGGCGATTTCACCGGCATGATCGGCGATCCGAGCGGCCGCAACGCCACCCGCCCGCGGCTCACGCCCGATGAAATCAAGGTGAACGCGCACACCTACGAGCAGCAGATCTATCGCATCCTCGATCCGCAGGCGACGCGCATCGATTTCAATTCGCGCTGGTTCGGGCCGATGAGCGCCGCGGGCCTGATTGAAATTGCCGCGCGGCACACCGTGGCGCGCATGCTCGAGCGCGATGACTTCAGCAAGCGTTTCAAGAGCAATCAGCCCATCGCGCTGCATGAATTCCTCTACCCGCTTGTGCAGGGCTACGACTCGGTCGCGTTGCACGCCGATGTCGAACTCGGTGGCACTGATCAGAAGTTCAATCTGCTGGTTGGCCGGCAGCTGCAGGAGCACTACGGCCAGGAGCCGCAGGTGGTGCTCACCATGCCGCTGCTCGAAGGTCTGGACGGCGTCAACAAAATGTCCAAGTCGCTGGGCAATTACATCGCCATCAACGAGCCCAGCGATGCCATGTTCGGCAAGCTGATGTCGATTTCCGATGGGCTGATGTGGCGCTATTTCGAGTTGCTCTCATTCCGGCCGCTCGCCGATATTGCCGGGCTGCGCGCGGGTGTTCAGGCCGGGCGCAATCCGCGCGATGTGAAATTCGAGCTGGCGGGCGAAATCGTCGCGCGCTTCCACGATCGGGCAGCGGCCGCGCGCGCCCAGGCGGAGTTCATCGCCAGGTTCAGGCAGGGCGGCGTCCCTGAAAAGATCGAGACCACGACCATCGCCACGGATGGCAGTCCGCAGCGCCTGGCCAACGTGCTGAAGGCAGCCGGTCTGGTGAGCAGCGTCTCGGATGGCAACCGCCAGATCGATCAGGGCGCCGTGCGTTTCGGGACCGATGCCGCCACGCTGCAAAAGGCCAGCAGCCGCGATACGGCGCTGGCGGTTCCCGGCAAGTACCTGCTGCAGGTCGGTAAACTGCGCTTTGTGTGGGCGCAGCTGGCGAAGGGCTGAACTCAGCCCTTCGCTACGACGCTGCGGAATAATCCTACTTGGTGGCGCAGTACCGCCGCGTGCACAGCGACGCACACTTCGCCGCATCGCCAAACGAGACGATCAGATTGCCGTCCGCATCGCGCGGATCGGTCGCGCCCACATGCTTGCCGGTGGCTTTCAGGATCGCCACGATGTCATAGGCATCGATGTCGTTGTCGCTGTCGACGTAGCAGCGCTTGACCGCCGCCACTTCGCAGGCATCGCCGATGCCGTTGCCGTTGGTGTCTTTCTGGTCAGGGTTGCTGACCTTGGGGCAGTTGTCGCAGGCGTCGCCGAAGCTGTCACCATCGGAGTTGGCCTGGGTGGGATTGGCGATCGCCGGGCAGTTGTCGGTCGAGTCGGGGATGCCATCCCCGTCGGCGTCGGGCGGGGTCGCACCCTGCAGTTTGCCGCCACGGAAACTGTAGAAGTAATCGGTACCAGCCTGCAGCGGGCTGCTGAGGGCGGCCGTGTTGGCGTCAAGTACAAACCCGGGAATGCCGGGCGGCACGCTGTAACTGTCGGTGTCATTGATGCCGTAGCGGATGCGCAGGTCGAAGTCGCCATCGGCGGAACTGGGGTGTGCGTACAGCACGACTTGCGTATAGATGAATACTGGCGGGTCGGTGCCTCGCAGGAAGGTACCGGCCCACGACACGTGGAACGCCTTGACGGCCTCGAGGGGATTGTACGCGCCGGTCGAATCAGCGACCGGATCCGCCTCGCCGCGCCCGTACACGATCGCTTCGGTATGTGAGCCGTCAAATACGAGGTTGGCCGCGTCGAAGTACTGTCCCGACTCCATGTCGGCGTAGAACGGTGCAATGACCGGCGAGCCGATCGCTGCGAGTGTCGTCGACAGCGTGGCCGGCAGCGGCGCATCGAACGAGAGCGCGCCATTTTCGTTCACGAACAACGTGTGCTTGTTGCCGGTACCGAAATTGACATTGAACCCGAGTTCCAGCGCGCTGCTCGAGGCATCCAGCGTCAGGGCCAGGAAGCAGGACTGCGGTAGCAGCGACAGATTGTCGCTGCATGCCGCGGTACCATCGGTGAGCGTGGAGCCCACGGTCTCAAAACCGAAGTTCTGACCGCTGTTGAAATAGCTGTCGCCGAAATCAATGGCGATCTTGCGCGCCTGGCTGGGCACCGACCACAGCGCGGTCAGCACGACAGCCGCGAACAGCAGTATTGCGCGCCCCGTCTGGCGGGCCGAAAGTACAGCGCTCATAGCGAACCCCTCTTGTTGTTTTGCTGGCAATTATTTATACGCTGTAGTGGAAGTTATTGTAAAGAGGGCGGGACCTGGCAATTCCGCGCTTGTCACCCCAGGCTGTATTGCATTATGTCTGACAGGAATTACGCGGCGTTCATCAGCTATAGCCATGTCGATCGCCAATGGGCGCGCTGGCTGCACCGTGCGATCGAAACCTATCGCCTGCCGCCGGCACTACGCAGCGAGCGCGAGGCGCAGGCGCCGGGGAGCAGTCGGCTGGCACCGGTGTTTCTGGATCGCGAGGAACTCTCTTCCGGGGCGAACCTGGCCGAATCAGTGCGCACGGCCCTGCGGTGCTCAGCGACCCTGATCGTCGTCTGCTCGCCGGGCGCCGCCAGGTCGCGCTGGGTCGACCAGGAAATATGTGAGTTCAAGATGCTGGGCCGGGGCGAGCGGATCCTGTGCCTGATCGTCGCCGGGGAGCCGGACGCCCTCGCCAGGGGTTTTCCCGAGGCCCTCGAATGCTTTCCGCCGTCGTTGCGCTTTGAAATTGATGATGGCGAGTTGACCGGCAGGCCGGCGTCTGAACCCCTGGCGGCGGACCTGCGTGCCGGCGCGGATGAGCGGCGCGATGCCAAGCTGAAAATCGTCGCCGGGATGCTGGGCGTTCCGCTGGACGCGCTCCGACAGCGCGACCAGCTGCGCAGGCAGCGCCAGCTGGCCATGATCGGCGTGGTTGCGAGTGCTGGCTGCGTCGTGCTCGGCGGGTTGGCTGTCTATGCCTGGGTGGCGCGCAATGAGGCGGTGCGTCAGCGACGGCTTGCCGAACAGAAGTCACTGACCGCACAGCGCACTACTGGGTTTCTGGTGTCGCTGTTCAAGGTGTCGGATCCCAGTGAGGCGCGCGGCAATTCCATCACGGCACGCGAAATTCTCGACCGCGGCGCCACACAGATCGATACCGCTTTGCGGGATGAACCACAGGTGCGCGCCGAGCTGCTGGTGGCCCTCGGCGAAGTCTATACCGGCCTGGGCCTGTATGCGCCGGCCGCGAACCTGCTCGGCCAGGCGCGCGCCATTCCCGAGCAGTCGACCGCAGCACAGCTCGGGCAGGCGATTTCTTTCGCTGAGCTCGAGTTTCAGCGTGGCAACGACCAGCGTGCTAATGAGTTGCTGACTCAGGCGGAACTTCAGCTCGCCACCGCTCCCGACTTCGGTATTTCCGGGCGCGCGCGCTTGTGGCTGGATCGCGGCGAAGTGGCGGCAAAACTCGAGCGCGATGCGGATGCTGAACGGTATCTGCGCCAGGCGCTGCTGTCGTCCGCGGCGGCGCCCGATGCCGAACTGAAAGCACGGGCGCTCGCTGGCCTCGGTATGACGGCCTTCTACGCCGGCAACATGGATGCCGCGCAGCGCTGGTATGACCAGGCGCTGGCCGAACGCATCAGAATATCCGGAGAATTTCATCCCGAGGCGTCCGAAACCCTGAACGCTCTGGGATCCATCGCCTACATGCGCGGCAACTGGCGCGCGGCGGAGCGCTATTTTCTTCGCTCCCTGGCAATCGACCGCAAAGTATTGGGGCCGGCACACACCGACGTGGCCGTGACAATGAACAACATCGGCCGTCTGCGCCTGGAGCGGCGCGAATTTGCCGGCGCGGTGGCAATTCTCAATGAGGCGCTGGTTTCGTTTCAGGCGCAGCGCACTGAAGTACACGATGAATCCATCTTTGCGCTGAGCAATCTTGGCCTGGCCGAGCTCGGACTGGGCCACAGTCAGCAGGCGGAGGTGCTGCTCAGACAGGCGCTGCAAGCCGCAATCTCTGACCGGCAGCGCCTGCACGGCCCCATCCTCAGCGACCTCGCGGATCTCGAATGCCGTACCGGCCGGTATCGGGCCGGGCTCATGCGGCTGGAGGAAGCGCGGCCGATTGTCGCCGCTCGCTATCCAGATGACCCGTGGCGCAGCGCGCACGTCGACAACGTGCGCGCCGGATGCCTGGCCGGGGTGCGCCGTTATGCCGAGGCCAGTGCGCTGATGCAAAGCAGCCTGCCGGTCGTGCTGAAGAAGTGGCCGGCGGATACGCTCTTCGGCCACGATGCCCTCACGCGCGCCATCCACCTCTACACTCGGGCGGGTGATGCGGCTAAAGTGGCGCAGTACAGCGCAATGCTGCCGGATCGATAAGCGCGGGAGTGGTTCGCAGTTGAGTGACACGGCGCCCATGACGGACAACCCCGAGCAATTCAAGATCCCGTTCCTGGTCGGCGTGGCCGGCCATCGCGATCTGGTGCCGGCCGAAGTGCCGGCTATCCGTGCTGCGCTGCTCGAGTTGTTGCGCGCGCTGCGCGATGGCGCGCCCGCCGTGCAGATCGTGCTGCTCTCCTCCATGGCCGAAGGCGCCGATCTGCTGGCCGCCGAAGTTGCGCTCGAGCTGGGCCTGGGTATCACCGCGTTACTGCCCTATTCTCCAGCGCGCTGCCGCGCCGATCTCAGCGACGAGGCCGCGCGTTCACTGTTCGATCGGGCGATGGCGCGCGCCGAGCGGCTCGAGCTGCAGTTGCCCAGCGGCGTCAACGAACAGAGCCTCGCCGCCGATGGCGCGGCGCGCGATCTGCAGTTCCAGAGCGCTGGCGCGCTGGTGGCGCGCTACAGCTCGTTGCTGATCGCCATCTGGGATGGGCAGGAAACCGAGCATGCGGCCGGCACGGCACGGGTCGTCGGGTTCCGGCGCCGCGGCATTTCGCCTGACGATCTGCCGCGACTGCAACGGGCGGATCTGCTGCTGGGCGCACAGGACAACGATCTGACCTATGAGATTCGCTGCTCGCGCCAGCGCAGCCCGGCCGCCACCGGTGCCGGCGCGGATGGCGTGCACGTGCTCGGCTTCGAGAGTGGCGAGGAGCGATTCGGCCCGGTCGCGCGCGGCCTGCCCAAGGCGCTCAAAACGCTGCTGCGCCGCACCAGCGGCTTCAATCGCGATGTCGATGACTACGGTGCGCAGATTGCCCGCCAGGGCAGGCGGCTGGCGCCGCCGACGCCCTACGAGACGCCGGCTTCACTGCAGTACATTGATCGCTTGTTTACCGCTGCCGACTGGCTCGGCGTGCATTTTCGGCGCTGCTTCACGCGCGCATTGCGCGCGCGCTATGTGCTGTGGGCAGTGCTGGCGTTCCTGCTGCTCACCTTCAAGAAGCAGCACGACGGCATCGGCGGCCTGGTCAGCATACTGGGCGTGCTGCTGATCTTCGGCCTGGGCTGGTTGCTGGCGCTGTGGGCGCATCGACGCAGCTGGCAGCGTCGCTACCTGGACTACCGCGCGCTCGCGGAGGGCTTGCGAGTCGATTTTTACTGGGAGGTTTCCGGGGTGCGCGCGCAGTTCGAAGGCGAGTTCGCGCACGAGAGTTTTCTGCAGAAGCAGGACGTCGAGCTGGAATGGATTCGCGCCGCGATGCGTGCCGTGAGCCTGCGCTGTGCGCTGCATCCGGCAGTGACCGTGCCAAATGGTTACGCGCACACCTTCGCAGCCTGGGTCGGTGATCCCGATCCGGTGAACGGTTCCGGCCAGCTGCTCTATTACCGTCAACGCGGCAAGTCGCTGGCACGCCGACAGGAGCTGGCTGAGCACATCGCGCGTGCCATGTTATTCAGTGGTCTCGCACTGGGTATTCTGTTGGCGACGGCAGCGGTGCTGGAGCTGCGCGGCCCGTCGCCACTGCCGCCCGCACTGCATAGTGGGATGCTCTGGGCGCTCGCCCTGCTGACCGTGTACAGCGCGATATTCGAGATCTACCTGGGCGAAAAGGCTGATCGCGCCCTCATTCGCCAGTACCGCTACATGGACAGCCTGTTCAGCTTCGCAGCCCGCGAAATGCGCTCCGCCCGTTCCGCCACCGAGAAGCTGGAAATCCTGCGTTCGCTCGGCCACGCCTGCCTCGCCGAGCACGCCCAATGGATTCTTGCGCACCGCGACAAGCGTATCGAGGGCATGCGCTGGTAGGGTCAAACGCGTGGCCGCCCGGGCGGCCCGGAAAGCTTTTGATTTCAAAGAGTTAAAAATTCGCTCAACTAATTGTTGCGAATCGTTGACAGGGCCATTTCCACCCCTATAATGCGCGCCCTCAGCTTGATACCGCGCCGCGGTTCCTGCGGTGGTGTTTTCAGCGAATGTACTTATGTTGACGGGGAGAGCCGCAGGGCTATACTCCTCGGCCCTTTCTACGGCCCAATGCGGACGTAGTGCTCTTTAACAATTTGGCAGGTAATTTGTGTGGGGACTCGCGTCGATCCATCCTTTTGGGTGCCATTGACCGAGTGACCAAAAAGTCCAGCAATGGGCCTTTGATTCACTCTTTTAAGTTGAAGCTCATAGCTATCAAGTGAAGAGTTTGATCCTGGCTCAGATTGAACGCTGGCGGCGTGCTTAACACATGCAAGTCGAGCGGTAACAGGCGTAGCAATACGTGCTGACGAGCGGCGAACGGGTGAGTAATGCTTCGGAATCTGCCTGATAGTGGGGAATAACCAACCGAAAGGTTGGCTAATGCCGCATACGTCCCCTTTCCATACCGGGAGGGGGAGAAAGCGGGGGCTCGTAAGACCTCGCGCTAACAGATGAGCCGAAGTCGGATTAGCTAGTTGGTGAGGTAACGGCTCACCAAGGCGACAATCCGTAGCTGGTCTGAGAGGACGACCAGCCACACTGGGACTGAGACACGGCCCAGACTCCTACGGGAGGCAGCAGTGGGGAATATTGGACAATGGGGGCAACCCTGATCCAGCGACGCCGCGTGTGTGAAGAAGGCCTGCGGGTTGTAAAGCACTTTTAGTGGGGACAAAAAGCTCAGGGCTAATACCTCTGGGTCTTGATTTAACCCAAAGAAAAAGCACCGGCTAACTCTGTGCCAGCAGCCGCGGTAATACAGAGGGTGCGAGCGTTAATCGGAATTACTGGGCGTAAAGCGTGCGCAGACGGTTATCTAAGTCAGATGTGAAAGCCCCGGGCTCAACCTGGGAATTGCATTTGAAACTGAATAGCTAGGGTACGGAAGAGGGAAGCGGAATTTCAGGTGTAGCAGTGAAATGCGTAGATATCAGGAGGAATACCGATGGCGAAGGCAGGTCTCTGGGCCAATACTGACGCTCATGCACGAAAGCGTGGGGAGCAAACAGGATTAGATACCCTGGTAGTCCACGCC
>JBAVRE010000175.1:0-2348 GCA_049694695.1 Steroidobacteraceae bacterium | reverse complement strand
CCCGCCGTGCTCACGCGCCTGCGCGGCGTGCGCGTCAAGGGACAGGCGCTGGCGCTGACGCTGGTGGAGCGTCGGCCCGCGCCCGGCCGGAAGGACAAGAAGAAAAAGCCGCATCGCGGACGCCAGTATAGGTGAAGACACAATTCGCGCCATAGAGCACGCTGAGAGCCACCGAGCCCGTCAATTTCGAGCGCCGACTAAGGCTTGGTTCGCCTAAGGCAGTTGGTCGACGCCGTTGGCTGCTATTGACTCGTTGCTGCCGGTCGCCAGTGTCTGCTGACAGGCTGGCAATCGCCGCAGTAGCTTGTGCGCTCAACGTGCCAGCAGCGCGCTCAGCTCACGCTCGATGAATGCGGAATCTGCTGGATTGAGGCCTGCGCCCGCCATATGGCCCCACAGCGAAGGAATCACCCGGAACCGGGCGCCAGGTACTTGCGCCGCTTCCAACCTCATGTCTTCCTTCGTGAAGTACAGGTCGGTGGCGCTTGCCAATATCGTCGCCTTCGCCCGAATGGAGGCAAGAGCCCTGGCAGCGCTCCCATTCATGCCGGGTGTCGCACCCAGGTCGTTCGTCTCCCATGTCCTGATCATCGACAGCAGGTTGTTGGCATCACGGCGCCCATAGCGCTTTTCCCAGAAGCCCGCCACGAACCCTTCGAGCGATTCAAATCCCATCGATCGCCAGAGTTCCTGCTTGTAGAACCCCTGCGACAGCCCCCAGGCTGCATACACCCGCGCGAGAGCTTTCATCCCCAGCGCCGGCTGATCGCGATAATCGCCATTCATCCAGGCTGCATCTGCTGTCAGGGCCGCCCTCAGGCTCTGCAGAAAGACGGCATTGTGCGGCGTCGTCCTGGCGGTGCCACAGAATGGGGCGATCCGTTCGACCAGATCCGGGTGGCTCACAGCCCACTGATACGCCTGCTGCGCCCCCATCGAATATCCAACGACGAGCGCGATGCGCTGCACGCCAAAGTGCTGCGTCACCAGACGGTGTTGGGCGGCCACGTCGTCACGGATATTGATGGCGGGAAATCTCGCGCGGTCGAACGGCGGTGCCGTGCTGCTCGGTGACGAAGACAACCCGTTGCCGATCTGATCGGGCACGATGATGAAATAGCGATCCGGATCGAGCGCCTTGCCTGGACCGATTAACCACTCAATGTCGTTGTGTTGAGCGGCAATTTGGGTGGGATACAGAATCGCGTTACTCTTGCCGGCATCTAGCTGTCCGTGCACTTTGTAGCCAATTCTGGCACCTGGAAGTTCGACACCGCACTCGAGGGCGAAATTACCCAGTTCGAAGAACCCTTCCGCAGTTACGGCGGAGCTTTCCGCTGCAAGGGGGGAAGTCCCATACACTTCTAGGATCGATGCCGCGCCCGCCAACCCAAGGGCACGGAGAATCTGGCGCCGAATCTGGTCGGTCATGATCGTCCCGTTACTGCCCGACAAATCCCCTGCTGAAGGCTGTGGCCCGGATCATAGCAGCCCGTCAAGGACCGGATATTCGGTCCACGGGGCCGGGACTGAAATTGACCCCTTGCTGCCGGTCGCGAACGGCCGCTCCTGATGCTGCAAAATGCGCTGAATTTGACAGTTTCACCGACTATTATCGCTTGTTTTTTCGTATTCCTTACAATAAAGTAAGGCACGTTCACCCGGAGACTTTGATGGCCACTGCAACGCTGACGACCAAAGGGCAGATCACGATCCCGGTAGAGGTGCGCGCCTCCCTTGGCGTGGATGCCGGGGACCGCGTGGAGTTTGTCGAGGTTGCGCCTGGGCGCTATGAGTTTATCGCCGCGACACGCTCGGTCACTGCCCTGAAAGGAATGTTTGGTAAACCGCGCAAAGCCGTGTCGATTGACGACATGAATGCTGCAATCGCCCGGCGCGGAGCTGCAGCCAAGTGATTGGGCTCGATACCAACGTCCTGGTCCGCTACATGATGCAAGACGATATCAAGCAGTCGCCGCTGGCTACTCGAATAGTCGAATCGCTTACAGCGGAGTCGCCCGGTTTCGTACCCTTGGTTGCGATCGTGGAACTTGCTTGGGTACTTTCATCTGCCTATGAGCTGAGCCGATCTCAGCTGATAGAAGCATTTGAGGCGCTCCTTCGGACCAAGGAACTTGTAGTCGAGCGCGGTGAAACCGTCTGGAAAGGTCTTCGCCTCTTACAGCGCTCCGGCGGAGACTTTGCCGACTGCCTGATCTCCTGCTCAGCAGAGACAGCCGGCTGCGCAAAGACCATGACATTCGATCGTGGCGCGGCGAAGAACGGCGGAATGACGCTGGTGTCATGAGTCGATAGAATTCATTGAAAACACGGTCGCGGGGTCGATG
>JBAVRE010000174.1:0-2299 GCA_049694695.1 Steroidobacteraceae bacterium | reverse complement strand
GCACCCCAGGCGACACGTTGCGCCTCGACTACCGCCACGCGATAGCCACGTTCCGCCAGCGCTAGGGCGGCCGAGCAGCCGGCCAGGCCGCCGCCCACGACGCATACATCCGCCTCGACGCTGCCGGCCAGGGCAGGCGCGGCAGGCGGCAGGCTCAAGGATGCTGCGTAGTAGCTCTCTGGGTAATTGGCAAGCGATTTCGCCATCCCGCCAGCATACTAGGGATGCACCTCTCTGACGAATTCTTTCATAAAAACAATGGGTTACAATCGAAAAAATATAGTCTGCCTGGCCCGAAACGGCCACTTGTCAAGGGACTCCGGGGGGGTCGCTATGCTCTAATGTCGGGCAGTCAGCCCAGCGGTTGGCAGCCGGGCGCGCGAGGCGCGAGCCCAAGCCAGCCAGAGTCTTTGCATCCATGTCCGCCAAGCGTCCTTTGATCGGTATTCCCGCAGATCGCCGCATGCTGGGGGCACAGGCCTACCACGTCGCCGGCGAGAAATACCTCAGCGCCGCGCTCGACGCGGCCGGTGCCATTCCGGTCATAATTACGGCGATCGGGCGTGAATTGCGGCTGGACGGCCTGCTTGAATCGCTCCATGGCCTGTTGTTCACGGGCAGTCCCTCCAATGTCGAGCCGCACCACTATCGCGGCGAACCGAGCAGCGCCGGTACCCTGCACGATCCGCAGCGCGATCAGACCACCCTGCCGCTGATTCCGCGCGCGGTCGCCGCGGGCGTACCGGTGCTGGGCATCTGCCGCGGCTTCCAGGAAATGAACGTCGCCTTTGGGGGTACCCTGTGGCAGAAACTTCAGGAACAGCCGGGGTTTCTCGATCACCGCGAAGCATCGGATCAGTCTCTTGAAAACCAGTACGCGCCGGTGCACGAAATCACCCTGGCACCGGGCGGGGTGCTGCAGCGGCTGGCGGGCGGCGCGACCTCGGTGCGCGTGAACTCGCTGCACAGCCAGGGAGTGCGCGATCTGGGGCAGGGCCTGAGCGTCGAGGCGCGCGCCAGCGATGGTGTGATTGAAGCCTTCCGGGTAACAGACGCCAGGCAGTTTGCGCTGGCAGTGCAATGGCACCCGGAATGGCGCGTGATGGAGAATGAATTCTCGAAGGCCCTGTTCGCCGATTTTGGCGCCGCCTGTCGTGAGCGAATCTAATAAAGGGAACCGCAGCGGTTCTCAAACAAGTTGGTGATGTATGGCTAATGAGATTCAGCAGTTCTTTCGCGACCATGGCATCTCGGAAGTAGAGGCCATCATTCCCGACATGGCCGGCATCGCGCGCGGCAAACTCATGCCGGCGGAGAAATTCGCGGAGGATGCCGGCATGCGCCTGCCGGAGAGCATTTTTCTGCAGACCGTGACCGGTGACTATCCGAGCGACACCAGGGCGGCAATGAGTCCGGCCGAGATCGACATCGTGCTCAAGGCCGATCCAAAGACCGTGCGTGTGGTGCCATGGGCGGCGGAACCCACCGCGCAGGTGATTCACGATTGCTTCTACTCGGACGGGCGACGGGTGACAATGGCGCCGCGTCAGTTGCTGCAGCACGTCCTGGGACTCTACGCGGAGCGTGGCTGGGAGCCGGTGGTAGCGCCGGAACTCGAATTCTACCTGGTCGAGCCCAATATCGACGCTGACTACCAGCTCAAGCCGCCGGTGGGGCGTTCGGGTCGCGCGGAACCGGGTCGGCAGTCCTACAGCATTGCCGCCGTCAATGAGTTCGATCCGATGTTCGACGATCTCTACGCCTTCTGCGAGGCGCAGGATATCGAGATCGATACGCTGATCCATGAAGACGGCCCGGCACAGATGGAAATCAATCTGCTGCACGGCAATGCGCTCAATCTGGCCGACCAGGCTTTTCTGTTCAAGCGCACGGCCCGCGAGGCGGCGCTGCGCCACAAGATGTATGCAACCTTCATGGCCAAGCCGCACAGCAAGGAGCCGGGCAGCGCCATGCACATACACCAGAGCGTCATCGACCTGACTACGCGTTCGAACGTATTTTCAAACGCCGATGGCTCGCCCTCAGCGCTGTTCTTTTCGCATATCGCCGGGCTGCAGCGTTATCTGCCGGCGGCCATGAGTCTGTTCGCCCCCAACGTCAATTCCTACCGGCGCATCACCCGGGTCTCGCTGGCGCCGATCAACGTGCAATGGGGTTACGACAACCGCACTGCGGGTCTTCGGGTGCCGGTGTCCGATCCCGAGGATCGCCGCGTCGAGAACCGCCTCGGCGGGGCCGATGCCAATCCCTACATTGCCATGGCCGCCTCGCTGGTCTG
>JBAVRE010000173.1:0-33735 GCA_049694695.1 Steroidobacteraceae bacterium | reverse complement strand
GCGCGTGAGTATGTTCGCGCCTTCCACGGTGATCGCAATCGGTATCGACTGGTAGCCGCGGCCCAGGTAGTTGCGCGGCCCGAGCATGATGCCCTTGCCGCCCTGCACGTCCATGGCGTCGTTCGCGACGCGCCGGCCCATCTCGGTCACATGGTACTTGAGGATGCCGGCCGGCACCGCCGGGCGTGCGCCGGCATCGATGGCCGCCGCCGTGACACTGCGCGCCGCATCCATGATGTAGGTGCAGCCAACCATGCGCGCGATGACCTGCTCGACGCCCTCAAATTTTCCCACTGGCAGGTTGAACTGCCGGCGAATGCGCGCGTAGGCACCGGTAGCAAACACGGCGGACTTCGAGCCGCCGGTGGCATTCGAGGGCAGTGAGATGCAGCGGCCCACCGAGAGTTGCTCGACCAGCATGCGCCAGCCCTGGCCCGCCATCTTCGGCCCGCCGATGATGCTGTCGATGGGTACGAACACATCGTGACCGCGTACCGGACCATTCTGAAACGGGATGTTGAGCGGAAAATGCCGGCTGCCGGCCTCCACGCCCGGCGTGTCGCGCCCGATCAATGCGCAGGTGATGCCGAGGTCCGTCTCGCCGCCGAGCAGCTTCTCCGGATCGAACATGCGAAACGCCAGGCCGATGACCGTGGCCACCGGCGCCAGCGTGATGTAGCGCTTGGAGAAATTGAGTCTGAGGCCCAGCACTTCCTGTCCCTGCCACTGACCACGGCAGACCACGCCGGTGTCGGGGAGCGCGGCGGCATCGGAGCCGACGCGCGGACCGGTGAGCGCAAAGCAGGGGATGTCCACGCCGCGCGCCAGGCGCGGCAGGTAATATTCTTTCTGTGCTTCGGTGCCGTAGTGATTGATCAGCTCTGCGGGGCCAAGCGAATTGGGCACCGCGACCGTCGAGGCGCAGGTGATGCTGCGGCTGGCGAGTTTCACCAGCACGCAGGAATGAGCGTACGCGGAAAACTGCAGACCACCGTACTGCTTGCCAATGATCATGGCAAAGAAACCGCGCGCTTTCAGAAACTCCCAGACTTCGGGCGGCAGATCGCCACGCCGATGGGTGATATCGAAATCATCGAGCATGCGGCACAGTTCTTCGCACGGGCCGTCGATAAAGGCCTGCTCTTCGGCCGACAGGCGCGCCGGCGGATTGGCGCGCAGCTTGTTCCAGTCCGGGTTGCCGCTGAACAGCTCGCCATCCCACCACACCGTGCCGGCCTCGAGCGCTTCGCGCTCGGTAGCGGACATGGTCGGCAACAGGCGCAGGTAGGCGCGCATGAAGGGTCTGCTGATGAGCGCCTTGCGCAGCGGGCGCACATTGAACAGCCACAGTGAGGCGAGCAGCAGCCACAACAGGCCCTGCCACAGGCCGCCCGGATTGCCCAGCAGCACGTAGGCCGCCAGCAGCGCCGTGAAGGTGAGCGTATAGGCGAATAACGGCAGGCGCCGGTAGGCGAGGTAGATCGCCGCCAGTACAAAGATGATCGTGATAATGGTGCCGTACATGCTCAACCCAGCAGGTCTTTGACCCCGTCGCGTTCCTCGCGCAGCTCCTGTTCCGTGGCCAGCAGCTTGCCGCGACTGAATTCGTCGATGCCCAGATTCTGAACGACCTGATACTGCCCGCCGCGGCAGGTCACCGGATAGGAATAGATGATTCCCGGGCTGATGCCATAACTGCCATCGCTGGGTATGCCCATGCTGACCCAGTCACCATCAGCCGTGCCCTGAAACCAGGTGCGCATATGATCGAGCGCCGCCGAAGCGGCTGATGCCGCTGACGAAGAACCGCGCGCCTTGATGACCGCCGCGCCGCGTTGCTGCACGGTGGGAATGAAGCTCTGCTCGATCCAGGCCCGATCGACCAGGCCCGTGGCCGGCTGGCCCTTGACCAGGCAGTGGCTGAGATCAGGATACTGCGTCGAGGAATGATTGCCCCAGATCGTCATGCGGCGGATGTCGGTGACATGGGTGCCGGTTTTGGCAGCGAGTTGCGCCAGCGCACGATTGTGATCGAGGCGTGTCATCGCGGTAAAATTTGCGGCGGGCAATTGCGGCGCATTGGCGCGCGCTATCAGGGCATTGGTATTGGCGGGGTTGCCGACCACCAGCACGCGCACGCCGCGATCGGCCACGGCATTGAGCGCCTTGCCCTGGACGGAAAAAATCTGCGCGTTGGCGAGCAGCAGATCCTTGCGTTCCATGCCCGGGCCACGCGGTCGGGCGCCGACCAGCAGGGCCGCGTGGCAATCGCGAAAGGCCAGCTGGGCATCGTCCGTCGCCACCACCCGGTTGAGCGTCGGGAAGGCGCAGTCGTTCAGTTCCATCACCACGCCCTGCAGTCCTGGCAGGGCAGCGCTGATCTCGAGCAGGTGCAGGTTCACGGGCTGGTCGGCCCCCAGCATCTGCCCCGAGGCCACGCGGAAGGCAAGTGCGTAGCCGATCTGGCCGGCGGCGCCGGTGATGGCGACATTCATGGGCTGCTTCATGGGGACTCCGGGTGGCATAAGTAGCAGAAGATAGCGCTGATTTTAGTGGCATTATAGGGTGTGTCTACGGCGCCGACGGAATCTGTCCGGGGGATTTTCATGACCGAAGCGGTAATCGCGGCGCGAGCGCCGATGGGTGTCGAGGTCGAAGCGGGCAAGACCTATCACTGGTGTACCTGCGGCAAGTCGTCCAGGCAGCCTTTTTGCGATGGCTCCCACAAGGGTGGCGGCTTCACCCCACAAGTCTACGTGCCCACGCACAGCGGCAAGGTCTGGCTGTGCGCCTGCAAGCGCACTCACAAGGCGCCACTATGCGACGGCACGCACAAGACCCTGAGTTAAGCGGCCACTGATATGTACTGCGCGGCGCGCCGTGAGGGCGATGGCGTCGTGCTCGAACTTTCGGGCGATTGGCGTATTGCCGCGCTGGGCGCCATCGACGCACAGCTGGCGGCCGTGCCACTCGGCGGCGCGCAGCGCCTGGAAGTTCAGGCCGCCGGGGCCCACTTTGATATCTCCGCCGCTTGGCTGCTGCGCGACTACCTGGCGCGAGTGCAGGCCGCAGGCGTGCCTGCCCGCTTTGCCGGCGAGCCGCCGGCGGCACTGGCCCTGCTCGGTCGCACGCTGGCGCGGGACGCTGCACCAGGCACTGCGCTCGATGTGTCGGGCGAGTGGCTTGATCCGGCCGCGGCAGTGGAAGGTCTCGGTCGCCGCACGGTGCGCATCTGGCAGCTACTCGAATCGACCCTGGAGTTTCTCGGTCGTGTCACTCTGGCTGCAGTGCGCAGCGGCTTTGGCGTGCGCCACTGGCGACCCACTTCGATTGCCCGCCATATCTACGACACCGGTATCACCGCCATTCCCATCGTGGCGCTGATTGCCTTTCTGATCAGCGTGATTCTCGCCTACATGGGCGCGCAACAGCTGCGCAAATTTGGCGCTGATATCTTCGTGGTTGATCTGGTCACGGTCGGCGTGCTGCGCGAGCTGGGGGTGCTGCTGACGGCGATCATCGTCGCCGGACGCTCCGGCAGCGCTTTTGCAGCTGAAATCGGCGCCATGAAGCTCAACGAAGAGGTGGATGCGCTGCAGGCCATCGGCGTCAATCCGATCGAGGTGCTGGTGCTGCCACGCGTGTTCGGCCTGGTCATCGCCCTGCCGTTATTGACGGTAATAGCCGATGGCATAGGCCTGGCGGGTGGCGGATTACTGTGCCGCGCATTGCTGGGCATGCCGCTGGCGCAATACATGAACCGCGCCAATGAAGCGATCGCCAGCACCACTTTCTGGGTGGGTTTGATCAAGGCGCCGGTATTTGCAGTGCTGATCGCGCTGGCCGGCACCTGGTGTGGCATGCGCGTGCGTGGTTCCTCGCGTGACCTCGGGCATATGACCACGCTGGCGGTGGTGCAGGCGATCTTCTTCGTGATCCTGGCCGACGCGCTGTTCGCCGTGCTGTTCATGGAAATGGATATCTGATGGCCACGCTGGTGGAAGTGCGCGGCCTGGTCAATCGCTTTGGTCGCCAGAGCGTGCACCAGAATCTCGATATGCAGGTGATGGAAGGCGAGGTGTTCGGCATCGTGGGTGGTTCCGGGTCGGGAAAATCGGTGCTGCTGCGTAGCATCCTGGGCCTGCAGAAGCCGCGCGCCGGTACGGTGCAGCTCTATGGCCGGGAGCTTAGGTCCCTGGGCGCTGCCGAGCTGCGCGAAGTCAAGGCGGGGTATGGGGTCACTTTTCAGCACGGTGCGCTGTTCAGCGCGCTGACCGTGCTGCAGAACGTGCAGCTGCCCATGATCGAGCACCTGCATCTCGAGCGCCGCTGGCTCGATGAGCTGGCAATGCTCAAACTGCGCCTGGTGGGCCTTGAAGCGGAAGCGGCCGGGAAATTTCCGGCGCAGCTCTCGGGCGGCATGATCAAGCGCGTGGCGCTGGCGCGCGCCCTGGCGCTCGACCCGCGCCTGCTGTTCCTGGACGAGCCGACCTCGGGCCTCGATCCGATCAGCGCCGCGGCCTTCGATGAACTGCTGCTTTACCTGCAGCGGGAGCTTAAGCTCACGGTAGTGATGATCACCCACGATCTGGATACCATTTTCCGCACCTGTACGCGCGTTGGCGTGCTCGTCGAGGGGCGCATGATCAGCGATACTCTGGCAGGCATCGCCAACAATACGCAGCCGTGGATTCACGCCTACTTTCAGGGCGAACGGGCGCGGCAGCGGGGAGCACAGCATGGAACGTGAGGCCAATTACGTCGCGGTCGGCGCCTTCATGCTGCTGGTGGCGGTCATGGCGGCGCTGTTTGTCTACTGGTACAGCGATAGCCGTGACGCGCGCCACTACAACCGCTATGAAATCTACTTCGATGGCAGCGTCAGCGGGCTTTCCCAGGGCGGGCAGGTGCGCTACCTCGGTGTCGACATCGGCCGGGTAGTGCGCATCCGCCTGGACCAGCGCGCGGCTGATCGCGTGCAGGTGCTGGTGGATATCGATTCCTCGGCGCCAATCTCGGCGCGCACGCTCGCTGAGCTCTCCTTGCAGGGCGTGACCGGCCTGTTGTACATCGATCTGCAGCAGCAACATGCCGGCGCCGCGCCGAAGCGGCTGATGGAGAGCGTCGCCAGCGATCGCTACCCGGTGATCCGCTCGATACGCTCGAATTTCGATGTGCTGTTGAGCAGTCTGCCGGAAGTAACCGGGCGCGTCGGTGAGTTGGCGACCCGCGCCAACCTGATGCTCTCCGACCAGAATATCGCCGCGTTTACGCGCCTGGCCGACAGCCTCGATCGCGCCGCTGGCGCGCTGCCACAGGCCACGCTCGATGCCCGCACCCTGATCGAAGAGTTGCGCGGCGCCACGGCGGAAAGTCGCACCGTCATCGCCAGCGTGCGCGCGGCGACCGAGACCGGCGCTCCCGACCTGGCCACGGCGTTGACGCAGTTGCGGGTCGCGAGCGAACATCTGGCCACTGCCAGCACGCAGCTGGATGGCATGATCGCCGAGAATCGTGCGGACCTGAGCGGCTTCATGCACCAGGGCCTGCCGGAAATTGAAGCCCTGGCGCGCGACAGCCGGGTGGCGGCGCGCGAGTTCCAGCAATTGTCGCGCAGTCTGCGCGAAAATCCCTCGCGACTCCTTTATCAACCGGCGAGCAACGGAGTGGAGGTGCCCCCATGAGTGTGTACTCAGCATTGCTGCCACGGCGCTTGCCGGCGTTGCTGGTGCTGTTGCTGGCGGTCGGGTGTTCGGGTCTGCACAGCGACCAGGCAGCCACACAGATCTATGTGCTGGCGCCAGCACTGCCCACGCCGGCCGTTGGCGCAAGCGCCGCCGGTGGTGCAGCGCCCGGCGCCACACTCAAGGTGTTGCGACCCTTGAGCGTGCCCGGGCTGGACACTGATCGCATTGCGCTCACCCGCAGCGGACAGCGACTCGACTATTTTGCCCACAGCAGCTGGGCCGCGCCGCTGCCGGAGCTGGTGCAGTCCGGCGCCATCGATGCCTTGCGTGCCAGCGGCAGATTCCGCGCGGTGCAAAGCGATGCCGCACCGCTGGAAGCTGATTTCCTGCTGCAGCTGGAAGTGCGCCGTTTCCATGCCCAGTACCAGGAAGATGGGCCGCCCACGGTACGCGTGCAACTGGTGGCCACGCTGGCCCGGCGGAGTGATCGCACGGTGCTCGCCAGCATAGTGGCAACGAGCGACGTGCCGGCGAGCGCCAATCGTCTGCAGAGCGTGAGCGCCGCCTTCGAAGCTGCATTTTCCGAGGTGCTCGCCCAGTTGGGTGCGCAGCTGCAGCCGCCGCCGCGCTAGCGCTGCGCCGCCGCTAGCGCATCGTCACCAGTTCTTCGGCCGAGCTCGGATGTATCGCCACGGTGTCATCCAGGTCGCGCTTGCACGCACCCATGCGCAGCGCCACCGCGAAGCCCTGCAGCATCTCATCGGCCCCGGCGCCGATCACGTGAATGCCAACCACGCGCTCCTCGGGCCCGACCGTAATCAGCTTCATGGCAGTGCGCGGTTTGCGCGTCGTCATGGCGTGGTACATCGGCACGAAAGCAGTCGAATACACCTTGACGGCATCGCCGTGGCGCGCGCGCGCTGCGGCTTCGGTCAGGCCGACAGTGCCGATCGGCGGATGACTGAACACCACGGTAGGAATGTTTTCATAGTCGAGCCGGCGTTCGCGCATGTTGCCAAACAGGCGATCTGAGAGGCGGCGACCCGCAGCGATAGCCACCGGCGTGAGTAGTTCGCGGCCGGTGACATCACCGATCGCATAAATTCCCGTGACATTGGTTTCCTGGTATTTGTCGGTGGGGATGTGAGCTTCGGCAGCGCGCAGTATGCCGAGGGTTTCGCAGCCGAGCTGCGCGCTGTTGGCGCGGCGGCCCACGGCCCAGAATACCGCGTCGAACGGTCCCAGTGCACGACCATCCGCCAGCTGAATCTCCAGCTGCCCGCCGGGGTTGCGTTGCAGTGCGCTCGGCACCGCCTCGGTTATGATCTCCACGCCTTCATCGCGCATGGTCGCGGCGAGATTTTCGCCCAGCATCGGCTCGAATGAGCGCAGCAGCCGATCGCGCCGCAGCACCATGGTGCTGTGCGAGCCCAGGCTCGAGAAAATTCCCGCCAGTTCGACGGCGATATAGCCGCTGCCGATGATGGCGACGCCGGCCGGTCGCGACGGCAATTCAAAGAAACCATCCGAACTGAGTCCGAGGCCAGCGCCGGGAATATCAGGCACGCTGGGTTGGCCGCCCGTGGCCAGCACGATGTGCGGCGCGCGGTAGAGACGCCCAGCCACCTGCACGCGCTGCGCGGCCGCCAGCCGCGCGTGGCCGCGCAGCAGCGTGACGCCACGCCGGTCGAGGTTGGCGGCGTAGATGTCGTTCAGACGGGCTACATAGGCATCGCGTTTGCGCTTGAGCAGCGCCCAATCGTGGCGCGCCAGCGACAGATCGAAGCCGTAGTCGGCAGCGTCGTGCACCGCAGCGGCGATCTGCGCCGCATTCCACATGATTTTCTTGGGCACGCAGCCGACGTTGACGCAGGTGCCGCCCAGGCGGCCCGCTTCGACCAGCAGCGTACGCGCGCCGTATTCCGCAGCGCGCTGTGCGCAGGCCAGGCCGCCGCTGCCGCCACCGATGACAATCAGGTCGTAGTCCATTGCACGGGTTCCCATCTGCTGCTGCCTCTGGCAGTCTACCGCCATGCCAAACAATAATCCGCTGTTGAGCGAGGAGGCGCTGCCGCGTTTTGACGCCATACTCCCGGAGCACGTCGAGCCGGCGGTGCGGGAAACTCTGGCGCTGCACCGCGCCCGGCTGGCGGAAATTGCCGCGCTCCCCGAGCCCAGCTTCGCCACGCTGGTGGTGCCGCTCGAGCAGATGCGCCACCGGCTCGGCTGTGTCTGGTCGCCAGTCGGGCACCTGAACGGGGTGCTCAATTCCGATGCGCTGCGTGCCGCCTACAACAGTTGCCTGCCGCTGCTATCGGAGTACCACACCGATCTGGCGCAGAGCGAGTTGCTGTACCAGGCTTACCTGCGCGTGCGCGAGCGCGAAGGCGCCACGCTCGATGCCGAGCAGCGTGCGGTGCTGGAACGCGCGCTGCGCGACTTTCGCCTGGCCGGCGTCGCGCTGGATCCGGCGCGCAAGGCACGCTTCAAGGCGCTGATGGTCGAACTCGCACAGCTGCAGGCGAAGTTCGAGGAAAATGTGCTCGATGCCACCAATGCCTTCTCGCACCGGGTAACCGATCCCGCGGAGCTCAAAGGTGTCAATCAGAGCCTGATCGAGCGCGCCGCGCGCCGTGCCAGCGAGCAGGGCCTGAGCGGCTGGGTGTTTGGACTCGACCAGCCTACCTACGTGGCGATTGTCACCGACGCCGAGCACGCGCCGTTGCGGCGCGTTTTCTATGAAGCCTGGAGCACCCTGGCCTCGGATCGGGGCCCGGGCGCCGGGCAGTTCGACAACACTGCGCTGCTCGAACAGATCGTGCGGGTGCGTCATGAACTGGCGCGGCTGCTCGACTTTGCCTCCTTCGCGGACTATGCGCTGGCCGATCGCATGGCGGCCAGCGTGCCGGAAGTCACCGATTTCCTGCGCCGCCTGGCGGGCGCGGCGCGCAGCCACGCCGCGGCGGAATTGGCCGAACTGGAGACCTTTGCCGGTCGCAAGCTTGAAGCCTGGGATCTCACCTATTTCTCGGAGCGCCTGCAGCAGAGCCGCTATCAGGTCTCGCAGGAGGAACTGCGCGAATACCTGCCGCTGCCGCGCGTGCTGACCGGTCTGTTCGAGGTCGCTGAAAGACTCTACGGCGTGCAGATCGCCGAGCGCAGCGGGGTTTCAGTCTGGCATCCGCAGGTACGCTATTTTGAAGTGCGCTCACGGGGCGGCGCGACGCTGGCCAGCTTCTATCTCGATCCCTATGCGCGCGCCCACAAACGCAGCGGCGCCTGGATGGACGATTGCGTCGGTCGCAAACAGCTTGGCGGCACGCTGACACTGCCGGTTGCCTACCTGGTGTGCAACTCGCTGCCGCCCCAGGACGGCCAGGAGGCGCGGCTGACGCACGACGATGTGGTCACCCTGTTCCACGAGTTCGGGCATGGCCTGCACCACATGCTGACGCGCATCGCCTATCCGAGCATTGCCGGCATCAACGGCGTGGCCTGGGATGCGGTCGAATTGCCGAGCCAGTTCATGGAGAACTATGCCTGGCTGCCGCAGGTGCTGGGGAGAATCTCGGCCCATGTGAGCGATGGCGCGGCGCTGCCGGCGGCCAAGCAGCAGCAGCTGATCGCCACGCGCAGCTTCCAGGCCGGCATGCAGACGCTGCGGCAGGTGGAATTCGCGCTCTTCGATATGCGTCTGCACGCCGAGTACGACCCGGCGCGCGGCGCCAACGCCTACCAGCTGCTGGCCGAGGTGCGCCGCGAAGTGGCGGTGACGCCCAGCCCCGAGTGGAACCGGCATCCACACAGCTTCACGCACATTTTCGCTGGTGGCTATGCGGCCGGTTACTACAGCTATAAATGGGCCGAGGTGCTGGCGGCCGATGCCTTTGCCGCCTTCAGCGCCAATGACGCGTTCGATCAGGTCACCGCCGGGCGCTTTCTCGATTGCATCCTGGCGCGTGGCGGCAGTCGCGATCTGCTCGAGGCATTTGTGGAGTTTCGCGGCCGCAAGCCCGACATCGCCCCACTGCTGCAATTGCACGGCATTGCCGCGAGCCGGGACGCAGCCTGAGCGGCCATGCGCATCGCCACCTGGAACGTCAACTCGCTGCGGGTGCGCCTGCCGCAGCTGCTCGAGTGGCTGCAAAGCCAGGCCCCGGACGTCGTGGCGCTGCAGGAAACCAAGCTGACCGACGAGCTGTTCCCGGCCGCGCAGCTGTTGGCAGCCGGCTACCACAGCGTCTGCAGCGGGCAGAAAACCTATAACGGCGTGGCATTGCTGGCGCGCAGCCCGCCGCTCGCGCTAGTCCGCGACCTGCCGGGCCTGGAAGACCCGCAGCGGCGCGTACTGGCCGCAAGCTGCGGTACGCTGCGGGTCATCAATCTGTACGTACCCAACGGCCAGAGTCCCGAATCCGAGAAATTCCAATACAAGCTGCAATGGCTGCGGAGTCTGCGCAGCTGGCTGCGTACCGAGCTTGTGGCTCATCCGCAGCTCATGGTGCTGGGCGATTTCAACATCGCGCCCGAAGATCGCGACGTGCACGATCCGGCCGCCTGGGTGGGTTCGGTGCACGTGAGTGCCGAGGAGCGCCGCGCCCTGCAGGACATCCTGGCTATCGGTCTGGAGGATGTGTTCCGGCGCTTCGAGCAGCCGCCGCAATCCTTCAGCTGGTGGGACTACCGCGGCGGCGCTTTCCGCCGCAATCACGGTCTGCGCATCGACCTGCTGCTGGCCTCCCGGGCGCTGGCCGGGCGCTGTCGCAGCTGCGAAATCGATCGCGAGGCGCGGCTGGCCGAGCGCGCCTCCGATCACGCGCCGGTCATTGCCGAATTTGACATCTGACGGCCGGTCTCAGCCCTGAAGTGTGCGACAGGTCGCTGGTGTCGCAGGCGGGGCTCGCCTAGACTGGACCTTCCATGGCAATCGCGGCAGACGATCAGGCCTCGCGGCCACGCACCCCTACCGGCACGGCCGCCATCCGTCGCAGCGATTTTGACATCACCAACACGGTTCGGGTCAGTTCGCACACGGCCGTGCTGCAGGCGGTGGCACAGCTGTTCGCCGCCACCTGGCCGGACGCGCCGGGCGACGCGCTGGCGCGGGCGTTCAGGCAGTTCGATGACATGTTCTCCGGCCGCGCTCCCGGTTACGCCGGGGTCGACACCCTGTATCACGACCGCCAGCATACGCTGGATGTGACCCTCACCATGGCGCGCCTGTGCGCGGGCTACGAGCGCCAGGTCGATCAACTCTGGAAGCTGGGTGCCGAGCGTGCGCTCAGCGGCATAGTGTTTGCACTGTTTCATGACGTGGGGTACCTGCGACGCAGCACCGATACCACGCAGCGCAATGGCGCCGAGTTCACGCGCACGCACATCAGCCGGGGCATCGAGTTTCTGGAGGAATTCCTGCCGCAGCTGCAGCTCGGCGCCTGGAGCGCCATCGCCCGCCAGGTATTGCATTTCACCGGTTACGAAAAACCCTTCAGTGAGTTGCTGCTGGAAGACGCACGCGATCTGCGGCTCGGGCATCTGCTGGGCACGGCCGACATGATCACGCAGATGGCCGATCGCTGTTATCTGGAAAAATGCCGTGATCGGCTCTATCCGGAATTCGTGCTGGGTGGGATGGCGCTGCCGCTGAGCAACGCCAACGCCGAACAGGTGCGCTACGCCTCGGGTCTCGACCTGCTGCGTCAGACGCCGCAGTTCGTCGAGGAGACCCGCAGCAAGCGGCTCGACGGTGACTTCAACCGTGCCTACCGCTACCTCGAAGTGCTGTTCGATGGCGCCAACCCGTATATGGAATCGATCGAGCGCAACATGGCTTATCTGGAGCAGATATTGCGCAGCGAGAGCTGGCGCATGTTGCGGCGCAATCCACCACTCTATGCCGCCGATCCGAATGCGCAGGCCTCCGTGCGCGGCCTGATGCTGAGCTATTTCAAACGGGCCTGGCTGCGCGACTGAGCGCCGCCGCGTAGCGCGCCGCCTGCGGTGCCGGCGCTACGGCGGCGACGTAACGCTCAAACAATTCCGGCAGGTGCGCGAGCACGCTTTCGCGTCCGGCCAGCGGCGCCTCCGCAAGCGCCGCGTGCAGCAGTTCGGGCCGCATCGACGCCAGCGCGCCATGGGCCAGGGGCGCAAAACTCAGGTGCCAGGGCTCGGGCTGGACCCCGCCGCGATCGAGGTCGTAGGGGCGAAAAAATCCAAAATCCGCGGCGTACATCCCGAGCCAGGCGTCGAGCGCGGCATAGCGGCCGCCGGCAGCAAAATCGCTACTCAACAGTTCGATGGCTGCGTGCGGCGGCAGCGCCGCGCGATCGATCAGGTCGCAATCAGAGCCCCAATGGTGGCGGCTGGCGCCGGGCAATGCCGACCACACCAGAATCGCCGCCACGCGCTCGGCCTCGCTCAGCCGGCTGGTTTCGACGGCGTCGCTGTCGCGATCGAGCAGTGTGCGTTGCCCCGAGAATTTGCCGTTCCAGATCTTCAGCTGCTGCCCGAAATCACGAAACGAGGACACGGGCAGCAGCTCGATGCCGGCGCCGAGCGCCGCGGCGCTCATGGCCCGCAAGGCGCTCAAGGCCTCGGGATGCAGGGTGCAGCGCGGTGCGGTGCAGTCGTGCACATGCGTGCGCGCCCGCCCGGTGAGTTCCAGATCGTTCAGGGGAGCCGGATTGGCGTAAGACCTGCGCATCGGGCATCATTCTAATCGGGGCAGTGATCCAGGGGGGTGCGCTTGCAGGGTTCCACGCTGATCAGCCGCTATCTGGCCGCTTTCGCCCTGTGCATGGGGCTGATTGGCGGCGCGGCTTTGCTGGCGCTGCGGCCGCCGTTGCCGCTGGCGGCGCTGCTGCTGCTGGGCCTGGCGACCGTGAGCGCCGCAGTACTGGCAGCCTGGTGGTTGTGGCGCGAGCGCCAGCGCCTGAAGGACAGCGTCGAGCAGCTCATCGGCGCCGCCGAGCACATCAGCCGCAGCGAGTTCTCGCATCCTCTGTCCGCCGCCCAGGGCAGTCGGCTGGGACAACTGGAGAGCGCCTTCGAGCGCATGCGCCTGGCCCTCAACGACACCACCTATCGACGCGACTACCTCCACAGTGTGCTCAACAGCATGAGCGACAGCGTGTTCGTGGCGGCGCCCGATGGTGCGATTCGCATCGTCAACGATGCGGCGCAGCGCCTCACCGGCCTGGACGCTGTCGAACTGACCGGCATGAACGTCAGGGAGCTGCTGGCCCGGGCGCCCGAGAGTGGTGTCGATCCGGTGCAGGCCGCGCGCGAGGCGGGCGAAACGGTGCTGCGCACCCAGGCCGGCCAGACCATCCCGGTGTCGTTCGTGGTCTCGACCGTGGCCACCACCGATGCGCAGTTCGCCGGCGACATCTACGTGGCCCGCGATATCACTGAGCGCAAGCGTGCCGAACGGCGCATCCGTTACCTGGCGCGCTACGACGCGCTCACCAAGATTCCCAATCGCATGCAGTTCCAGCACCTGCTGCAGCAGGCCATCGCCCGCGCGCGGCGCGTCGGCCAGGGCGTGGCCCTGCTGTACGTCGACATGGATCGCTTCAAGGAGGTCAATGACACTTTCGGCCATGCTTCGGGCGATCGCGTGCTGGAAGTGCTCACCGAGCGGCTGACCCGCGTGTTGAGCAGCGATGCGGTGCTCGGGCGGCTGGCCGGCGATGAATTCGCGCTGTTCGTGGACGGCGTCAGCGGCGATGCGGAAGAAGCCGGCGAACAGGTGGCGCAGCTGGCGCGCACCGTGCTCGATACCGCTGGCGCGGCCTTTCATATCAGCCAGCAGGAAGTATTCCTGACGGTCAGCATCGGCGTGGCCTTTTGCCCGCGCGATGCCGATAACGTCATCGACCTGATCCGCAACGCCGATGCCGCCATGTATTACTCCAAGCAGAATGGCGGCAACACCTTTGCGTTCTATTCGCAGGAGATGAACGCCGCCGCGGTCGAGCGGCTGATGCTCAAGAGCAAATTGCGCCGCGCGGTCGAACGCAATGAATTCGTGGTGCGCTACATGCCCAAGGTTGACCTGCGCAATGGTCGCATCGTCGGTGCCGAAGCACTGCTGCGCTGGCGCCTGCCAGGGCACGGCGATATTCCGCCGGCGCAGTTCATTCCATTGGCGGAAGAAAACAATCTCATCAATGTCATTGGCGAGTGGGTGCTGGAGCGGGTCTGCCTGGATCTGAACCTGCTGCGCGCGTCGGGCAGCGATCCGGGGCGCATTGCGCTCAATCTCTCGCTCAAGCAGCTGCGCCAGGCGAGCTTCATACTCAACTGCCGCGCGGTATTCGAACGCCACAAGGTGCCGCCGCAGAGCCTGGAGCTCGAGATCACCGAGACCACGCTGATGGCCGATCCGCGTCGCACCGTGCAGATGCTCGATCAGCTCTCGGACCTGGGGCTGCATCTGTCGATCGACGATTTTGGCACCGGCTACTCATCGCTCTCGGCGCTGCAGCAGTTTCCGATCGGCACGCTGAAGATCGATCAATCGTTCGTGCGCGACCTGGCCGACGACCCGGCCGACGCGACCCTGGTGCGCACCATCATCGATATGGGGCACGGCCTGGGGCTGGAAGTGGTGGCCGAGGGCGTCGAGGTGCCGCAACAGGTGCAGCCACTGCGCGAATGGGGCTGCGATCAGGCACAGGGACGCCTGTTCGGCGAGCCCCTGGTGCTGCAGGATTTTCTGCTGCTGCTGCAGGGCCAGCAGCACGGCCCGCCGGCGTTTGCGGCACTGATCGGCGTCGCGGAGCAGGCACTGCGCGCCTGAGGCGCGCCAGCCACGACACACCATGCGCTATAGCGAGAACCGGGAACAGACCGCCGAGCTGCTGCGCATGGTGCTGCCGATGATGTCGCGCCATTCGGCCGGCTTTCATCCGCTAAGCTACGCGGTCTGGTACGAATATGCCGCGGGTGCCAATCAGGCGCTGAAGGCCGCTGTCGATGCGATCACCGCCACGGGACGCAAGCTGGGCGACAGTGATATCCAGGAACTGTTCGATCGTCACGTGGCGATGCGCGATATTGAATCCTCGATGCGACTGCGTTCCAGAATCCAGAAAGTGGTTGAGGAAGTGACCGCGGCCACGAAATCCGCCAGCGTTGAAGTGGGGCGCTACAACGACGGCCTCGGCGACTACCAGAATCGCCTGCGGCGCGACCCCAGCCTGGAAGCCATCGCCGAACTGGTACGTGGCCTGCTGGACGACACGACCAGGGTCCTGGGCAGCACCAGTGATCTGCAGCAGAACCTGCAGCACAATGCCCAGGAGGCGCAGCGCCTGCACACCGAGATGGACACCGTCGTAGGCCTCGCGCAGCTCGACCCGCTCACCGGCCTGCTCAATCGACGTGGACTCGAGCAGCACGTTGCCAGCAGCTACCCGCGCGGCCTGCCGATGGGCGCGCTGCTGCGGGTGGAAATCAATCAGTTTCGCCAGATTGTCGACAGCTACGGGCACCTGCTCGGCGATCGTGTGCTGACCACGGTAGCGCAACTGTTGCAGCCGGCCGGTGCTGCGAGCGCAGTGGCGGCGCGTGACAGCGGCGGCACGTTCCTGCTGCTGCTGGCTGGGGCGACCCCGGCCGGCGCGGCCGAAGTCGCCGAGCACGTGCGTCGCGATGTCGAGAATTGCCGCATCCGTCGCCAGGATGCGCAGCAGAGCGTCGAATCAGTGACCGTTACGATCGGCACCGCGATCATTACCGAGGGCGAGACGCTGGGCGCCGCGCTGGCGCGCGCCGCCGGTTCAGCTGGCAGCCAGATTGCTGGCGGCGAACTCCCAGTTCAGTAATTTATCGAATACCGCGGCGACGTAGTCCGCGCGGCGATTCTGATAGTCGAGATAGTAGGCGTGTTCCCACACGTCGATGGTCAGCAGCGGCTTCTGCCCGCGCGTCAGCGGCGAATCGGCGTTGCCGGTCTTGGTCACGGCCAGTTGCCCGCCATCGAGCACCAGCCAGGCCCAACCGCTGCCAAACTGTGAAGTTGCCGCCGCCAGCATTTCCTTGCGACAGCCTTCCAGGCTGCCAAACGCCGCTTCGATTTTCTGTCGCAGCTGCAAGGGCGGCAAGCCGCCGCCCTGGGCGCGCAGGCTCTGCCAGTAAAAACTGTGATTCCAGTGCTGTGCGGCGTTGTTGTAGACCGCGAGCTGGTCGGCTACACCGGCGGTAGTGGCAATGATCTTCTCGAGCGCCATCCCGGCCAGCGGCGTTCCGGCCACGGCCTTGTTCAGATTGTTGACGTAGGTCTGATGGTGCTTGCCATGATGGAAGCCGAGCGTCTGCGAGGAGATCAGCGGGTCGAGCGCGTTGTCGGCGTAAGGGAGCGGCGGCAGCGAGAAGGGACCGTTGGGCGCCGGAGCTGCGGCTACGGTCGGCGCCATGGGCGGCGCTGCGACAGCAGGTGGCGCGGCTGGCGCCGAATCTCTGGAATTGGCCACACTGGCGCATCCCAATGCGCCGAGGCTTGCGACCCCGGCTGAGGCCAGCAGCAGTTCGCGGCGCGAGAGACTGGCTATCTTCGGAGTCTGAGGCGTCGTGTTCATGGCCGTGACCTCGTAGCAGTGGTGCGGCGATGCTACGCCGGCGAGGGCCGGTGCGCAAAGCCGCTACGCTCAGGCGCGCATTTGCCGGTAGGCTTCCAGCGCCGCGACGCGCGAGTTCTGCAAGTCGACAATGGGTCGGGGATAACTTGTACCAAGCGTGACACCGGCGGCTCGCAGTTGCGCCGCGTCCGCCAGCCAGGGCGCATGCAGCTGGGCATCGGCCAGCCGCGCCAGCTCCGGCAGCCAGCGGCGCAGGTAATGGCCCTGCGGATCAAACTTTCGACTCTGTGTCACTGGATTGAAAACGCGAAAATAGGGAGCCGCATCGGCGCCGCAGCCGGCGACCCATTGCCAGCCTTGAGTGTTGGCGGCGAGGTCGGCATCGACCAGTGTCTCCCAGAACCAGCGTGCGCCAGATTGCCAGGATTGACGAAGATTCTTCACCAGGAACGATGCCGCCACCATGCGCACCCGATTGTGCATCCAGCCGGTGTTCCACAGCTCGCGCATCCCGGCATCTACGAGCGGCACGCCGGTCATGCCAGTCTGCCAGGCACGCAGGGCGCTGCCATCTTCAAGCCAGGCAAAACGCGCGAACCCGGTGCGCAGTGGCGCCTCAGGGGTATGCGGAAAATGATAGAGCAGGTGATAGGAGAATTCCCGCCAGATGAGTTCGGCGAGATATTTTTCGCAGCGCGGGTCCGCGGCATCGGCACCCGCGCCAGTGGCGCGCAGTACGCTGTGCCAGACCTGGCGCACTGACAGTTCGCCATGATGAAGGTGCGGCGAGAGTCGCGAAGTGCCCTCAATGCCCGGTTGGTCACGTCGCTGTGCATAGTGAGCCAACGGCGCGGCGATAAAATCCTGCAGCCTTTGCGCGGCACCGGTCTCACCGGGGCGCCACAGTGCGGCCATGCCCTGGTACCACGCAATGGTGGGCAGCCACTGCAGCTGTGCCACGGTGAGCGATATCGGCCACTGTCGTGGTGCCGGAATCTGCGTTGCCGCGGGCGTGGGCGCGGCCGGCCTGATATGGGTGAGCAGGCGGCGTCGAAATGGAGTGTAGACCTGGTAGGCACCACCACTCTGGGTGAGCAGCTCCCAGGGCTCGGCCAGCAGCGTGGCATTGCGGCTCTCGGCAATGTAGCCAGCGCTGCGCAGTGTCTGCTTGATCAACTTATCGCGTTCGCGCGCCGCGGGTTCGTAGCGTCGATTCCAATAACAGGCATCGGCGCCGCACTCACGGCACAGCGACTGCAGTTCATGCAGGGCAGGCCCGCGGCGCACGATCAGTCGCGAGCCGCGCGCCCGCAACGCGGCGTCGAGACTCTCGAGCGAACGATGCAGCCACCAGCGGCTCGCTCCGCCTGGTGCCCAGCTGACTACCTCACTGCTGCTGTCGATGTACACCGGGATGACGGCGCCACCGCGTTGCAGTGCGGCGCTCAGTGCCGAGTTGTCCGCCAGGCGCAGATCCTGGTCAAACCAGACGATTGAAACCGGTCCGCCATTGACGGAGCGAGCCAGCGGTGCGACAGCCCGCGCGCTCAAGCACGAACCGCTTTGCGCCTGGGCGCCGCGTACTGCGTCGGTGATTGATTGAGACGATTCAGATATTCGCGCCGCGCCGCCGGGTTAAGTTGGCGCCAGTTCACTTTAGCGATCCAGGTGGTGCGCAGTTGCTGGTCACTGACCACGCGGCGGCGCGGCGCCGTTGCCGCGCGCGTAGCCGCTAAGCCAGCTGTAGCGAGCGAGCGCGTGTGGCCGCTGCTGAGCAGTTCGCCCAGCGCTCGTGCCACAGTGGCGCTGCGCGGCAGCGCGCTGTGTTCGCAGCGCAGCTGATAATTTGCGCAGCCCTCGAGGTACGCAGACTCAAGTGGCACGGTGCCATCGCCGGCGTCGCTGATCCCGTAGTGAAAGTCATCGGCGGCGACAGCAAGGTCGGTAATTGTGCGTTGCCCATAGCCGATGATGGCGCAATAGCGCGGGTCGGTTGGCGGCAGACTGGCGATAAAGCCGCGCGCCTGGCGCAGCAGCGTGGCATCCGGGCGTGGCCCCGACTGGGGCCAGGCCGCTGCGTCGAGCAGATCGGGCCGCTGCTGTGGTGGCAGCATCTGATAGAGACTTGGAAAGCCGCCGAAGACCTGCGTCGCCAGCGCCTCGGCATCGTGCTCGCGATCGAGTGCTGCCAGTCGGCGTACCACCGGGTAGGTGCCGCGCAGTGCCTGCACGGCGCCGAACGAGCCCCCATGCGGAACCCCCAGCGCAATCAGTCGCTGTACCCGCTGCATCCCGGGTAGCGCCATGGCGGCGCGCGCAACCAGGCCACCCATGCTGTGCGCGACTATCATGACCTGCCCGGCTCCGTCGGCACGCACGCGCGCGGCAAATTGCGCAGCCAGGTCGATCAGGCTGTGGCGCCAGTCGTATTGATGCACGATCACCGTGTAGCCTGCCGCCCGCAGGCGCAGCTGCAGCGCCAGATAGCTGTAGGGAATGGCGCCGAGCGTCACCAGCTGGTCGGCGGCGGGCCCAGCCACGGCATCGCCAAGGCGCAAATTCCTGAGTCGGCCGGCGATGATGTCCTGCGGGTCGATCCACAGCAGATCAGGCGGCAAGGGTGCGGACCGTGCCAGACCCAGCTGCGTGCCCATGATGCCGGGCAGCAGATAGACCGGGGCGCAGGCGCGGGCTTTGGTCCGCGCGGCGCGCTGCGCCAGCGCTGCCAGCAGGGCGTAGTCGCTGCGTCCGAATACCGCCTGCAATTCGCGGCGTGCGCTACCGGTGGCCAGCAGTGCACACAGCTGCGCATCATCGAGCCGCAGCCGATCATAAGCCGATACTTCAACCACCTTGTTGGCGATCCATTGGCACGATGCGGAGATGTTACTGCATTGCTGTGCGCGCCCGGCGCGGATGCTGCGATAGTCCGAGGCAATGCGTCAGTGTTTCTTACCAGCCAGCAGCCCCTGCCTGTCCTGTCGGCCGGCAAATTGCTCGATAAAGCGGCCACATCGCCTTGGGCGTGAGCGATAATGACGCAGGCGTGGCGGCGCGTTCCAGCTGTGCGAAAATGCCTGGGGTTGCGGGTGCACGCCGGCTGTCGCTGCGCGCTGGCAACTCACCATAATGTCTGCGGATTGGACCGGAATGAACGATCGCATCAACACCATTGTCGCGCGCCTGGGGCAGCAACCCGGCCCATTGCTGCTGGTCCTGCACGCCATCCAGGATGAGTTGGGGTTCATTCCCACTGATGCCATACCGCTGGTCGCACAGGGCCTGAACCTGTCGCGCGCCGAAGTGCACGGTGTGGTCAGTTTTTACCATTACTTTCGTCATTCTCCGCCGGGGCGGCATACCGTGCGCATCTGCCGGGCCGAGTCCTGCCAGGCAATGAATGGCACGGCGCTGGAACAGCAGGCGCAGCAGAATCTGGGCATTGGCTTCAACGAGACCACGAGTGATGGCGCCATCTCCCTCGAACCGGTGTACTGCCTTGGTGCCTGCGCCTGTTCACCGGCAGTGATGATCAATGATGAATTGCATGGGCGCGTGACCCCGGCGCGCCTGGACGAGCTGCTGGCCCAGTGCCGGGAGCGCACATGAGCACAGTGGTCTATGTGCCGCGCGATGCGGCCGCGCTGGCGCTCGGCGCAGAACAGGTCGCGCAGGCCATGGCCGCGCAGGCGCAGAAAGCCGGTCTGGACGTCACTATCAGGCGCAACGGTTCGCGCGGACTCTACTGGCTCGAGCCGCTGGTCGAGGTGGAGACGCCGCAGGGGCGCGTGGCCTATGGACCAGTGAGCGTCAAGGATGTTGCCGGCCTGTTCACCGCAGGCTTTCTCAGTGGCAAGGCGCACGCCTTGTTCCTGGGCGCGACGGCGCAGCATCCCTATCTGCTCAGGCAGAACCGCCTGACGTTTGCGCGCGTGGGCGTGATCGATCCGGTGAGCATCAGCGACTACCTGGCGCACGGAGGCTACCAGGGATTACAACGCGCCCTGGGCATGGAGCCCGCGCAGATCGTGCAGTGTGTTACCGACTCCGGGCTGCGTGGCCGGGGCGGGGCGGCTTTCCCGACCGGCATCAAGTGGCGCACGGTGCTCGATACCGTGGCCACGCAGAAATACATCACCTGCAATGCCGATGAAGGCGATTCCGGCACCTACGCCGATCGCATGCTGATGGAAGGCGACCCTTATCTGCTGATCGAGGGCATGACGATCGCTGCGCTCGCGGTCGGCGCCACCCAGGGTTACATCTATCTGCGTGCGGAGTATCCGCACGCCCACAAAACTCTGAATGAAGCGATCGCGCGGGCTTACCAGCAGCATTATCTGGGGGCGCAGTTGCTGGGCAGCGTTCACCGTTTCGATCTGGAAGTGCGGCTCGGGGCCGGTGCCTATATCTGCGGCGAAGAAACCTCGATGCTTGAAAGCCTCGAGGGCCGTCGCGGTGAAGTGCGGGTGCGCCCGCCGTTGCCTGCGGTCAAGGGACTGTTTGGCAAGCCCACTGTGGTGAACAATGTCATTTCGCTCGCCACTGTGCCCACCATCCTGCAGCACGGCGCTGCGCACTATCGCGATTACGGCATCGGCAAGTCGCGCGGTACCCTGCCGATACAGCTGGCCGGCAATCTCAAGCGTCCCGGCCTGGTCGAACTGGCCTTTGGCGTCAGCCTGCGCGAACTGCTGTACGACTACGGCGGTGGTTCGGCCTCCGGTCGGCCGCTGCGCGCCGTGCAGATCGGCGGGCCCTTGGGCGCCTATCTGCCGGCACAGCAATTCGACACGCTCATTGACTATGAAGCCCTGAGCGCCGTGGGTGCGTTGCCGGGTCACGGCGGCATCGTCGCTTTTGACGATACGGTCGACATGGCGCAGATGGCGCGCTATGCGATGGAATTCTGCGCGGTCGAATCGTGCGGCAAGTGCACGCCCTGTCGCATCGGTTCGACGCGCGGGGTCGAGGTCATTGATCGGCTGCTGCGCGGTGTGGATCGCGAGGCGCAGTTGCGGCAGCTCGAGAGCCTGTGCGACACGATGACCGAAGGTTCGCTGTGCGGCCTGGGGGGCATGACGCCCTTCCCGGTGCGCAGCGCGGTAAAATATTTTCGCGAAGATTTCCTGAGACCACGACCATAATTTCGAGGGATTCAGCATGCACGCGCTTGATCATGTCGATGCCGGTACCCCAGCGAGTGTAGCGACGCGCTCGGTGTCGCTGGAGATTGATGGCCTCGCCACCACGGTGCCTGAAGGCACGTCCATCATGCGCGCTGCCGCAGCCCTGAACACCCGTATTCCCAAGCTGTGCGCTACCGACAATCTCAAGGCCTTCGGCTCGTGCCGGCTGTGCCTGGTCGAGATCGAGGGTCGCAAGGGCTTTCCGGCCTCGTGCACCACCCAGGTAGCCGAGGGGATGAAGATCCACACCCAGTCGCAGCGCCTCAGTGAGTTGCGCCGCGGCGTCATGGAGCTTTATCTCTCCGATCATCCGCCCGCGCTGATTGCCGAGAGCGCGCCCTATCGCACCGAGATCCGTGACATGGCGCTGTCGCTGGGCGTCACGACCTCGCCCTATGGGAGCGATGCCGCCTGCCATGCCGGTTTGCCCAAGGATGAGAGCAACCCTTATTTCACCTTTGATCCCAATGCCTGCATCGTCTGCTCGCGTTGTGTGCGCGCCTGCGATGAAGTGCAGGGTACGCTGGCGTTGACGATCGAAGGGCGTGGCTTTGCCTCGCGCGTGGCGGCGAGCCAGGGCCAGAGCTTTCTAGATTCCGAGTGCGTGTCCTGTGGCGCCTGTGTCGAAGCCTGTCCGACCACGGCACTGCAGGAGAAGTCGCTGATTGCGGCGCAGCTCGCCGCCAGCGCACCGGCCGCAGCGGTCGCGCCGGCGCTCGCTGCCGCCAGTGCGACCACCACGACCTGTGCCTATTGCGGCGTGGGTTGTTCGCTGGTGGCGGAAGTCAGCAGCGAAAAAGTAATACGCATGGTGCCCGACCGTGACGGCCATGCCAATCAGGGTCATGCCTGCGTCAAGGGGCGTTTCGCCTACGGCTACGCGACGCATCGCGACCGCATTCTCAAGCCGATGATCCGCGCGAAGATCAGCGATCCCTGGCAGGAAGTGAGCTGGGATCAGGCGATCGCGCACGCCGCCAGCGAATTCAAGCGCATCCAGGCGAAGTACGGCCGCGACTCGGTCGGCGGCATCACCTCTTCACGCTGCACCAACGAAGAGGCCTACCTGGTGCAGAAACTGGTGCGCGCCGCCTTTGGCAACAACAACGTCGACACCTGCGCGCGCGTCTGTCATTCACCGACTGGCTACGGGCTCAAGCAGACGCTGGGCGAGTCGGCGGGCACCCAGGCCTTCAACTCGGTAATGAAGGCCGATGTCATCATGCTGATCGGCGCCAACCCGACCGAGGGGCACCCGGTGTTCGCCTCGCAGCTCAAGCGGCGGTTGCGCGAGGGCGCGAAGCTCATCGTCCTCGATCCGCGCGCCATCGCCCTGGTGCGCACGCCGCACATCGAGGCCGAGCATCATCTGCAGTTGCTGCCGGGCACCAACGTGGCGCTGCTCAATGCGCTCGCGCATGTCATTGTCACCGAAGGGCTGGCAAAGCAGGACTACGTCGCCGCGCGCTGCGAACCGGAATCCTGGCAGCGCTGGGTAGCGGCGGTGTCGCGGCCGCAGTGTTCGCCGGAAGCGAGCGCCGCGGTCACCGGCGTGCCCCCGGCTGAAGTGCGCGCTGCGGCGCGTCTCTATGCCGGCGCGCCCAACGGCGCCATCTACTATGGCCTCGGCGTGACCGAGCACAGCCAGGGCACGACCGCCGTCATGTGCATCGCCAATCTAGCCATGGCCACCGGCAACCTCGGCCGCGAAGGCGTGGGCGTCAATCCGCTGCGCGGCCAGAACAACGTGCAGGGTTCCTGCGATGTCGGCTCCTTCCCGCACGAGCTGGCCGGCTACCGGCATATTTCCGATCCTGCCACGCGCGCGCTGTTCGATGGCGCCTGGGGCGTAAAGCTGCTGGACGAGCCGGGCCTGCGCATCCCGAACATGTTCGAGGCGGCGCTCGATGGCACCTTCAAGGGCATCTACATCCAGGGCGAGGACATGGCGCAGTCCGACCCGAACACCCAGCACGTGGCCGCGGCGTTCTCGGCCATGGAATGCGTGGTGGTGCAGGACCTGTTCCTGAACGAAACCGCGCTCTACGCCCATGTGTTTCTGCCAGGTTGCTCATTCCTGGAGAAAGACGGCACCTTCACCAATGCCGAACGGCGCATTTCGCGCGTGCGCAAGGTCATGGAGCCGCTGGCAGGCCTGGCCGACTGGCAGAGCACAATGGCGTTGTCGAATGCGCTGGGCTATGCGATGAACTACCGCCACCCGTCGGAGATCATGGCGGAGATCGCCCGGCTCACGCCCACGTTCCATGGCGTCAGCTTCGAGAAGCTCGATCGCCTGGGCAGTATCCAATGGCCCTGCAATGAGGCGGCGCCCGAGGGCACGCCGACCATGCATATCGAGCATTTCGTGCGCGGCAAAGGCCGGTTTTTTGTCACCGACTACGTCGCCACCAGCGAACGCGTATCAGCGCGCTTCCCGCTGCTGCTGACGACCGGGCGCATACTCAGTCAGTACAATGTGGGCGCACAGACGCGCCGCACCCACAATGTCGTCTGGCATGATGAAGATCTGCTCGAGATCAATCCGCACGATGCCGAAACGCGCGGCATTGTGCATGGCGACTGGGTGGGCATCACCAGCCGCGCCGGCGAAACGGTGTTGCGAGCTACGGTGACCGAGCGCGTACCGCCGAGCGTGGTCTATACCACCTTCCACTTTCCGGAATCGGGCGCCAATGTGGTCACCACCGAGCTGTCCGATTGGGCCACCAATTGCCCGGAGTACAAAGTGACGGCGGTACAGGTCGTCAAGGTGGCCAAGCCCTCGGCCTGGCAGCAGCGCCATCGCGAGCTGGTGGCGCGGCAGAAGATCGCAGGCCATGTGGTTTCATAGCTGCCGGCCCGGCTGCGCGCTACTTAAGCGGTTGATGCATTCCGTGCCGGCGCTCGCACACGCATGAGCGTCGCGGCCATTGCAGCCTCGCGCCCGGTCGGGCGCACCCAGTACCGGCATGGCATGGCGTCGCGGGGCGAGCGCACCATCGCCGAAGAGACCGCCATCGCGTTCACTTACAACCGCGTCGCCCACGCCGTGATGATGGCGACGCCAGCCGACCTGGAGGACTTCGCCGTCGGTTTCAGCATGGCCGAGGGCATCATCGCTGCACCCGGGGATATCGTGAAGCTGGAAACGGTCGAGGTCGAGCGGGGCGTGGAGCTGCGCATGGACATCAGTTCCGCGCTCGCCGCACAACTCGACGCGCGCCGGCGTCACGTGGCCGGGCCCAGCGGTTGCGGACTGTGCGGCCTCGAAAGCCTGGAGCAGGCCATGCGCACGCCGCCGCGCGTGGACGCTGCACTCAATGTGACGCCGGCGATGATCGAATCCGCGATCGCAGCGCTCCCGGCGCTGCAACGGATCAACCAGCTGACGCGTGCGGTACATGCCGCGGCCTTCTGGCAGCCGGCAGCAGGCCTGGTCGCGCTGCGCGAGGATGTCGGCCGTCACAACGCGCTCGACAAGCTGGCTGGCGCGCTGGCCCGGGCCGGCATTGCCGCGGCCCAGGGCATGGTGCTGCTCACCAGCCGCGTGTCGATCGAGCTGGTGCAGAAGGTCGCGCTGATGGGAGCGCCCATCATCGTGGCCGTATCGGCGCCGACGGCCCTGGCGGTGCGCGTCGCCGACACCGCCGGTATCACGCTGATCGGCGTGGCGCGCGAGGACGGGTTCGAGATCTTTACGCATGCCGGGCGCATTGCAGTGCAGGGGAAATGACATGGAAATTGAACGGCTGGTCAGCATGGCCAATCAGATCTCCGTATTTTTCGCACACGAAGAGCCCGGCAAGGCCGTGGAGCGCACCGCCGATCATCTCCGAAAATACTGGGATCCGCGCATGCGCGCAGCGATCGTGGCGCACCTGAAGACCGGTGGCGAGGGTCTCGATGCCGTGGTCAGGAATGCGGTCGGCCTGCTGCAGCGGACGTGAGCAACAGCCCGGCGTGCATCTTCCTGGTCGATGATGAACCGGCAATCGCAGAAGCGGTCAGCTTCGCGTTGCAGGCCGAGGGTTTCCGCTGCCGTCATTTTGCCACCGGTGGCGCCTGCCTCGAGGCACTGGTCCACGAGCGACCCGAACTCGTGCTGCTGGATATCGGCCTGCCCGATGGCAATGGCTTCGACTTCTTCCGGCGTATCCGCGAGCTGGCCGAGGTGCCGGTCGTATTCCTGACGGCGCGCAAGGAAGAGATCGACCGGGTGGTCGGGCTGGAGATGGGCGCCGACGACTATGTCGTCAAGCCCTTCAGTGTGCGCGAGCTGATGGCGCGGGTACGCATGGTAATCCGGCGCAACGCGCCAGTGCCACCTGGCCCGCTCGCGCCGCAGGCGGCCGCGGCGCCGATGATTGGCGGCTTCCAGCACGATGCGCTGCGCCGGCAGATTCGCTACGCCGGCACGCTGCTCGACCTGACGCTGCACGAATACCGGCTGCTCGAGGTGCTGTTGCGCCACGTGGGACGGGTGTTTACGCGTGCGCAGCTGCTCGATCAGGCCTGGGAGGCGCCCGACCATCGACTTGACCGCACCATCGACAGTCACATCAAGAGCCTGCGCGCCAAGTTGCGCGCCGTCGACGCCAGCGCCGATCCGATCCACACCCATCGTGGCATGGGCTACTCGCTGGAAATCGGCGCGTGAGCATTCGCGCCAAGATTTTCCTGGTGTTCGTCGCTGCGGTGGTTGCCGGCTTCAGTCTGCTGGCCTACTGGGTCGCCGGTGACCTGCGCTCGCGCTACAGCGAGTCGTTCGAAGAGGTCATGGTCGATGGCGCGCATCTGCTGGCCGCGCAGCTGGCGCAGAATTGGGAGCAACCGGCGACCGATCGCTTCGCCGCACTGCAGGGCGCGATGCAGGCACTGCGCGCGCAGACTTTTTCAGCGCGCATCTATTCAGTCGAGAAAACCAGCGCCGACATACGCGTCTATGTCACTGACGATCTCGGTGATCTGCTGTATGACTCGCGGCCGGGTGCCACGCCGGGCACAGACTACTCACGCTGGATCGACGTGGCGCGCACGCTCGCTGGCGGCTACGGCGCCCGTACCAGCGAAGAGCCGGTGGCCGCAACGCCGGGTACCGTATCGGTGGCTTACGTGGCAGCGCCGATCCTGGTCAATGGCAAGCTGGTGGGCGTGGTCAGCCTCGGCAAGCCCAAGACCAACATTCAGCGTTTCGTGGACAATGCGCGCCGCAAGCTGATTGTTGCGGTGCTGGCGGCCTCCGGCGTTGCCATCGTACTGGCATTGCTCTTGTACCTGTGGGTTTCGCGCCCGCTGCAGGCGCTGGTCGAATACGCCAATGACGTCGGCGAGGGCCGCGGCGTGAACCTGCCGGAGCTGGGCGACAACGAAATCGGCCGTGTCGGCCAGGCGATCGAGGCGATGCGCAAGGCACTGGAGGACAAGGCCTATGTCGAAACCTACGTGCAGTCACTCACTCACGAGGTCAAGAGCCCGCTGACCGCGATCCGCGCCACCGCCGAACTGCTGGCCGGCGAGGTGCCGGCCGAGCGGCGTGCCGCATTCGTGAAGACCATCGAGCGCGAAGTCGATCGCCTGAGCGAGATCTCCGACCGCCTGCTCGAACTGGCGGCGCTCGAGCGCACCGAACGCCTGCGGCACGCCGAGCCGGTCGCGCTGCACGCATTGGCAGCAGAGGTCGTGGCCTCGACGCGCGCCAGCGCCAGCGCGCGCGGCGTCATCGTCACCGCGACCTACAGCGGCCGTGACGACGTGCGTGGCGACCCGCTGCTGCTGCAGCAGGCGATCGACAACCTGCTGCGCAATGCGCTCGATTTTTCAGCGCCAGGTGAAACTGTTGCGCTGGCTGCGAGTGCCGAAAACCTGGGGGTCACGATCAGCGTGCAGGATGAGGGCCCGGGCATCCCTGAGTACGCGCGCGAGCGCATCTTCGATCGCTTTTACTCGCTGCCGCGCCCGGGGAGCGGTCGCAAGTCCACCGGCCTTGGCCTCAACTTCGTGCGCGAGGTCGCCCAGCTGCACGGCGGCAGCATCACGATCGAGAACCCGGAGCGCGGCACGCTGGCCCGGCTGTTCATTCCCTGGCGTCCGCCCTACGCCTGATGCCTGCGCCGTGCGTGTAATTCCTGGCGACTGATCGGGGCGCCCGACACCGCGATTCCACGCGTTCTCCACGCACGCTCCACGCTGGCACCACAGTGGCTGGCGAAACTGGCAGCGTCGAAGCCACCACTGGAGAACTCCCATGATCGCAACCAGGACCCGCCTGCGCCGGCTGTGCACGGTACTTGCGCTGGTCAGTGTATTCATCCTGCCTGTCAGCCTGAGCCGCGCCGCCGGCGCGGGCGCATCCGAGTCGCCGCAGTCGCCCTACTTTGCCGTCGAAGGCGATTCCGGTCTCGATCAGTTCCCGATGAAGGACAGCAAAATCAGCGTACGTCTCAACGGCGTCATCGCCAGCGTGCACGTGCGCCAGCACTACCGCAACGAGGGCAGGGCGCCGATCAACGCCCGCTACATCTTCCCCGGCTCGACGCGCGCCGCGGTCAACGCCATGACGATGACGATCGGCGATCGTCGGCTGGTGGCACAGATCAAGGAAAAGCAGCAGGCGCGGCAGATCTTCGCGGCCGCCAAGGCTGCCGGTCAGACGGCCTCGCTCCTCAGTCAGCAGCGTCCCAACGTGTTCTCGATGGACGTCGCCAATATCATCACTGGCGATGATGTCGTGGTCGACATGGACTACACCGAGTTCCTGAGTGCCAACGAGGGCGTTTACGAATTCATGTATCCGGGCGTGGTCGGCCCGCGCTACGGCGGCGATGCCGACCGTGCCGGTGCTGGCCAGGCAACGGCATGGATATCGAATCCCTACCTGCGCAAGGGCAAGGACAGCGCCTCGACCCAGGATATCGAGGTAACACTGGAATCACCAATTGCGATACACGAGCTGCAGTCGCCGACCCACCAGATCATCACCCGCTGGAACGGCATCAGCAACGCCGTGGTGCGTCTCAACGAGCCGCGCGAGAGCGCCGGCAACCGCGACTACGTGCTGCGCTACCGCTTGCAGGACAACGCCATTGTTTCGGGCATCACGCGCTTCACGGTGAACGGCGAGAACTATTTCATGCTGCAGGCCGAGCCGCCCAAACGCGTGGCACGTGCTGATATGCCGCCGCGCGACTACGTGTTCATCGTCGATATCTCCGGTTCCATGGAGGGTTTTCCGCTCGACACGGCCAAATCGCTGATCGACAGGTTGCTCGCGGGTCTCAACAACACCGACAGCTTCAATATCCTGTTCTTCGCCGGCGGTTCCCAGACCCTGAGCCCGAGCTCGCTGCCGGCCACGCCGGAGAACATCGCACTGGCGCACGAGATGTTGAGCCACATCTCCGGCGGCGGTGGCACCGAGCTGCTGCCGGCGCTGCAGCAGGCCCTGGCCATGCCGGTGGCGGAGGGCACCTCACGGAGCCTGGTGGTCATCACCGACGGCTACATCACCGCCGAGGGCAGCGCCTTCCGGCTGGTCGATGAGAACCTCGGCCGCAACAACCTGTTCGCCTTCGGCATCGGCAGCGCGGTCAATCGCTTCCTGATCGAGGGCCTGGCCCGGGTGGGCCGCGCCGAGGCCTTCGTGGTCAGCAGCGAGAACGACGCGGCGCGCGAGGCCGAGCGTTTTCGCAACTACATTTCCGCGCCGGTGCTGACCGACATCAGGGTGTCGGGGAACGGTATGGAACTGTACGAGACCGAGCCCGCAGCACAGCCGGACCTGCTGGCCGAGCGCCCAATACTGGTGCTGGGCAAGTATCGCGGCGCGCGCAGCGATGCCAGCATCGAGCTTTCCGGCATCGCGGGCAGCGGCCCGAAGAGCTGGCGGTTCGCACTCGATGGCGCCGGCAAGGATCGCAGCCTGCCGCTGTTATGGGCCCGCAAGCGTCTCGAGCGGCTGTACGTGTTTCCAAATGCCGCCGAGTCCTCGCGCGATGAAATCCTGGGTCTTGGCATGAAGTACTCGCTGCTCACCAGCGCGACTTCGTTTATCGCCGTCGATGAGATCGTCTCCAATCGCGGTGCGCCGGCGGCCGATGTCAAGCAGCCCCTGCCACTCCCGGCCGGTGTCGAAAACACTGCCGTCGGCGCACCGCTCCAGCCGGCGCCCGAGCCCGAGGCACTGTTGCTGGCGTTGTTTGCTTCGATTTTGCTGGCGCTGCGCGCTTTATCGCGCAGGTTCAGGCGTGCTTAGCACGCTGAAGCAAGTCCGGCAGTCACTGATTTGGTGGCTGCCGGCCGCTGGCATCGCTGCAGCGCTGAAGTGGCACTTCAGCGCTGCAGATTCTGCCGCACTGGGCTGGATGCTGCAGCCGCTGTCCCTATCGTTGCGCTGGCTGACCGGCTGGCATTTCCTGCGCTCCCCGGCTGGCGACTGGGCCAGCTCTGATGCCGGCATCGTGCTGGTGAAGGCCTGCGCCGGAATCAATTTCATGACCATGTCGTTCATCGCTTGGTGCGCAATGCTGCGGCCGCAGGTGGCACAGGTGGCAGAGCCCGCGGCGGCGCAGCGGCGCAGCGCGTTGCGGGAATGGTCGCTGCGGTTCGTCGCTGCACTGCTGCTGGCCTGGTTCACGGCGCTGGCGGTCAACACGCTGCGCGTAATCGCCGTGGTTGCCTGGCAGCCCACGCTGCAACATTGGCTGGCGCCGGCCACGGCGCACCGCCTCATCGGCCTGGTCATTTATCTCAGCGCGCTGACGCTGCAACTCATGCGGGGCGAAGCGCACCGGTTGGGAAGAGCAGCGCTCGTAGGCGCCGCAATCTACATCGCCGTGATGGTGCTGGTGCCGTTGCTCACGGGCAACGCGGCTGCGAACGCCACTGCGTACCGCGAGCATGCCTGGGCCGTGCTGGCGATCGCATTGCCGCTGGCTGTTGCGGGAGTGTTCGGGCGCCCGCTGCGCGCGCCTGTCGCCTTTGCTCCCCGATGGCGTACCATGTGCGGCATTGACCGATTGCTCCAGACAACGTCGCGACGGAGGATATCGCCATGTCGGAATCAAAAGCACCTGCGAACTGGATTCAGGAGCACCTGAACCGCTACCTCGCCACCAATGGCGCCGAGGGTTATCTCTGGGACGCCAGCGTCGGCGGCGGCAAGGGCATGGTGCCGACATTGCTGCTGACCACCGTGGGCAACAAGTCCGGTCGCGTGCTGACCATGCCACTGATCTTCGGCCGGTCCGGGAGCGACTACGTGGTGGTTGCCTCCAAGGGCGGTGCGCCGACGCATCCGGCCTGGTACCTGAATCTGCAGGCCCAACCCGAAGTCGAAGTGCAGGTGAAAGGCGAAAAATTCAAGGCGCGCGCGCGTACCGCTGCCGGTGAGGAGCGCGCCAGCCTGTGGGCCAGGATGGTCGGCATCTATGGTCCCTACGCGCAGTACCAGGTCAAGACCGATCGGCAGATTCCGGTGGTGGTGCTGACCCGCGTGTGAGTGCCGTCAGTTCAGCGACTCGATATGTGGTGGCATCAGCCGATACATCACCGGTGTCACCAGGCGCGCCAGCAGCGTTGAAGTAATCAGGCCACCGATGATCACCCAGGCCATCGGTGAATACATGCCGCTGTTCTGCAGCGCCAGCGGCAGCAGCCCACCGATGGCAGTGAGCGAGGTCAGCAGGATGGGCAGGAAACGTATTTCGCCGGCCCGCTCGATGGCATCGCCCAGCGCCACGCCCTGGGCGCGCAGCTGATTGGTGAAGTCGACCAGCAGGATGGAGTTCTTGATCTCGATGCCGATCAGCGCCACGAAGCCGATGCTGGCGACAAAGGAGATATCGTTGCCGGTCAGCAGCAACATGGCGAGGCCGCCCATGATACCGAGCGGCACGACGGTGAGCACGATGAGGGTGGCCTTGAAGCTGCCGAATTCGAGCACCAGGATGGCGAAGATGCCGAACAGCGCGACGATGATCGCCGTGCCGATGCCGGCGAAGGACTCAGCACTCGACTCCGCCTCACCGCCCAGTATGAAACGATAGCCGCGTGGCCAGTCCATGGCCTGCAGCCGCCGCACTACCGCTTTGGTGACCCGCGCGGTGTTCAGGCCCGCCTGCACGCTGGCGTTGATGGTGATGGCGCGTTGGCGGTTGAAGCGCTGGATGACCGTTGGCGCGCGCTCGAACACCGGGGTTGCCAGTTGAGCCAGCGGCAGCAGGGCGCCACTGCGGCTGGCGACCCGCACCTGCCCGAGCGCGCTCATGTCAGAGCGTTCCGCCACCGGCGAGCGGACCATGATGGTGTATTGCTCGCCGTCCGGCGCCTTGAAAGTGCCCGCGGGCACGCCACCCACCGTCAGGCGCACGGCGCGATCAATCTCGGCAGTCGGTACGCCCAGCAGGCCAGCCTTGCGGGAATCGATCTGCAGGCGCAGATTGGTGCGTGGCACGCGCAGCGGGTTGCTGACATCGCGTGTGCCAGGGGTGGCGGTGATCTCCGTCTGCACCTGGCGGGCGAGCCGGTCGAGAATCGCCAGATCATTGCCTACCACGCGCACCGCGACCGGCGCCGAGATCGGCTGCCCATTGGTGAATTCCCTCACATGGATATGTGCCGCCGGGTACTGCGCAAACGCTGCGCGCAACCGCTCGTACAGGCGCGGTGTGGCACGCGTGTCGTAGTGCTTGAGCTGCACGAACACCTCGGCGTAGTTGGCAGAGTCATTGCGGACGATATGGTTGTAGTAAATCTGCGGATTGCCATGACCGAGGTTGGCAAAGTAGCTGGCCACTTCGCTGGTCCTGGCCAGGCGGTCCTCGACGAAGCGCAAGGCACGATCGGTAGCGGCAAAGCTGCTGCCGTTGGGCAGCTCGACGCTGATCAGGAACTGCGGCGTGTCGGCCTTGGGAAACAGGCTGCTGCCCAGCAGCTGCGTCATGCCCAGCGACAGCAGCAACGAGCCGCCGATAGCCGTGATGACCGTGGTGCGCGGCCGCGCCAGGCAGTAGTGCAAAGCCGGGCGATAGTAACGATGAATCAACCCCATCACGCGCTCGAGCAATGGGTTGTGCTGCTGCGTGCCTTCGGGCGGCAGCAGGCGGCTGGCGAGAAAGGGAATGATGAACAGCGCAATCAGCAGCGAGCCGACGATCGTGGCGACCACGGCCGAGGGCAGCACGCGGATGAACTTGCCGGCGTTCCCGGGCAGCGCCAGCAGCGGCAGGAATGCGAAGATCAGCGTCGCGGTGCAGCCGAGGATCGCGTTGAAGATCTGCTGCGTGCCGCTGAGCGCGGCCTGCAGGCGGGTCGCGCCCCCACGCAGGTGCCGCGCGATATTCTCGACCACCACGATCGAGTCATCCACCAGCAGCCCCAGCGAGACGACGAAGCCGGCGATGGAGATCTGATTGAGCGAATAGCCGATGAAATACAGCACCGCAATGCCGAAGGCCAGCGACAGCGGCAGCGAGATCATGACAATGCCGGCAGCGCGCAGACCCAGCGGCAGCAGGGTCAGTGCGACCAGCGCCACGGCAATCGCAAAGTCGATATACAGGCGATTAAGGCGATGGCTGATATTGCGCGCCTGCTCGAAGCCGCGTTCCAGGCGAATATTCCTGGGCAGGGTGAGCTGGTAGCGATCCAGTGCGCGGTCGATATCCTGCTGCACGCGTGGATTGTTGTAGCCATCCTTCTGGTTGGCGGTGACGAACACGGCACGCTTGCCGTTGTAGCGGCCGGTGTAGCTGAGCGTCGCATTCGCCCAGCTGACCTCGGCGACATCGCGTACCCGCACGATGTGGCCAGCCGCGCCGCCGATTACCGTGTCACGCACCTGATCGAGCGAGCTGTAGCCACCCGAGGTCTTGAGGCTGAAACTGCGATTGCCGATGTCGATGAAGCCGGCCGGGATATTCGCGTTTTCGCTCTGCAGCGCCTGCAGCAGCTGGCCAGGCGTGGTGTGCGTCTGGCTCATGCGCGGCAGGTCGAGCGCCACGCGCAGTTCGCGCGCCGGGTAGGCCCAGCTCTCGGCGGTGCGCACGCCGGGCACGGCCTTGAGCGTGTCCTTCAGAGTGCGCGCGGCGTCTTCGAGCTGCGCATAGCTGGCGCTTGCCGAAACCAGCGCCAGCTGCAGGATATTGACCTGCGATGGGCTGACCTTCTTGATCTCGAGCGAGGCCAGTTCTGCCGGCAGCGTCGGACGCAGCGCATTGACCTCACGCAGCATCTCGTCGTATTTCTTGTCCGGGTCGGTTGAGGCCTCGAACTCAA
>JBAVRE010000172.1:0-4403 GCA_049694695.1 Steroidobacteraceae bacterium | reverse complement strand
ACGCAGCTGCCGCCCATAGCGCTGCTGCGACGCGCGGGTGTGCCGCTCGCCGTGGCCACCGATTGCAACCCGGGTACGGCGCCAGTGGCGTCAATTCTGGCGGCGATGAATTTCGCCGCGCTGGAATTTGGCCTGAGCGTCGACGAGTGCCTGGATGGCGTAACCCGGCAGGCCGCGCGTGCGCTTGGGCGAGCCGCGGAATGTGGTGTCATTGCTCCGGGCTACTGGTGCGATCTGGCTATCTGGAATGTCGCGCAGCCCGCGCAACTGGTGCTGTCGCTCGGCCAGCGCCCGCTGCATGCACGGGTGTGGCACGGTCAGACAGATCAGGCGCTGAACTGAATTGAACGCCGAGCGATGCATCGCGCATCTGGATATGGACGCGTTCTACGCATCCGTGGAACTGTTGCGCTACCCGCAGCTGCGTGGACTGCCGGTGGTGATTGGCGGCCGCCGGCGCCGCAACGACTCCGCCGATGCTGCCGGCGCGGGCGAGTTCGAGCGCCTGGTCGACTACACCGGCCGCGGCGTGGTAACCACGGCGACTTATGCGGCGCGCGAGTTCGGCGTGCACTCGGGCCTGGGATTGATGAAGGCCGCCAAACTGTGTCCGCAGGCATTGTTGCTGCCTGCCGATTTCGATGAGTACCGCCGTTACTCGCGGCTGTTCAAGGCCGCGGTCACCGCCATCGCCCCACGCATGGAAGATCGCGGCATCGACGAGGTCTATGTCGACTTCGATGCCGTACCAGCTGAGTTGGCAGCCACTGGCGCCGCGGACCGCAGGCTGGCGCTCGCCAGGCGCATACAGGACGCAGTATTCGCCGGCACCGGGCTGACCTGCTCGATAGGCGTGGCGCCCAACAAGCTGCTCGCAAAGATTGCCAGTGAACTGCATAAGCCCAATGGCATCACCATCGTTCATGCGACTGACCTGGCTGAAAAGATCTGGCCCTTGCCCTGTCGGCGCATCAATGGTGTGGGTCCAAAGGCCGCAGCGCGACTCGAGGAATTGCAGGTCCACACCATCGGTGAGCTGGCCCAGTGCGAGCGCAGCTGGCTGATGGAACATTTTGGCCGCCATCACGGCGCCTGGTTGCACGAAGCCGCCTGGGGGCGTGATGAGCGCGATGTGGTCACGCACAGTGAACCAGTGTCGATGAGCTGCGAGACTACCTTCGAGCGCGATCTGCACGCGGTGCGTGATCGACCGGAACTGAGCGCCCTGTTCACTTCGCTGTGCGAGCGCCTGGCGGCGGATCTGCAGCGCAACGGCTACGCCGGCCGCACCATTGGCATCAAACTGCGCTACGACAATTTCCGTTCAGTAACGCGTGCCGTCACATTGCCCACTCATACCGCCGAAGCGCTGGTGATACGTCGCAACGCCGGTTTGTGCCTGCGGCGTGCACCGCTGGAGCGGCGCCTGCGATTGCTCGGTGTGCGCGTGGGTGGGCTCGTCAGGGCGGCAGACCTGCCGCAGCGTGAACTGCCGCCCGCGACCTGTGATCTGTTCCAACCCTGATGAATCTGAAATTTAATACCTGCCTGCTCTGCATACTGGTGGCGCTGCCGGCCGCGGCAGGAAATGCACTCAGCGAAGTCACCGTGGGCCAATCACTGCGCGGCGCGCTGTTGCACGGCCTGAACGGCCCAGACCGGCCGCTCGCTCAATTTCGTGGTCGCGCGCTGATCATCAATGTCTGGGCGAGCTGGTGTGGTCCGTGCCGCGCCGAGGTGGCCTCGCTCGAACGGCTCGCCTGGCAGGATGAGGGCCGGCACTTTGCCATCATCGGCATTTCCACCGACGACTATCGTGAGCAGGCGCTGGCGTGGTTGAAGCAGTCGAACGCGACCATCAGTCATTACCTTGATGATCACCTGCAGATGGAGCAGATGCTGGGTGCCTCGCGACTGCCGCTGACGGTGCTGGTCGACGCTCACGGCAAGGTATTGCTCAAGGTTTACGGCGCGCGGCAATGGGACGCCGCCGAGTCGCTGGCGCTGGTGAACCAGGCGTTTGCCGGACAATCCCGGCACAAATAGGCTCACTCGAGCGGCGCAACCGCCATCGCCGGGTCGAGTGCCGCGGCCCAGGCCAGCAAGCCACCTTCCAGGTGCGCCGGCGATTCGCGGCCCGCGCTCACAGCCAGATTCGCCGCTGTCCAACTGCGCGCCCCGCTGCGACAGATGAATACCAGGAAGGAGTGCTGCGGGATGTCCGCCAGCCGTCGCAGCAGTTCGCCCAGCGGCATGTTGACGGCGCCAGGCAGATGGCTGAGTGCGAATTCGCGCGCTGCGCGCACGTCGATCAGCACTGGCGCGGCGCTTGCCTGGCCCTGCAGTAGCACCTGCAATTGTCCCGGCTCGAGCCGCCTGATGGCGGTTGCAGAATCGTCCACGTTGGCGGCCGCGCTATCCTGTGGACTGAGTATCGAAGGCGCATCGCCGCACACCGCGCAATCGGCACGGCGCGCAAATCTGAATTCCTGCCAGCTCATGGCCAGGGCATCGAAGCTCAGCAGTCGGCCCAGCAGCGGTGTGCCGATACCGACCACGAGCTTGAGCGCTTCGGCCGCCTGCAGCGCGCCGAGTATGCCGGGCAATACGCCGAGCACCCCCGCTTCAGCACAATTGGGCGCGACACCATCGGCCGAGCGCGGAAACAGACAGCGATAACACGGGCCCTGTGATGGCACATAGCTCATGGCCTGGCCTTCAAAGCGATGTATCGCCGCCGAGACCAGCGGTTTGCGCAGCAGCACGCACACATCATTGACCAGATAACGCGTCGTCAGCCGATCGCTCCCGTCGACCACCAGATCGTACTGCTCGATGATCCGGATGGCGTTGTCGGCGCGCAGTTCCAGATCGTGCGCTTGCACGACGATTTCCGGATTCAGTGCCAGCAGGCGAGCGCGCGCGGCGCCTGCCTTGCTGCTGCCCACGCTTGTGGTAGCGAACAGTACCTGGCGCTGCAGATTCGACAGCTCGACGCGATCATGATCGATCACGCCCAGGGTGCCGATACCGGCCGCCGCCAGATACAGGCTGGCGGGCGAGCCCAGGCCGCCGGCGCCGACTACCAGCACCCGGGCAGCCTTGAGCTTTTCCTGGCCGGCGCTGCCTATCTCCGGCAGCAGCAGGTGGCGGCTGTAGCGGGCACGTTCGTTGGCCGAGAGCATGTCAGCCGCCACTGAGCGCACAGATCAGGTGCACGACATCGCCGCTCGCCAGTGGCGTTGCCAGCGCTGGCGTTTCCTGCGTATTGATGAAGATGCGAATGTGCGGCCTGATGCGCCCCTGCTCATCGATCATGCGAAAGCGCATGCCGGGATAGTTGCGATCGAGTTCGGCGAGCAGTTGTTCGAGCGTGTCGCCCTGGGCGCTGACCTGCGCGGCCTCGTGCGTATAGGAACGCAGCGGGCCGGGAATTTTCACGACGTGATGCATGCTCAGCCAGCGCGCCGCAAAGTCATACGGCGTGCGTAACCGAATAGATTTCCGGCAGGTGCTGCGCGAGGCAGCGCCAGGAATCGCCGCTGTTGGTGCTGGCCCAGACTTCGCCCTGCGTGGTGCCAAAGTAAAGGCCGACGTTCTTGGCCTGGTCCGCGCACATGGCCTGACGCAGCACCGTGAACCAGGCCTGCCGGCGCGGCAGGCCGCGATCGAGCCGCTGCCAGCTGCGGCCGGCATTGCGCGAGCGATAGACGGCCGGCCGGCCGTCTATGGCTGTGCGTGGCCAGACCTTTGAGCCATCCATCGGCAGTACAAACACGGTCTCGGCATCATGTGGATGCGCGACGATGGAAAAGCCGATGTCGCCGATCTTCTTTGGCATGTTGTCGCCGATGCGCTGCCAGCGGCGCGCCGGACGATCGAGACTATAGCTGCCGCAGTGATTCTGCTGGTAGAGCCGGTCGGGCTGCAGCGGATGCACGATCACACAGTGCGGATCGTGGCCGTAGGCAGCGTTCGGGTCGGGCAGAAAATCAGCCGCGACCCCTTCGTTGAGCGGCGTCCAGTCAGCGCCGCCATCGGTGCTCTCAAACACACCGCCGATGGAAATGGCCAGGTACATGTGGCGCGCGTCGCGCGGATCGATCCGTATCGAATGCAGCAGTTCACCATCGGGGGTGCGCAATCCCGCCGCCCATTTTGAGAACATAGCGTGTTCATTGAACCCGGCCACCGGCTGCCAGCTGAGGCCGTGATCTGCGGAGCGGAACAGCCCGGCCGGCGCCGTGCCCGCATACCAGACGCCAAGCTCGCTCGCGTGCCCGGGGCTCAGCCAGAACACGCGTTCGACCGCGCGCGGCGCCTCGCCTTCACCGGCCCTGCGGAATGCCGGCGGCGTCTTTGCTTCCTGCCAGTGCCGGCCGCGATCGCTGGAGGTATAGACC
>JBAVRE010000171.1:0-14911 GCA_049694695.1 Steroidobacteraceae bacterium | reverse complement strand
GCATCTGGGAGCCCGACGTATTCGCCTTCCTGGACGAACTTATGCGCCGATGAGCGGGCTGCTCCCGCATACCGGTAACGCGATTGAATGGCCGGTGCCAGATGCACTGGCCGCGCCCTGGCGGACGGTTCTATAGAGTCTTGGAGAGAAATGCCAAGCCTGCAGTTGACCAGGACCGTAAACACGACAACTGCTACCAATGTCTCAGCGACATTGCCTACGCCGATCGCCATCCGGGCCGGCAGTCCGGAAGCGACCAGATTGCTCGTGGCCAACGGACCCCAAACGCCGGCAACGGCTTCAAGAAAGCCCGCGGCAACGCCCACGCCCGAGATGCGCGTAGCGGTGAGCCAAAGTTGCTCCACATGCGAGGCTTTCCAGATGATGTAAAAGCCGGTCAGGATCAAGTAGCCGCTGATCAGTGACCCGAAAAATTTGAGCGACGCTTGCGTGAGTAGCCACGCGCCGATCAATCCACCCAGCACGCCTCCTATCGACAGGTAGGCCAATGCCCGCCACTGCACGTTCTTGTAAGCAAGATGCGACACAGTCGACGCGGTTCCCGTCAGAATCTTGGCGCCATTGACCGTGGCGCTGACGATTTCGCGGGGCAGCCCGATGAGCGTGAGTACGGTCGAGCTGATGGCGCCAAAGCCCATGCCGAGCGCGCCATCACAGAGCTGTGCCCCAAAACCGATGGCGACGAACATCAATGTGGAAAGGTCCACTAAGGTATTCAACTCGCGCATGAAGAGTCGATCAGTGTGGACAGGCTTCGAATACTATCCATTATCGATAGTGCTCGATACAAGAGAAACTACAACTCGCGATGCCGATTGGCGCCTGATCAATACGGCCTTTTCAAATAGTTATCGTCCCTGGGAGCGGCCTGCGCTGAACTCGAAGGTGAGGGGAGAGGGGCGAAGGTCTCCAGGGATCGAGTAGTGAGACGGTCGGGTCTTCCGGCAGCAGGATTTGCCAGGCGAGGTGTCGGTACGCGAGTCATTCCGAACGGCATGTATGGCCGCTGGAACCGGCGTGGTATGGTGTCCTGCGGCGGCGGACACGGGACTCGATTCGGGCACCGCCGCGGGTTAGTCTTGGCGTATTGATGTCACTGCAATCATCGGGGAGAGCGCATTGAACAGCACTGCTTTGGACGCCCAGGTGGCGAAGGACCGCTTGTCGCACGCGATGCGTCCGCGTCACGTCACCATGATCACAATCGGAGGGATTATCGGCGCCGGTCTCCTGGTCGGCAGCAGTGTCGCCATATTGCAGGTCGGGCCTGCCGTCATCCTCAGCTATGCGCTCACAGGCTTGCTGGTGCTGCTGGTCATGCGTTGCCTGGGCGAGATGGCGGTGGAAATGCCGCAGGTGCGGTCATTTACCGAATTCACCCGCGCCGCTCTCGGTAACTGGGCTGGTTTTTCGGTTGGCTGGCTGTACTGGTATTTCTGGGCGATTGTAATACCGATTGAGGCGATCGCCGGCGCAGCGATTCTGCAGCAGTGGCTGCCGTTTGATAATTGGGTCATCGGCACGATGTTGATGGCGGCTATGACCGCGGTCAATTTGATGTCGGCCCGCTCGTTCGGCGAATTCGAATTCTGGTTCGCCTCCATCAAGGTTGCCGCCATCATCGTTTTCATCACCACCTGTCTTGCCTACGCATTTGGCTGGACTTCGCCCACGGGCCCGACCTTTGGCAACCTGACCGAGCACGGTGGTTTTGCGCCATTTGGATTTGCCGCTGTGCTGACAGGCGCGATCCCGGTGTTCTTTTCGATGATGGGCGCTGAAGTGGTAACCATCGCGGCGGCGGAGTCGACCGAGCCCGCAAAATCCGTGGCCCGCATGGTCTCGACCGTGGTCTGGCGCATTCTCGCGTTCTACCTCGGTTCTGTGGCGCTGATCGTCAGCGTCGTGCCCTGGAACACCGTGAAGTCGGGTGAATCGCCGTTTACGCTGGTGCTGAATTTCATGGGTATTCCCCTGGCCGGCACGGTGATGAGCATCATCATCCTGACGGCGGTGTTGTCCTGCCTGAATTCCTCCTTCTACGTCGCGTCGCGCGTGCTCTACGTGCTCGCGGAGAAGGGCGATGCGCCGCGCTTCCTGGCCGAGACCAACAGCCGTTTTGTGCCGGCACGCTCGGTCTGGCTCGCGAGCATCGTCGGTTTCATCGGGGTGATTGCGGCTATCCTCTCGCCGGGTCTGGTATTCGCGTGGCTGGTCAAGGCCACGGGCGCGATCATTATTGCCATCTACGTGATGATCTGTATCTCGCAGGTGCGCCTGCGGCGCGCGCGCGAACGCGAGGGCAAGGCCGCACCGGCTCTGCCGATGTGGTTGTTTCCGTGGGCCTCTTATTTTGCGATCGCGGCGATGGTCGCGGTGCTGCTCAAGATGGCGCTTGATCCCAAGATGGCCAGCGAATTCTGGGCCAGTGCCGGATCGATTGCCGTGGTGCTGACCGCCTACTTCATCAAGTCCCGCGTCAAGAGCTGACAACATTGGTCAGGCGGGGTTGATCAGACCGGCCGCTCGCTGAGTTGATAACTCGCGCGGGCGAATCAGTCCGGATTGATCTCATGGCGCTCCCGCAGGCCCATGGGCCCTCCGGCGCGCATCGTCAACCCATGATTTGGCATGCTGTTGCCGTTGTGCGAGAGTAAGACCCATAACAAGACTCAGGAGGGCATCCCGTGGACTTCAGCAAAATCATCGCGCGCGTCAAGTCACTACTGCTAACGCCGAAAGCCGAGTGGCCGGTCATCGCCGGCGAGAGCGCCACCACGCAGAGCCTGCTGGTCGGTTACGCCCTGCCGGTGGCCGCGTTGCCGGCCATCGCTGGCTTCATCAAGACTTCAATACTCGGCTACGGCGCATTCGGCATCAGCGTGCGCGGCAGCATCGGCGGCGGCCTGACGGCCGCGATTTTCTCGTTGTTGGTGTCATTGGTCGCCGTCTTTTTGATGGGGCTGATCATCGACGCGCTGGCACCGACTTTTGGTGCCACCAGGAATCGTACCCAGGCCCTCAAGACTGCGTGCTATGCCTATACGGCCGGGTGGCTTGCCGGAGTCTTCATCCTGCTGGCTGTTTCCCTGGGCGCGCTCCTGACCTTGATCGGCATGGGCTACGGCGCCTATCTGATGTACATCGGCCTGCCGCACACCATGAAGGCGCCCCAGGAGAAGGCGGCCGGCTATGCCGTGGTGTCGATCCTGGCGGCCATCGTGATCAGCTGGATACTGATGGCGATCGTGGGAAGCCTCGGGTTTGCGGGCTATGGTGGACCTGGTGGCCACGGGCTGTTTGGTTCCAGGCTGGGTGGCACCTCCATCTCAAGCGACGCAGGCGACGTGACGATCAATGGCGGCGCGCTCAGCGGCCTGGCTCAGCTCGCCAGAAATGCCGAGCAGGCCGGCAAGCAGATGGAAGAAGCGCAGAAGTCCGGCAATGCGGACGCGCAGGCGCGCGCGGCGGGTAACCTGGCTGCCGCGGTGCTCGGCGGCGGCCAGCAGGTCGAGTCGCTCACGACCGAGCGGATGAAATCCTTCCTGCCGGCTACGCTGGCCGGCATGAAGCAGGAGAGCAGCTCGGCCGAACGCAACGGCGCGATGGGCATGCAGATCTCCGAGGCCAAGGCCCAATACGGCGATGGCAAGCGCTCGCTGAACCTGGAAATCACCGACATGGGCAGCGCGAAGGGTGTGATGGGCCTTGCATCCTGGGTCAACATCGAACAGGAAAAGCAGACCCAGACCGGGTACGAAAAGACCTATAAGCAGGGCGAGAACATGATCCACGAGGAGTGGGATAATACCGACAAGCGGGGCGAATACACCGCCATGCTGGCCGGGCGCTTCATGGTCAAGATCTCTGGCACCGCTGACGGCATCGATGAGCTGAAGTCCGCGGTGAACAGCCTGAACCTCGCCGGGCTGGCCGCGCTGCGCAACGAGGGCGTCAAGCAGGCAAACTGACTGCGATTGCCATGGCGCCTCGGCGTTGCCAGTGATTCGCTCGTGGTGATTTGTGCCGTGGTGTCGCTTGGGGTCGCAGGACCTTGCGCGTAACGCCCTAGATCTGTTCAAGCACGGTGCGGATCGCACCGCACGGGCATTCGCTCACGCACAGTCCGCAGCCCTTGCAGTAATCGTAGTTGAATGCGTAGCGCTGACCTGGTCCGAGCTTAATGACGGCGTTATCCGGGCAGACGCCGTAGCAGTTGTCGCACTCGAAGCAGTTGCCGCATGACAGGCAGCGCCGCGCTTCGAACTGGGCGGTCGTCTCATCGAAGCCACCGACGACTTCCTCGAACGTGGACTGGCGCCTGATCGCGTCCAGCACCGGCTGCGTCGCCTTGGGTGCGTCGGAGTAGTACCAGGTATTGAGTTTGTCGAAGCTCGCGAGCTCGTGGCTGGCCGGGTGCTCCCATCTCGCGCCGCGCAGCCAGGCGTCGATGTTGCGCGCGGCGAGCTTGCCGTGGCCGATGCCGATGGTGACGGTGCGCTCGCCCGGCACCATGTCGCCGCCCGCGAAAATGCCCGGATAGCCGGTCATCATGCCCGCGTCCACTTTCACCACGCCGTCGTCGATCTCGAGTCCCGGCACGCCCTCGAGCAGCGACAGGTCGACGTCCTGCCCGAGCGCCAGCACGACGGAGTCGGCCACAAGCGTCTCGAACTCGCCGGTCGGCTGCGGATTGCCACTGGCGTCGAGCGTCATTTTCTCGACTGTGATGGATGACTCGCCGGCCTGCTTGATCGTGGACAGCCACTTCACCAGCACGCCTTCCTGCAGGGCTTCTTCCAGCTCCGACTCGTGCGCCGGCATTTTCTCGCGCGTGCGCCGGTAGACAATGATCGACTCCGTGGCGCCAAGCCGCTTGGCCGTGCGTGCCACGTCGAGCGCGGTGTTGCCCCCGCCGTAGACCACGACGCGGCGACCCAGCAGCGGTTTGTCTTCACCCTCCATGCTGCGCAGCACCGACACGGCGTCGAGCATCTTTGCGGCGCTGCCCGCGGGGATGTAGGCGCGTTTCGCAATATGGGCGCCGACGGCGAGGAACACTGCGTCAAATTTGCCAGCGGACATTGCCTGGCGCAGGTCGGCCACCCTGGCATTCAATTCGAGCGTAATGCCGAGATCGAGCAGGCGCGCGATCTCCGCCTCGAGCACTGCGCGCGGCAGGCGGTACTTCGGAATGCCAAAGCGCATCATGCCGCCCGCCACCGGGCCGGCCTCGCGGATCGTCACCGAGTGGCCGCAACGCGCGAGTTGGTAGGCGGCGGAGAGCCCTGACGGCCCCGCGCCAACGACCAGCACGCGCTTGCCGCTGGCGGCGGGCGGTGCCGCAAACTTCCAGCCCTGGCGCAGCGCCTCGTCGCCGAGGAATCGCTCGATCGCGTTGATGCCAATGGGCTGGTCGAGTTGTCCGCGGTTGCAGGAGGTCTCGCACGGGTGATAGCAGACCCGACCCATCACCGCCGGCAGCGGATTATCTTCTGTCAGCACACGCCACGCTGTCTCGTAGTGCCCGGACTCGGCATGGAAGAGCCAGCCCTGGATGTTCTCACCTGCGGGGCAGGCGTGATTGCAGGGTGGCAGGCGATCGACGTACTCAGGGCGCACGGTGCGCCACGAACCGGTGTGGTTTGCCAGGCTCGAGCCCGGATCGAGCGTGATGGCGAAGGGCCTGGTCTTCATGGCTGGCGCTCCACATCGTCGAGCAGACCATAACGGTGGATGTTGCGGTCGGCCAGCTGCTGGATGTGCTCGATAACGTCGTGCCGCGGCGGATCCCTGAACAGGTGGGCGAATCGTTGCTGTGGTCGCAGGTACTCCTCGACCGGCAGCTTGAGCTTGATCTTCGAGACCTGCGTCACTGCGCCGCGCTCGGCCTCGAACACCGGAAACAGACCGGTCTCCCTGGCGAGGCGCGCGATCCTGATGGTCGCCGCGGAGTCGTGACCCCAGCCAAGCGGGCAGGGCACCAGGATGTGAATGTAGCGCGCGCCGTGGAACTCCATCGCACGGCGCACCTTCGCCTCGAGGTCGTGCAACTCCGCGACGGTGGCGGTCGCGACGTAGGGGATATCGTGCGCCATCGCGATCGCAGGCAGGTACTTGCCCTGGTCAAAACGGGTTCCGCTCGAGGTACCTACCGGCATCGTGGTGTTGGTGCGCGCGCCGGGCGGCGTCGCCGAGGAACGTTGCACGCCCGTGTTCATGTAGCCGCCGTTGTCGTAGCAGATGTAGAGCACGTCGTCGTTGCGCTCGAACATCCCCGAGAGGCAGGCGAAGCCGATGTCGGTCGTGCCGCCGTCACCGCCCTGCGCGACCACGCGCACGTCGTGGCGCCCCTTGACACGCATGGCTGCAGCGATGCCCGTGCCTACTGCGGCCGCGTTGCCAAACAGGGAGTGGATCCAGGGGATCTGCCACGAGGTCTCGGGGTACGGTGTCGAGAACACTTCCAGGCACCCGGTTGCGTTGGCGGCGATCAGCTGGCGATGTGTGGCCTCCATCGCGGCATCGATTGCATAGCGCGCGCCGAGCGCTTCGCCACAGCCCTGGCAGGCGCGGTGGCCCGAATTCAGGGAGTTGGTACGCCGCATGTTGGCCTGTACCGAGCGCTGCGCGTCAGGCAGCAGACGGTTGCCGACCGTGAAGGTGCCAGTCTGGTAGAAGCGGATCGGCTGGTAGGTCATGGTGTGCTCCTTAACCGATCTTCGCGGCGACCACGCCGATGTCGCGCAGGATGTTTTCGGCGATCGGTCCCGAGCGTCGCTGCTCCCGTTCGCGCGCGAGCACCCGCTCGACCACCGCATGGTCGAGATCAAGGAAAGTCACTGGCTCGAGGCTGCCCGCTACTGCTTGCGCGAACACTCGGTGCAGCGAGCCGCGCGTAATCGCACGGCCGCCGAGCCCGGCGATCACCGCGTGCACCCGATCCGGCGAGCCTGCATAGGATGCCGCGACGTTGTCAGACACGATGCCGCCCATGCCGACGGCGAGACTCTTTTCCACTACCAGCACGCGTTTTGCTCGGGCGAGCGCTGCGCGCACCGCGGCCGTGGGCCACGGACGGAAGCAGGTGATGCCCAGCACGCCGATCTTCACTCCCTGTTCGCGCATCTCGTCGACGGTGTCCTTGATCGTGCCGAGCACCGAGCCGAGCGCCACGACCACCGTGTCGGCGTCCTCGAGACGGTAGGTGTGAGTGAGTCCACCGCTCTCGCGGCCAAAAATGCGTTTGAACTCGTCAGCCCAGGACGGCATCAGCTGCAGCGCCTGGCGCTGCTTGATGTGTGCGAGATAGCGCACTTCCATGAAAGCCTCCGGGCCCACCATGGCGCCGATCGAGACCGGGTTGGCCGGGTCGAGTACCTGTCGCGGCTCGTAGGGCGGCAGATAGGCGTCCACCTGCTGCTGGGCAGGCAGGTCCACGCGCTCGTAAGCGTGCGTGAGAATGAATCCGTCCATGCATACCATGACCGGCAGCGACAGCTCCTCGGCAAGCCGGAATGCCTGGATATGCAGGTCGAGCGCCTCCTGATTGTCCTCGGCAAACAGCTGAATCCAGCCGCAGTCGCGCTGGCTCAGCGCGTCCGAGTGGTCATTCCAGATGTTGATGGGCGCGCCGATGGCGCGGTTCGCCACCGTCATCACGATCGGCAAGCCCAGTCCGGCGGCGTTGTAGACGGCCTCGGCCATGAACAGCAGCCCCTGACTCGCGGTCGCGGTATAGGCACGGGCCCCCGCAGCCGAGGCGCCGATCGCCACCGACATCGCGGCGAACTCCGACTCGACGTTGATGAATTCGCAGGGTGTCAGCTTGCCCGCCGTCACCATGCGACCGAGTGCCTCGACGATGTGCGTCTGCGGCGAGATCGGATAGGCGCAGATCACTTCGGGTCGGCACAACGCCACCGCTTCGGCTACCGCCGCTGAACCCTCAACCTGCTTTAGCACTGGCGACCTCGCGCACTATCTGCGTCACGTACCCATGGGCTGCGCTCGCCGCCGCTGCATTGGCTTCCGCGACCCTGGTAGGGAACTTCTCGCGGATCGCGGCGTTGACGGATTCGAGCGAGACACGCCCGGATACCGCGGCGAAGCCACCTAACAGGGCTGCGTTCGGCAGTGGCCGCCCGACATGCTTGAGCGCCAGTTCGGTGGCCGGCACCGTGCACAGGTGCTCACGGCGGAAGCGGGCCAGGAACTCGCCCAGACCGAGTTCCGCGAACGAGCGCGTGGTGTTGATGAGCACGAACCCGTCGGCGAGCAATCCGGCAAACAGGTCGACCTGGTGGAGCAAGGTAGGGTCCTGGATGATCAGCGCGTCGGGGGCGAGGATCGGTTCGCGCAGCCGGATCGGCCGGTCATCGATGCGGCAGAATGCGACCACCGGCGCACCCATGCGCTCGGAGCCGAAACTCGGGAACGCCTGCGCGTGCCGCCCTTCACGAAAGGCGGCAACGGACAACAGCTCGGCGGCGGTGACAACTCCCTGGCCACCACGGCCGTGGATGCGAACCTGAAACATGACCCTCCCGCTCGAGCCAGCGTACAACATGCCCGTCCCGGAGCTGAATTGGCATAGGTATCGATACGGATGCTTCGCGTTGCGCCCCGCCCCCGATCGCCGGGCCAATCAGCTGCAGACATCGACCACGGCAGCCCCAAGCACTTCCAGCCTCGCCTCGATACCAAGGCCAGGCGCGGTAGAGGCGGCCATGCGACCGTTGGTGCGCACGGGGGCACCGCGTGCCGTGCTCACCGTGACGTAGCTGTTGAAATCGGTGGTCGTGAAGAGAAAGTCGGTCGGCGTACTGTGGGCCAGGTGGGCAATCGCGGCCGTGGCAATGTCCCCGCCCCAGCTGTCTTCCAGCGTCATGGCGATGCCCAGCGAGACACACAGGTCGCGCGCCTGGCGCGTCTTGGTCAACCCGCCGAGCTTGCTGATCTTCAGATTGACTACGTCCATCGCCAGATCGGCTTTGGCGCGCAGCAGAATTCCAATATCGTCGATAGTCTCGTCCAGCACGAACGGGTGTGGGCATTGCCTGCGGACGGCCAGGCACTCCTCGTAGGTCAGGCAGGGCTGTTCGATGTAGACGTCGATATCGCGTACCGCCTTGACCACCCGAATGGCTTCGTGCTGAACCCAACCGGTATTGGCATCGGCGATCAGGCGATCGCCGCGTTGCAGTTTGGCCGCGACGGCGCGGATGCGCTCGATATCCACATCGGGATCACCGCCCACCTTGAGTTGAAAGCGTCGATAACCCTGGCTGCGATAATCCGCGACGCGCGCGGCCATCGCCTCGGGTTCCTCCTGCGAGATGGCCCGATAGAGCGGCACATCATCGCCGTAGCGCCCGCCCAGCAATTCGCACACTGGCATCTTGCAGGACTGCCCCAGGATGTCCCAGCAGGCGATGTCGATTCCGCTCTTGACGTAGGGATGCCCTTTGAACACCGCATCCATGTGACGATTCAGTTTGCTAAGCTGCCTGGGATCATGGCCAATGACATGGGGGCCGAGCTCGCGCAACCCGGCGCGCACACCGTCGGCGTAGGCAGGCAGGTAGAAGGGGCCCAGCGGGCACACTTCGCCGTAGCCCACCAGACCACTGTCGGTCTCGACTCTCACAATCGTGCTGTCGAACACCGTTACCGATTTTCCTCCGCTCCATTTATAGGTCGATTCATGCAGCGGCAGTTCGACGCGGAACGCCTGGATGCGTGCAATTTTCATCCCTGGGGTTACTCCATTGCTCTTAGGGCACAACAGCGCGAGTACGGAGGTTTACTCTACCACCCGGGCACTCCGGCACGGTGATCACACGCAAGGCCTGCTTGTCGACCACCGCGAGTACCTGCCGGGAAAACTCCAGCACCGGCAGCCGCTGATACAACTCTGCCAGCTCCCTGCGGCGATCATTGTGGTAATCCAGGGCGCGTTGCATGGACTGCAGCACCTCTGGCAGCGCCTGCGCGTACATGCCCAGCAGCGTGTCACAACGCGCGACCATGATGAACGCATTCAGCAACGCACCGCCCCCGATCAGGCGTTCCGCTTCTACCCTGGAAGGCTTGTCGACGAAGGCACGCACCGTGTGCGCACCGCACCCATCCGGCATGCCGGGGACTATGTACCCGAGTTCGGGATTGGCCTCCGAGGGCGCCATACCGAGCAGCACCAGCTCGGAACGCGCGGCACGCACATGGGCGAGCGCCTGCTGCACCGCCTGCGCCAGCAGCTGTTCATCCGCGACCAGATGATCGGCCGGCAGCAGCACGACCTCGGCCTCGGGATCCTGCTCGGCCACCAGCAACAGCTGCAGCAAGAGGCCATTGGCGCTGCCGCAATTGCGCGGCTGGGCCACGATGTTGCGGGCTGGCAAACTCTGCGACGCCCGCCACCACCAGCGCCGATGTTCATCGGCGACTATCAGGCTGGTGCGCTCCCGGCCGGCGATCGACTGTGCACGTGCAATCGCGCCCTGCAGCAGCGAAGCCGTACCATCCAGTGAACAGTATTGTTCAGGAACGGCGCGACCCGAGGCATCGACTGACAGGGCACTGAGCTGTGAACCGTTGCCGGCAGCAAGTATCAGCGCCCAAGTACCAGGCGAGCGCCGCATATGGCGTACTCCCGCGAACCTGAAGCCAGTGTGGGTCCTTATGGAGCTCGGGCCAATACGCAGATGTACTCAGGTTCGGGATCGGCCAGGTTGGGAAGCAGGCGCCGGCATAGAGCGCAAGCAGTATCAGCAGCAGCCCTGGGGCGAGCTTGCGCGCGTAACCGAATCCGCCGGCGACCACCGCCACGACGATCTTGGTGACGGTGTTGGTAGTCACAGCGGCGACAATCGCGATGACTGCCAGCGGCAGATTCATGCTGCCCTGACGTGCGAGGGCGGCAGCGGTCGCCGCAGACGAATGGGCATCGGCAAATCCTCCGGCGGCAATGCCGCCAACGGCTCCCCATGAGCCGAAGTGAGCGGCGAGCCAGGCCGCGAGCCACAGGACCAGGGTAATCGTGATGGAAAAAACGATGGCCTGGCGCGGCTGGAAGGCACGCCCCCCGGGCGCGTGCTCAGTCGATCTCTGCCGCAATGCGCGCCGTGCATAGTAAAAGCCGTAGAGCACGGCACTCAGACCCATGCCGAGCAGGGCGATACCCATGCGCGCCAGCAGCGGCGGATAGGTTGCTGCGAGTATGATTGCCAGCTCCACCACGGTCGAAACGGACGACAGCAAGGCTCCGGCAATCGCGGAGCGCGCCAGTGCCGGATTCTGCTGCGCACGATGCCCCATGGCGGCAATGGTTGCAGCACTGGAAACGAAGCCGCCGAACAGGCCGGCCAGAATCATTCCGCGACCCGCCCCCAGCGTGCGCGCCGCGATGTAGCCGAAGGCATTGAGCAGCATCACAATGACCGTGAGGCGCCAGATCAACTGCGGATTGATGACCCCGTAGCTGTCGACCGCGCGGTTTGGCAGCAGTGGCAGCACGATCAGGGCCGCGGCCGCCAGCAGGATCGCATCGAGCGTCTCGCGGGCGGTCAGCTGGTGCAGAATGAATTCATGCAGCCAGGAACGCGATACCAGCAGCAGCGCCAGCAGCACACCCAGCATGCCGGCGAGTTGCGGCTCGGACATCGCCAGCACGCCGAGAAAATAGGTCAGGCAGAGTGCAAGTTCGCTGGTGACGCCCGGATCCTGAGTCCGCGACGCAGCATAACCTGCTGCGGCCGTCACGATGACCGCTGCGGCCCCGACCGCGATCAGCACTGCCAGGCCGATATCGCCGGCTACGGCTCCCAGCAGCGCGGCGATCGCAAAGGTGCGCACACCGGCAGCCCCTCTTTGTCGTCCTGTGCCCTTGCTGCGTTCGCGCTCAACGCCAATCAGCAGACCTACGCCCAGCGCGACCAAGTATCCCGCCAGCGACGACTGCCATGGCTCACTCATGCTGATGCAACTCGACCGGAATCACGGCAATGCGTGCAAAAGTCTTCTGCCGCTGGCGCAGCGGCCACCAGTCATAGAGGAACACGTTGATGGGTCGCCACATCGCCACCCAGCCCATGATCAGCAGCCCTTCGTTGAGAATCCCGGCCCAGGGTGCGGTCAGTGTGCGCGCCGCGCCGCGCGCCGAGAGGCAGGCAAACAGGAAGGCCAGGCCGATCACCAGGATGATCAGGCCGGTGCGCAGCAGGTCACGCAATTCCCGGCGCGTGTGCTGCTCGCGATAGGCAAAGTAGTTGTGAACGGCGGCCGGTACATGCTGCGCATCTTCTGACATCAGGATCGCTGCTGGCAGGTAGATTGCGATCTTCGTGGGGTGTGCCAGGCCGATCTCCCGCACTGCCGTGACGATGTACTCCTCGGCGGTTGCCTCGAGGTCCTTTTCATGGAAAGGAGCCGGATCGAGGTTGTTGAACAGCTGGCGCGGTTCACGCAACGTGATCTCGATCAGGCGAAAGCCGCCGCGATCGCGATACGTAGGCTTCGGCTCAGGCGCTTTATGCAAGCTGTTCAGCCATGTCTGCGGACCAGAGGTTGGGGCACTATTGATTTCGGGATTGTAGCGCGCATTGCCTGCGCTCGCGCGCGCCGACACCCGCGGATCAGGTAACCAGTATCGCTGCGCCACTCAGATGTCCACTGCGCAGGTCTTCGCGCTCATTTTGTCCCTGGCTGCAGCGGTTATCGTCGAGCGCCACGCCCTCACAACTGCTGCCCAGCTCGTAGTTGCGGCTGCAAGGCGCCGAGCACGCTTGCCTCGACATCGGCGCTGGCAGTATTGGCTGCAATCACGGTCAATTGCTCATCGCCAGTAATCGATTGCCGTTGCGCCAGCTGGGTCTCAAGCACCGACAGATCCGCCTCTGATGCGTCGTTCGCCAGTGACGCGCGGGCCTCAATGCGTTGCCGCAGCAAGGGCGCGGGTGCTGCGCACTCCACGACGTACAGCGGCACCGACAGTCGCGTGCACAGTCCTGCCAGAGCCGTGCGTTGCTGCCGCTTGCCATAGTTGGCGTCGACGATGACGGTCCGATGGCCCGAGAGCACCTCGGTCGCACAGCATTCCAGGCGCTCGTAAACTGCGTCGGTCCGGGCGCTGGTATACAGCCCGCCTTCGAGCGGCGAATGACTGCGCCCGGTGGCGGACATTCCGGCCAGACGCTTGCGCTCGATGTCGGAGCGGAGGTGTATGGCCTCCAATGCCGGCGCCAGCCGCGCTGCCAGCCAGGACTTACCCGAGCCAGGCAGGCCCGTCATCATGATGCAGGCTGGCGTGGCGGCCCGTAGTGAGCGCTCGGCCACCTCGAGGTAGGCCAGATGCCGGCGCGATGGCAGAGCCATCTCATTGCTGCCCCGATCCTTCGCGCTACTGGCCTGCAGCGCCATCACCTTGGCGCGCACCAGGGCCCGATCGGCGACATACAGCGGCAGCACAGTGCAAGCGTGGTAATCGCCCGACTCTGCCAGATACGCATTGAGAAATGCGTCGGCCAGTCTGGGTTCACCGTAACCGCGCATATCCGCATAAAAGAACGCGATGTCCTGGGCTACATCGATCCACCGGAAGGCCGGTTCGAACTCCAGGCAGTCGAAGGGCAGGAACTGGCCGTCGATGCGCACGACGTTGGAAAGGTGCAGATCCGCGTGACACTCGCGGACCTTTCCGGCCCGTGCCCGCCACGCCATGGCGGCGGTGCGCGTCTCTGCCTCCCGCGCCACTGCCGCGGCCAATGCGATGATGCGCGCTCCAGTGCCGAAGACGGCGCTGAAGCTGGCGCACTCGCTGGCATTGCGGGCGAGGGCGGTGGCAATGGCGGCTGGCTGGCCTGCATCCCGGCCAGACGGAAGCCTTGGCAGTTCCGCGTGCAGCCGCGCGAGTCGCCGACCGAAATCCTCCAGCTCTGCCACGCTGATGCGCCTGTCAAGCACCAGACGGTCGAGCTCTTCGCGCCGGTCGAAGGCGCGCATGACCACCGCATATTCCACCGGCGGACCATCCCCGGATATTCTGGCCTCGGCGCCATGACCTGTGATCGCGCACACGTCCAGGTAAAGCCCGGGAGCAAAGCGCCGATTGAGTCGCAGCTCCTCCAGGCAGAAATGATGCCGGGCATCCAGCCTGCTGAAGTCAGCGAACGGGTAGGCCACCGGTCGCTTGATCTTGTAGGCACGCTCGCCGGTGAGCAACACCCAAGAAAGCTGCGTTTCGATGACCTCGACCGCCACCACAGGGTGGGGGTACGCGGCCGGGCGCAGCAGACCCTGCAGTCGTGCTGGTAACGCGTTCATTAAGTATTTGTCCGAATTGGCTGATCCAGGATTGTGGCCCATTATTCACGCGGATTCAGGAATGGTGCGTCATCCACCAACGAAGGAGAGTGTCATGAACGTGGTACGTTGGGATCCATTCGCGGAAGTGAATACGCTGTTCAGCCGCCTGATGCCCGGCGGACGTGCCGGTTGGCCGCAACTCGGGATCGAGGGCAATGGCAGCAGGACGTTTGAGTGGTCGCCATCCGCGGACATCAGCGAAACTGACAAGGAGTATGTCATTCGCGCCGAGCTCCCGGCCGTCAGGAAAGAAGATGTTCACGTGACGGTAAGTGAAGGTGTGGTGACCATCAGGGGTGAGCGCAAGCAGCAGAAAGAAGAGAAGAGCGAGAAGTTCCATCGGGTCGAGAACTTCTACGGCAACTTTGAACGCAGCTTCTCGTTGCCGGACAATGTCATTGCGGATGCGGTCAAATGCGAAAGCAGGGACGGAATCCTGACTGTGCATCTGCCCAAGACCGAAATGACGAAACAGAAGGTAAAACAGATTACCGTACAGTGAGGCTGGCTCACCACTGGCTACCCC
>JBAVRE010000170.1:0-7324 GCA_049694695.1 Steroidobacteraceae bacterium | reverse complement strand
CTGCTGGGCACCGTGCCGCAACTCGACGCCGCCGCCACACGCCGCGCCATCGACGCTGCGGCAACGGCATTTCCAGCGTGGGCGGCGCGCACCGCCGGAGCGCGCGCGGCAATACTGCGGCGCTGGTTCGAGCTCATGATGGCGAATCAGAAGGACCTGGCGACGCTCATGACCGCCGAGCAGGGCAAGCCGCTGGCCGAGGCGATGGGCGAGATCGCCTATGCCGCCGCCTTCGTCGAATGGTTCGCCGAAGAAGCGCGGCGTGTATACGGCGAAATCATTCCGGGCCACCAGGCCGATAAACGCATTTTGGTACTGCGCCAGCCGGTAGGCGTGGTCGCTGCGATTACGCCGTGGAATTTTCCCGCTGCCATGATCACGCGCAAGGCCGCGCCGGCGCTGGCGGCCGGCTGCACCTTCGTCGTCAAACCTGCCGGTCAGACGCCACTGTCAGCGCTGGCCATGGCGGAATTGGCCGCGCGCGCCGGCGTACCCGCTGGGGTCTTCAATGTCATCACCGGCAGTGCCCGCGAAATCGGCGCCGAGCTCACCAGCAACATCAAGGTGCGCAAGCTGACCTTCACCGGTTCGACCGAGGTGGGGCGCGTGTTGATGGCGCAGAGTGCCCCAACGCTCAAGAAACTCTCGATGGAGCTGGGCGGCAACGCGCCCTTCATCGTCTTCGAGGACGCTGATCTGGACGCCGCCGTGCTGGGCGCGATCGCCTGCAAGTATCGCAATACCGGCCAGACCTGCGTGTGCGCCAATCGCCTGCTGGTGCAGGACGCGGTCCATGACGAGTTTGCCGCGCGCCTGCGCAAAGCGGTGAGCGCGTTTCGCATCGGCGACGGGCTGCAGGGCGTGACCGACATCGGACCGCTGATCGACAGGAACGCGCTCGCCAAGGTGCAGGAGCATATTGCCGATGCCCTCGCCAAGGGGGGCACCGTGACACTGGGCGGCAAGGCGCACGCACTGGGCGGCACCTTCTTTGAACCCACCATCATCACAGGCGCCACCAGCAGCATGCTCATGGCGCGCGAGGAAACCTTCGGCCCGGTGGCGCCACTGTTTCGCTTCAAGAGCGAAGCCGAAGCCGTGCAGATGGCCAACGACACCGAGTTCGGCCTCGCCTCTTACCTCTACACCCGCGATCTGGCGCGCGCGTTCCGGGTATCCGAGGCGCTCGAATACGGCATAGTGGGTCTCAACACCGGCATCATCTCGACCGAGGTCGCGCCCTTCGGCGGCGTCAAACAATCGGGCTTTGGCCGCGAAGGCTCGCACCACGGCATACTCGATTACACCGAACTGAAATACCTGTGTATTGGTGGAATCACGCCCGTATGATCGGGCCGCAGCACTCATGTTAGGTGTATTGACCGTCAACACCGGCACGCCCGACGCGCCGCGCGCGCGCGAAGTGCGGCGCTTCCTGAAATCATTTCTCTCCGATCCGCGTGTGGTCGAATTGCCACGCCTGTTCTGGCTGCCACTGCTGCGCGGCGTGATTCTGCCGTTGCGCGGTCCACGCAGCGCGCGGCTCTATCAGCGCGTCTGGATGAGTGAAGGTTCACCGCTGGCGGTTTACTCGCGCCAGCTGCGCAGCGCACTGGAGCTTGAGCTGCGCAAGCAACTGGGCGACGACGTCGCTGTTGAGAGCGCGTTTCTGTATTCGGCGCCGCAGATTGCCGCCAGCCTGCAACGCCTGCGGGCGGCCGGCGCGCTGCGCATCGTGGTGCTGCCGCTGTTTCCGCAGACCAGTGGCACCACCACCGGTGCGGTCTACGATCAGGTGGGCGCAGCGCTGCGCGGCCTGCGTGAATTGCCGAGCGTGCGGCTGATCAGCGATTACCACGCCGACGCCGGCTACATAGTCGCGCTGGCCAACAGCGTACGCGAGCACTGGCAACAGCAGGGCCGCCGCAGCCACCTGCTGATGTCGTTTCATGGCATTCCGGAACGCTGCGTGCAGCGCGGTGACCCTTATCAGTGTCATTGCCTGACTACCGCGCAGCTGCTGGCGCAGGAACTCGGGCTCGACCAGCAGGACTGGACCTTAAGTTTCCAGTCGCGCTTCGGCAAGGCGCGCTGGTTGCTGCCGGCCACCGATCGCACGCTCGCCGAACTGCCGGCGCGTGGCGTGCGGGATCTGACGCTGGTCTGCCCGGGTTTTGCCGTCGACTGCCTGGAAACCCTGGAAGAAATAGCCATCGGCGGCCAGGAGATTTTCCGGCACGCAGGCGGCGAGAACTTTGCCTATGTGCCGGCGCTCAACGCGCGCGCCGATCACGCGCAGGCGTTGGCCCGAATCTGCCTGCATGACTAGGGCTTGCTGACGCCCGGGTATGCTCGGCCGCTTCCTGGAAGTCAGCATCGCCACCGATGACATCATCGCTTCGGTTCAGTTCTACGAGCGACTCGGCTTCACCCAGCTCACCGCCAACGATACCTGGGCCCACCCCTACGGTGTGCTCAGTGATGGTCGCCTGTGCATAGGCTTACACCAGCGTCCCGCACATCCCGCTATCCTGAGCTTCGTATACCCGGAGCTCGCCGCGCACGCCAGGCAACTGCGCGCCGCTGGCTTTGCGGAACAATCCTCACAGCTGGGCGAAGGGCAGTTTCACCAGCTGCAGCTTCGCGATCCGGCTGACCAATCGATAACCCTGCTCGAGGCGCGCACTTTTTCGCCGGCGCGCAGCCGTCAGCAGGAATCGCTGTGCGGCTGGTTTTCCGCCTACAGCATGCCCGCGCTCGGCAATGACGGCGTCCGCGATTTCTGGGAGCGTGCCGGCTTTGTGGCGCTGGCTGCGCAGGACACTCCGTTCACCCACCTGCCGCTGACCGGCGATCACCTGTCGCTGGCGCTGCATGCAACGCGCACCATGGCCGAACCGATGCTGGTGTTCGTCGACCCTGACATGCCGTCAAAGCTCGCCGCACTCGAGAATGCAGGCATCGCCCGCTCCAGCAGGCTGCCGCGCGGACTCGACGCACGCGAGCACGCGCTGCTCGAAGCGCCCGAAGGCACTTTGTTGCTGCTGCTCAACGCCGAAGCGTAGTGTGCTAACCAGGGTCTGTTAGAACCTGGCGGATCGCCGCGCGATGATCTCGAAACGCGCGGCGATGCTGTCAGCCACGCGCAGTGCACCGAGCAAGGCAGAGTAGGGTTCGAGGCCGAGATCGCTTTGCCTGAATTCCACCGCACCCGAGGCGCGCAGCTGCTCGCCCTGTAGTTGCCACTGCACCGGTACCGAGAGCTGCGCCTTATGATCACGCAGCGTCACCTGAAACTCGATCAGCACGGCACGATCTGCGCCGGCACCCGTATTGGCAGTGGCGTCAACCGGGCGTACGCGCAGCGAACGCAGCGTGAGCGAGGGATAATGCACGGCATCGAGCTGGCTTGCGCCCAGCATGTGCTCGCGGGTACCGGCACGCGCCTCGGCATCAAGCGGCTCGGCGAATCCGCCCCCCGCCGCAGCACGCTCGCGCGGATCATCCACCAGCAAGGCATCGACTGGAATCACGATCTCCAGCGCTGAACGCTCGGGCTGCGGATGCAGCCAGACAGCGCCGCGCAGCTGCTGCGCGACAATCACGTGCGTATGACCGAGCCGCGCCAGCGGTCCGTCGGCGCGCAGTTGCAGCCAGATGCGCGAGGACTCAGGCTCGAGTACGTAGCGCGTCGTGCCCGGCGGCGGCTTGAATTCAGTGGAGTCGAGGCGCTGGCCGCGAGGCGCCTGGCAGGCCGTCATCGCAACGCTCAACAGGACGCCCGCCAGCGACAGCAGGACTGCCGGGCGTCTGCGCGGGGCGAAATGAAAATAGCCGGCCACGGAAGCAGTGTACCGCGAGCTTAGAGATAAGCTCTGTTTATGATAACTTCCCAGCCGATAAGAAAAAAATGAGCCGAGGTCATCGACAATGAAGAGGTTCTTCAGGGTATTTCGCTGGGTGGGACTGGCGCTGTTGGTGGTTGCGGGCTACTCGGTGTATCGGATCGGCTTCGGCAAGCCCTTCACCATCAACGAGCTGGCCAACCGGCAGGCGCTGCTGTTTCTGGCGAAGAATCCCGAGCTGTTCACCCAGGTAGGCATTATCGACGGCACTTTCCTCGACTTTCACTCCGGCAAGCTCGCCGCGGTGGGGGTCGAAAAGCGCGACCAGGATTACGCCATCATGGCGCGCTACGTCAGGGAGGTCGAGCGCTTCGACCGCTCCCGGCTGGGTCAGCAGGACCAGTTGACCTACGACATCCTGCTCGACCAGTGGCAGACGGCGCTGTCGTTCAAGCGCTTTGACTGGCTTTCATCCGAGGGTCTGTACCCCATAGCGCCACTGTGGGGCACACAGGTGCAGCTGCCTAACTTCCTGCAGTCTGCACATGTCGTCAAGAATGAGAAAACCGCCCGCAACTATGTCAAGCGCCTCGCGGCCATGGGCGGCAAACTGGACGCCATCACCGCGGAGATGCTGCGCCAGGCAAGAGCTGGCGTGGTACTGCCGATTTCATTGCTGGAAAAGGCCGAGTCTGGCATCAAGGACACGCTCAGCCCGCGGCCGGAGGATAATCCGCTGGTCACCACGTTCGTTGCACGAATGAACAAGGCAACCGGTATCGACGCCGCTGACAAGGCCGGGTTCGTCGGCCAGGCTGTCCAGGCTTTACAGACAGGTGTCTACCCGGCGTACCAGCGCATGAGCGCGGCGCTCGATACACAGCGCGCAGCGGCTGCCACCCAGGCCGCCGGTGTCGGCCGCCTGCCTGACGGTGCGGCCTACTACGCTGCCGCCCTCCGGCAGATGACGTCTACCGACTACACGCCGGCACAGGTGCACGCGCTTGGTCTTGCCGAGGTGGCGCGCATCGGGGCGGAAATGGACACGCTGCTCAGATCGCAGGGCCTCACCACCGGATCGGTTGGCGCCCGCGTGCAGGCACTGCACAAGGATCCGCGCTATCTGCTGCCGAATACCGACGCAGGTCGCCAGCAACTTCTCGACCGCTATCAGAAGATTCTCGATGAGGTGAATGCGCGCATGCCGGAGTATTTTCGCACTGTTCCAAAGGGCAAACTGTCGGTCGAGCGCGTGCCGATCGCCGCGGAGAAGGGCTCGGCTGGCGCCTACTACCAGCCTGCGGCCATGGATGCCTCGCGAATGGGGACTTTCTTCGTAAACCTGCGCGATGTGGCCGAGACCGCGACCTGGAGCATGAAGACGCTCGCCTACCATGAGGGTATTCCCGGGCATCACTTCCAGATATCGACAGCCCTGAACCTCAAGGATCTGCCGCTGCTTCGTCAGCAGACTCTTTATTCCGCCTACGCGGAAGGCTGGGCACTCTACGCCGAGCGTCTCGCCGCCGAAATCGGCATGTACAAGGACGATCCGCTCGGTGACCTTGGGCGCCTCGAGGCCGAGATGTTTCGCGCCGCACGGCTGGTGGTCGATACCGGCCTGCATGCCGATGGCTGGACCCGGGAACAGGCCATCGCCTACATGGTCGATGCCACCGGTATGAACGAAAGCGAGGTGGTTTCGGAAGTGGAGCGCTACATGGGCCAGCCGGGACAGGCCTGCGCCTACAAGGTCGGGCAGCTCAAGATACTCGAGTTGCGCGAGCGTGCCAGGGCCGCGCTCGGATCCAGGTTCAATCTCAGGGACTTCCACACGGTGGTGCTGGAGAACGGTGGCGTGCCGCTGACCACGCTCGAGCTGCTGGTGAACGACTGGATTTCGAAGAACAAGCCGTAAACTGCCGGAGCGCGCGATGCTGACTTACATCTACTACGGCACCAATGATCTGCCACGGGCGATTCGCTTCTACGATGCGACCCTGGTCCCCCTCGGCATGCCACGCTGCATTACCGGCGATCCCGCATGGGATCGCATTTCGGCCGGTTGGGGAATTTATGAGGATAACGGCGCCCGCGAACTCGGCTTCTGGATCGGCAAGCCCTTCAATGAACAACCGGCCACGATTGGCAACGGCACCATGGTTGCATTCAGCGCCCGCTCGTGGAAAGCGGTCGATGACTTTCATGCGGCGGCGCTCGCCCACGGCGGCAGTTGCGAGGGCGCGCCGGGCCTGCGAGTGCATTACGGCCCGGACTTCTATGCAGCGTACGTTCGCGATCCGGACGGCAACAAGCTCGCTGCCGTGTGTCGTGGTTTTACAGCGAGGCCAGGCTAGCGGCGCCTCGCCCTGCGTACCGGCTTGCGCCGCCCCGATGACCGCGCTCGCTTGGCAACGCGCTTGACCCTGGTCACCGCCTTGCGCTTGCTGACCAGCTTGCGTTTGCTTACTACCTTGCGCTTTGCTGCCACCTTGCGCTTCGTGGCCGCCCTGCGTTTGCCAACCACCTTGCGCTTGCTGGCCGCCTTGCGCTTCGCCGGCGCACGCTCGATGCCGCGCAGCTGATCGATGATCGCCTGGTTTTCGAGCGTGGAAATATCCTGGGTGATCTCCTGACCGCTGGCGATGGCGCGCAGCAGGCGGCGCATGATCTTGCCGGAGCGTGTCTTGGGCAGCGCATCGACAAAGCGGATGTCGTCCGGCTTGGCAATGGCCCCGAGCCGTTCGCCCACCCAGGCGCGCAACTCCTGGACGAAGGCCGCGGTATTCCCCGTAGGCCGCGCTCCGCGACAGACGACGAACGCAAACACCGATTCGCCCTTGATCTCGTGCGGCTTGCCGACCACGGCGGCTTCAGCGACGCGCGCATGCGCGACCAGCGCCGATTCGATCTCCATGGTGCCGAGGCGATGGCCGGATACCTTCAGCACATCGTCGATGCGGCCCATGATCCAGTAACAGCCGTCGGCGTCGCGGTGGGCACTGTCGCCGGCGACATAGTAGCGATTGTGAAATTTTTCCCAGTAAGTTTCCAGGTAACGGGCGTTGTCGCCCCAGATGGTGCGCAGCATCGATGGCCAGGGTTTGGCGATGACCAGATAGCCACCGGCGTCGTGGCGCGTGATCAGCTCCCCTTGATCGTCGACGATCTGCACATCGATACCGGGCAAGGGCTGCGTGCAGGAGCCGGGCTTGGTGGTGGTCACGCCTGGGAGCGGCGCGATCATGATGGCGCCAGTCTCGGTCTGCCACCAGGTGTCGACGATGGGGCAGCGCTCACCGCCAATGACCCGGTGATACCACATCCAGGCTTCAGGATTGATCGGCTCGCCCACTGAACCCAGCAGCCGCAGGCGCGAGAGGTCGTATTTCGCCGGCAACGCATCACCGAGTTTCATCAGCGCGCGGATCGCGGTGGGCGCAGTGTAGAAAATGGTCACGCCGTGATCCGCGCAGATC
>JBAVRE010000169.1:0-15489 GCA_049694695.1 Steroidobacteraceae bacterium | reverse complement strand
TCGCGATGGAAGAGGGCCTGCGTTTCGCCATCCGTGAGGGTGGGCGGACCGTCGGTGCGGGCGTTGTGTCGAAGATCCTTAAATAGGAATCGAATGATCGGAATTAAGACATTGGGGTTGGCGTGGATGCCGCGCACTCGATGTCACTTCAAGTCGCTCCCCGATACTCGCTTTGTTGAAGCGACATCGAGTGCGCGGCATTTACGAGGGAATCGCAATGGCTAGTCAGAATATTCGCATCCGCCTCAAGGCGTTTGATCATCGGCTCATCGACAATTCGGCCAAGGAAATTGTCGAGACGGCGCGCCGTACCGGGGCGACCGTACGCGGACCCGTGCCGTTGCCTACGAAAATGGAGCGGTTTACGCTGCTTGTTGCACCGCATGGTGACAAGGACGCCCGGGATCAGTACGAGCTGCGCACGCATAAAAGGCTCATGGATATCGTCAATCCGACCGATAAGACCGTCGATGCGCTGATGCGCCTCGAGCTGCCGGCCGGGGTCGACGTGCAGATCAAACTGAACTGAAATTTGCCCCGGTTGGGGCTTGAACTGCCGGCCACGGCTGATATACTGCGCGGCCTTCCAGGGCCCGGGTAAATCCCGGGCAAACCGCTAAAGCGCGGTATCGGGCGAGGTTGGCGGCCAATTTGGTGCACGCCAAGACCACCTGAGAGCATCCCTGCCCTCATGTAGTCACGTTTTTGTTTTGTGCGGCGCACGCCAATCGAAGTGTGTGCCCATTGAGAGGAACGACAGATGGCTATCGGTCTGGTCGGCCGCAAATGCGGCATGACTCGCGTTTTTACGGATGCCGGTGAATCGGTGCCCGTTACCGTGGTGGAGCTGTTGCCCAACCGCGTTACGCAGCTCAAAACCACTGAGCGCGATGGTTATCGCGCCGTGCAGGTCACCTATGGCACGCGCCGCCCGCAGCTGCTGGGCAAGGCGCTGGCCGGGCACTATGCCAAGGCAAACGTGGCCCCAGGCCGTGCCCTGATTGAATTCCGGCTGACCGGCAAGGACGACGCCGATCTGCAGCCCGGGAGCGAGCTCAAGGTAGATCGCTTCAGCGCCGGCCAGAGCGTCGATGTCACCGGCGTCACCATCGGCAAGGGTTTTGCCGGCGTGGTGAAGCGCCACAATTTCGCGGGCGGTTACGCCTCGCACGGCCACTCGGTGTCGCATCGCGTGCCCGGTTCGATCGGCCAGCGCCAGACGCCCGGTCGGGTGTTTCCCGGCAAGCGCATGGCAGGCCACATGGGCGTGGTCCGCCGCACGACCGAAATGCTGCAGGTGGTGAGCGTCGATATCGCGCGCAACCTGCTGCTGATTCGCGGCGCGGTTCCGGGCGCCAAGGGCGGGCAGGTGGTGGTGCGGCCTTCGCTCAAGTCCGCGCGGCTCGCCAAACGCAAGAGCGTGACGCCCTCGAAGGCGCCGCCAGCCCCCAAGGGCGCGCCAGCCAAGGGCGCGGCGCCCGCCCGGGCAGCAGCTCCCGCCAAGGCACAGGCGAAATAGTCCATGAAGATCAAAATGGCCAATGGCGGAGCTGAATTGCAGGTGTCGGACACCGCGTTCGGCAACGAGTACAACCAGGCACTGGTGTTTCAGGTCGTCAATGCCTACCGGGCAGCCGGCCGTTCCGGCACCAAGGCGCAGAAGTCGCGCGCCGAAGTGCGTGGCGGCGGGCGCAAGCCGCGTCCGCAAAAGGGCGGCGGCACTTCGCGCGCCGGTTCCATACGCAGTCCCATCTGGGTCGGCGGCGGCCGGGCCTTTGCCGCCAAGCCGCGTGATTTCAGCCAGAAGGTCAATCGCAAGATGTATCGCGGCGCGCTGCGCTCGATGTTTTCCGAGCTGGTGCGCCAGGACCGCCTGCTGGTCACCGACGGCATTGCACTCGAGGCGCCCAAGACCCGGCTGCTGCTCAATCAGCTCAAGGCCATGGCGCTCGACAACGTGCTGATCATCGTCGAAGCGCTCGATGAAAAGCTGTTCCTGGCGGCGCGCAATCTGCCCGGGGTCGAGGTGGTGGCGGCCGCAGCCGTCAACCCGGTGAGCCTGGCGCGTCATGACAAGGTGCTGGCCACGGTGGGCGCACTGAAACTGATCGAGGAGCGCCTGCAATGAGCGCCACTGCCCGTCCGCAAAAGAAATTTGGCCGTGAGCGCCTGACCAACCTGCTGCTCGCCCCGCATGTCACTGAAAAGACCTCGCAGAACCTGCAGCTGCGCAACCAGTACACGTTCAAGGTGCGCCGCGATGCCACCCGCACCGAAGTGCGCGCCGCGGTTGAACTGATGTTTGCGGTCAAGGTCACTGGCGTGCAGGTGGTCAACGAGCCTGGCAAGGCACGGCGTTTCGGCAAGACTCCGGGGCGTACCCAGGACTGGAAAAAAGCCTACGTCAAGCTGGCCGAGGGCCAGAGCATCGATTATGAAACGGCAGCGGGCAAGGCTTAAGGCCACCGGACAAGCATCATGGCGCTGATCAAACTCAAACCCACATCTCCCGGCGCGCGCTTTGTCGTGCGCGTTGCCCGTGGTCACCTGCATAAAGGTGGTCCGTACGAGCCACTCACCACGCACCAGAACAAGACTGGCGCGCGCAATCATTCCGGCCGCATCACCACCCGTCATGTGGGCGGTGGCTCGCGCCAGAAATACCGCATCATCGATTTCCGTCGCGACAAGGACGGCGTCAAGGGTGTGGTTGAAAGGCTCGAGTACGATCCGAACCGCACTGCCCATATCGCGCTGGTGCTCTATGCCGATGGCGAGCGGCGCTACATTCTGGCCCCCAAGGGCCTGAAAGATGGCGACGAAGTGCGATCGGGCAGCGAAGCGCCGATCAAGCCTGGCAGCGCGATGGCGCTGCGCCACATACCGGTCGGCTCACAGGTGCACAACATCGAGCTCAAGCCGGGACGTGGCGGCCAGCTGGCGCGCACCGCTGGCGCCTCCGCGCAGTTTGCCTCGCGTGAGGGCATCTATGCCTTCGTGCGGCTCAAGTCCGGCGAGACCCGCAAGGTGCACATCGACTGCCGCGCCACGCTCGGCGAAGTCGGTAACGACGAACACAACCTGCGCACCTACGGCAAGGCCGGCGCCAAGCGCTGGCGCGGCATTCGCCCCACGGTGCGCGGCGTGGCCATGAATCCGGTCGATCATCCGCACGGCGGCGGTGAGGGCAAGCCTGGTCAGGGCAACCCGCATCCCGTGTCGCCGTGGGGTTGGCAGACCAAGGGCAAGAAGACGCGGCGCAACAAGCGCACGCGCAACATGATCGTGCAGCGGAGGAAGTAAGCGTGCCGCGTTCCCTGAAGAAAGGTCCGTTCGTTGATCTGCATCTGGCCAAGAAGGTGCAGGTTGCCTCTGGCAAGAGTGATCGCCGGCCGATCAAGACCTGGTCGCGTCGCTCCATGGTCATTCCGGAAATGGTGGGCCTGACCATCGCCATTCATAACGGCCGCCAGCACATGCCGGTGCTGATGACCGAGAACATGGTCGGTCACAAGCTCGGCGAGTTTGCGCCCACGCGCCTGTTCAAGGCGCATGGCGGCGATCGCAAAGTAACCAGCGCCGAGTAACCCATGCACGCCATTGCCAAATTACGCTACGCCCGAATCTCACCGCAGAAATGCCGATTGGTCGCCGACATTGTGCGCGGCAAGCCGGTGGGCAATGCGCTCGCGGTCCTGAAATTCACGCCGAAGAAAGGCGCGGTGCTGGTGCGCAAGGTGCTCGAGTCAGCAATCGCCAACGCCGAGCACAACCTCGGTGCCGACATCGACCAGCTGAAAATCGAGCGCATCGAGATCGACACAGCGCCGGTGCTCAAGCGCATGCATGCACGCGCCAAGGGGCGCGGCAGCCAGATCATCAAGCGCAACAGTCACATCATGATTCGCGTCAGCGACGGCAAGAAGGACTAAACGATGGGCCAGAAGGTCAATCCGCTGGGCATACGTCTGGGCATCACGCGCGACTGGGTGTCGAAGTGGTATGCCGGCAAGCGTCAGTTTCCGATCCTGGTGCACACCGATTTCCGGGTGCGCCAGTTTCTCAAGAAGAAGCTCGCCGAAGCCTCGGTCAGCCGCATATTGATCGAACGCGCCGCCAAGAAGGTCAACATCACCATCCAGACCGCGCGGCCTGGCATCGTCATCGGCAAGAAGGGCGAGGATATCGAAAAGCTGCGCGCCGAAACCGCCAAGCTGCTCGCCATTCCGGTCATCGATGTGCGCCTGAACATCGCCGAAATCCGCAAGCCGGAGCTCGATTCGCAGCTGGTGGCCGAGGGCATTGCCCAGCAGATTGAAAAGCGTGTGATGTTCCGCCGCGCCATGAAGCGTGCCGTGATGAGCACCATGCGCAGCGGCGCGCTGGGCGTGAAAGTGCGCCTCTCGGGCCGCCTCAACGGCTCGGAAATTGCCCGTACCGAATGGGTGCGCGAGGGCCGTATTCCGCTGCACACCTTCCGCGCCGACATCGATTACGGCCTGGCCGAGGCGCGCACCACCTATGGCGTGATTGGCGTCAAGGTATGGATCTTCAAAGGCGAAGTGTTCGATCAGGCCGAGCTCGATCGTGCGGCAGCTCCCGTGGTGGAGACAGCCGCCACGCCAGCCGTCGCGGCTGCGCCAACCCCAGCTGCGGCCGTCGTTGCCGCGGTTGCGGGTTGAGAGCCGGTCTGTCCATAGGGTCTCAAGGCAATGCTGCAACCGAAACGCACCAAATACCGCAAGCAGTTCAAGGGCAAGAATTACGGCCTGGCGACGCGCGGCAGTACTGTGGCCTTTGGCGACTTCGGTCTCAAGGCGACCGAACGCTGCCGCATGACGGCGCGCGAGATCGAAGCGGCGCGTCGCGCGATGGCGCGCTACGTAAAGCGCGGCGGCCAGATCTGGATCCGGGTGTTCCCCGACGTGCCGATCACCAAGAAGCCGCTTGAGGTTCGCATGGGCAGCGGCAAGGGCAACGTCGAGTACTGGATCGCCAAGGTCAAGCCCGGCAAGGTCCTGTTTGAAATGGAAGGGGTCACCGAGGAAGTCGCGCGCGAGGCCTTTCGGCTTGCTGGCGCCAAGCTCTCGGTTACCACTTCGTTCGTGAAACGGCAGGTGCGTTGATGAAAGCGAGTGAACTGCGCGCCAAGTCGGCGGCGGAATTGCGGGTCGAGCTGCTCAAGCTGCGCAAAGAGCAGTTTGCGCTGCGCCTGCAGCGTGCCACCGGCCAGGCCATCAAGCCTGATCAGTTCGGCAAGGTGCGCCGCAGTATCGCGCGTCTGAAGACCGCGATGCGCGCCGGCCAGAGTGTGGGCCAGGGCGTAGGCCAGGCCGCGGGCCAGCCCGTGGCCGTGGCGAGCGCCAAGCCGGCAATCAAGGTAAGCAAGGCGGCCAGCAGGGCGGCGCCCAAATCGCCCGCCAGGCCCGCTAAAAAGACAGGAGCGAAGTGATGAGTGACATCGAACCCGTCGCAGCGACCGAACGTGGCGCCCGCCTGCTGACCGGCAAGGTGGTCAGTACCAAGATGGATAAAACCATCGCGGTGGTCATCGAGCGCCTGGTGAAGCACGAGACCTACGGCAAATACCTGCGCCGCAGCACCAAGCTGCTGGCACACGACGAAGCCAAGGAAGCGCGCGAGGGCGACACTGTGTCGATCACGCCGTGCCGGCCGCTGTCGCGCCGCAAGTCGTGGCGCCTGCTGTCGATCATCGAGCGCGCCACGCCATGATTCAGATGCAAAGCACGCTCCAGGCCGCCGACAACAGCGGCGCCCGCACCCTGATGTGCATCAAGGTGCTGGGTGGTTCACACCGCCGTTACGCGACCGTCGGTGATGTCATCAAGGTGAGCATCAAGGATGCGATTCCGCGCGGCAAGGTCAAGAAAGGCGAAGTCTATGACGCGGTCGTGGTGCGCACCGCCAAGGGCGTGCGCCGTAGCGATGGTTCGCTGATCAAGTTCGATGGCAACGCCGCGGTGCTGCTGACCAGCAAACTCGAGCCGATCGGCACCCGCATTTTCGGGCCCGTGACGCGCGAGCTGCGCACCGCGCAGTTCATGAAGATTATTTCGCTCGCGCCTGAGGTGCTGTGATGAGTGTAGCGATTGGTACGGCGCGCAGCGCCGCTCGCTGGACGCGGTCGCGCACCGCGACCGCGTCAAGTGTTGGGCGCAACCCATGAACAGGATCAGAAAGGGCGATCAGGTAGTGGTGTTGTCCGGCCGTGACAAGGGTCGGCGCGGCGCGGTGGTGCGCGTGCTCGAGGGCACTGCGGTGCTGGTCGAGAACCTCAATCGCGTCAAGCGGCACACCAAGGCGAACCCGCAGGCCAACCAGCCTGGCGGCATCATCGAAAAAGAGATGCCGTTGCCGATCGGCAAGGTGGCGATCTGGAATCCGGGTGCCAAGAAGGGCGATCGCGTCGGCATCAAGACGCTGGCCGATGGCAAGAAGGTGCGCTTCTTCAAGTCGAACGGCGAGGTTATCGACGCCTGAGGGCGTACGAGCAGGACAAGACCATGGCAAGACTCATACAGGTTTATCGCGAGAAGATCGTGCCGCAGCTGCGCAGCTCGCTGGCGTTGTCCAATCCCATGGAAGTGCCGAAGATCACCAAGATCACGGTCAACATGGGGGTCGGCGAAGCGGTCGCGGACCGCAAGCTGATCGACGCGGCGGTGGCCGATCTCACCCGGATCACCGGCCAGAAGCCGATCATCTGCAAGTCGAAGAAGGCCATTGCCTCCTTCAAGCTGCGCGAGGGCCTGGCGATTGGCTGCAAGGTCACGCTGCGCGGCGCGCGCATGTACGAATTCCTCGACCGCCTGATCAGCGTTGCCATGCCGCGGATCCGCGATTTTCGCGGCGTCTCGGCCCGCGCTTTCGATGGCCGCGGCAACTACACGCTGGGCGTCAAAGAGCAGATCATTTTTCCGGAAATCCAGTACGACCAGATCGACAAGATCCGTGGCATGGATATCACGATCACCACCACGGCGCGCGATAACAAGCACGGGCGCGCGCTGCTGGAAGCCTTCAATTTCCCGTTCCGCAAATAGCTGGCGCCTGCTAAGGATTCGCTATGGCCAAGACCAACATGATTGAGCGCGACAAGCGGCGCACACTGGTGGCGAAGAAATACGCGGCGCTGCGCACGCGTCTCAAAGAGACCATTCGCACGCCCAAGTCATCGCCGGAAGAGCGCAGTGCGGCGCAGGCCAAGCTGCAGGCGCTGCCGCGCGATGCCAGTCCGACGCGCCAGCGCAATCGCTGCGCCATCACCGGCCGGTCGCGCGGCGTGTACCGCAAGTTCGGCCTGGGGCGCACCAAGATCCGCGAAGTGGCCGCGCGCGGCGAGATTCCCGGACTCGCGAAAGCGAGCTGGTAGGAGCCATAACGATGAGCATGACCGATCCGGTTGCCGACCTGCTGACCCGCATTCGTAACGGGCAGAGTGCGCGCAAAACCAGCGTGACAATGGCTTCTTCAAAGCTGAAGACCGCCATTGTGCGCGTCCTGAAGGACGAAGGCTTTATCGCCGATTTCAATATCGCCGATGAATCCGGCAAGCCCGCGCTCACCGTCGATCTGAAATATTTCGACGGCCGGCCGGTGATCGACCGCATCGAGCGCGTCAGTCGTCCGGGACTGCGCATCTACCGCGGCAAGGACGAACTGCCGAAGGTACTGGGCGGCATGGGTACCGTGATCGTCTCCACGCCCAAGGGTGTGATGACCGACAAGGCGGCGCGCGCCATAGGCCAGGGCGGCGAAGTTATTTGCGTCGTGGCCTGATGGCGCGGCCAGTTACGGAATATTGAACATGTCCAGAGTTGCCAAAAAAGTCATCGATGTCCCCGCCGGCGTGACCATCACGCTCGTTGCGGATGTGATCACCGTCAAGGGAGCCAAGGGTGCCCTGAGTCTGCCGATGGCGGCTGGCGTGGTCGTGGCCCAGGAAAACAAGCAGCTGATGATCAGCTACCAGGATCAGGGCGCAGCGCGCACCCGCGCCGGTTCGACCCGTGCGCACCTGGCCAACATGGTGCTGGGTGTTACCCGCGGCTATGACCGCAAGCTCGAGCTGGTCGGGGTCGGATTCCGCGCCGCCGTCGCCGGCAAGGTGCTGAACCTGACGCTCGGCTTTTCGCATCCGGTGAGCTACGACATTCCGGAAGGCATCAGCATCGAGACGCCGAGCCAGACCGAGATCCTGATCAAGGGTGCTGATCGCCAGCGGGTTGGCCAGACCGCGGCCGAGATCCGCGGCATCAGGCCGCCGGAGCCCTACAAGGGCAAGGGTGTGCGTTACTCGGATGAAAAGATTTCCCTCAAGGAAGGGAAGAAGAAATGATTACCACCAAACAGGAACGCCGCGCGCGCCGCGCCATCAAGACCCGCGCCAAGATCCGCGAGCTCGGCGCTGCCCGCCTCACGGTGCATCGCACGCCGCGCCATATCTATGCGCAGCTGTTCGCCAGCGATGGCTCGAAAGTGCTGGCGGCCGCCTCGACGCTGCAGAAGGCAGTCGCCAAGGATCTCAAGTACACCGGCAATGTCGAAGCGGCCAGGGCGGTTGGGCGCGCGATCGCCGAGCGGGCCAAGGCGGCGGGCGTATCGAAGGTGGCCTTTGATCGCTCCGGGTTTCAGTATCACGGCCGTGTCAAAGCCTTGGCTGACGCTGCCCGTGAAGCCGGACTTGAACTCTAGAACTTCCCCCAGGGACCCATCGCATGGCAAGAATTGAAAAGAACCAGAGCGCCGACGACCTGCTTGAAAAGCTGGTCGCGGTCAACCGCACGGCCAAGGTCGTCAAGGGCGGCCGCCAGTTTGGTTTCACGGCGCTGACGGTGGTCGGCGACGGTGCTGGCCGTGTCGGTTTTGGTTTTGGCAAGGCGCGTGAGGTGCCGGTGGCGATCTCCAAGGCCATGGCGCAGGCCCGCAAGAACCTGGTCAACGTCAGCCTGTCGAACGATACGCTGCACTACGCGGTCAAGGGCGAGCATGGCGCGACGCGCATCTTCATGCAGCCGGCCTCGAGTGGTACCGGCGTCATCGCCGGCGGCGGCATGCGCGCGGTGCTCGAATGCGCCGGCGTGCGCAACGTGCTGGCCAAGAGCTACGGGTCGCGCAACCCGATCAATGTGGTGCGTGCCACGGTCAAGGCGTTGGCCAAGGTGCGCTCGCCCGATGACATTGCGGCCAAGCGCGGCAAAACTCTCGAAGAAATACTTGGGTGAGTGACATGACCAGCGGCAAACAGATCAAGGTGACACTGGTGCGCAGCCTGTTCGGGCAGCTGCGCAACATCAGCGCCTCGGTGCGTGGCCTGGGCCTGCGCCGCCCGCATCAGTGCGTCACGGTGGCCGATACCGCGGCCAACCGCGGCATGATCAATGCCGCCTGCCACATGCTTAAGGTGGAGCAACTCTGACATGCGACTGAATACCATCAGACCCGGCGCCGGCTCGCGCAGCGTTCGTCTACGCGTTGGCCGTGGCGCCTCAGCCGGCCAGGGCAAGACCTGCGGCCGTGGCGTCAAGGGACAGCGCGCCCGCAAGGGCGGCTATCACAAGGTCGGTTTTGAAGGTGGGCAGATGCCCATCCAGCGGCGCATGCCGAAGGTCGGCTTTCGCTCCGCCATTACGCCTACGCGTGCCGAGGTGCGCCTGCACGAGCTCGCGCTGGTCACGAGCTCACCGATTGACCTGGCAGCACTGAAGCAGGCCCAGCTGATTCCGGTGTTCGCCAAGCGGGCCAAGGTAGTGCTTTCGGGCGAGATCAAGAAGGCCGTGCAGCTCAAGGGTATTGCCGTCACCAAGGGTGCGCTGGCAGCCATCGAAGCGGCTGGCGGCAAGGTCGAGGCCTGATGGCTAACGCGCCCGGAAATCCGGTGGCAACTTTCGCCGAGGCAGGCCGCCTCGGTGAGATACGCAATCGCCTGATGTTTCTGGTGGGCGCGCTGGTGGTCTATCGCATCGGCACTTTCATACCGGTGCCGGGCATCAACCCGGAGGCGGTCGCGCGTTTCTTCAACGATCAGGCCAACTCGATACTGGGCATCGTCAATACTTTCAGCGGCGGCGCCCTGCAGCGCCTGTCGATCTTCGCCATGGGCGTCATGCCCTATATCTCGGCCTCGATCATCATCCAGATGCTCTCGATGGTGGTGCCGACCCTGATGGAATATCGCAAGGAAGGCGAGGCCGGGCGACGCAAGACCACGCAGCTGACGCGCTACGCGACCGTGGGCCTGGCGATTTTCCAGTCGTTCGGCGCAGCCGCAGCCCTGCAGAACGGCGGCATGGTGCTGGCCGGCGGCTTCCAGTGGATGATGGTGGCCACGGTCACGATGACCACCGGCACCCTGTTCCTCATGTGGCTGGGTGAGCAGATTACCGAGCGCGGCATTGGCAACGGTATCTCGATGATCATCCTCTCGGGCATCGTTTCCGGCATTCCTGGCGCCATCAGCCGCACTTTCACCTCGGTCAACAATGGCGAAATGCTGCCGATCTTCGCGATCCTGCTGGTCATCATTGTGGTGGGCGTCACCGCGTTCTGCGTATATGTCGAGCGTGCCCAGCGGCGCATCACCGTGCACTATGCCAAGCGCCAGGTCGGCCGCCGCCTGTACGCGGGCCAGAGCAGCCATCTGCCCTTCAAGCTCAACATGTCGGGCGTGATTCCGCCGATTTTCGCCTCGAGCCTGCTGCTGTTCCCGGCCACCATGGCGAGTTTCTTCGCCACCGGCTCGGACAGCAAGATGAGCCTGTTCATGCAGCGCGTGCAGGCGGCGCTCAATTATGGCCAGCCGCTGCACCTGGTGCTGTACGCGGCACTGATCCTGGGTTTCACTTTCTTCTACACGGCGCTGGTGTTCAATGCGCGCGACACCGCCGACAACCTCAAGAAGTCCGGGGCCTTCATTCCCGGCATCCGTCCCGGGCAGCAGACCGGTGAATACATCGACAAGGTGCTCTCGCGCCTGACGCTGTGGGGCGCGTTCTACATCATGGCTGTGTGCCTGTTGCCCGAATTCCTGGTTTCCTCACAGGGTGTGCCGTTCCAGTTTGGCGGCACCTCTTTGCTGATCGTGGTGGTGGTGGTCATGGATTTCATGGCGCAGTTACAGGCGCACATGATGTCCAATCAGTACCCGGGCCTGATGAAAAAGGCGAATTTGCTGGGAGCGGGCCGTGGTGCCCCAGGTCAAGGTGAGCGATGAAAGTACGTCCGTCAGTCAAGAAGATCTGCAAGAACTGCAAGATCGTGCGTCGCCGTCGCGTGATCTACGTGATCTGCGCCGACGCGCGCCACAAGCAGCGACAGGGCTGAGGCCCAGGGTTAGGAGATAAAGCATGGCACGTATAGCCGGTATCAACATTCCGATGAACAAGCATGTGGTCATCGGCCTGACCCACATCTTCGGCGTCGGCCCGAACCGCTCGCTCGAAGCCCTCAAGGCAGCGGGCGTCGATCCGACCACCAAGGTCAAGGATCTGACCGAGGCCGAGGTAACGGCGATCCGCGCGCAGCTGTCGCGCTGGCCGCTGGAAGGCGACCTGCGCCGTGAAGTCTCAATGAACATCAAGCGGCTGATGGACCTGGGTACCTGGCGCGGCATCCGCCATCGCAAGGGCCTGCCGGTTCGTGGCCAACGCACGCGCACCAATGCGCGCACCCGCAAGGGCCCGCGCAAGCAGGCCGTGAAGCTCAACGCCCCGCCGGGTAAGGTTTGATAGCAGGAAATCATTATGGCTGAACAGAAAGCACAGCAGAGCGGCGCGGGCGCAGCAGCCCAGTCCGGCGGCCCCAAGAAGCCCAAGAAGGCCCGTAAGAACGTGCTCGATGCGATCGCGCACGTCCATGCCTCGTTCAACAACACGATCATCACCATCACCGATCGGCAGGGCAACACGCTCTCCTGGGCCACCTCGGGCGGCTGTGGTTTTCGTGGTTCACGCAAGAGCACGCCGTTCGCGGCGCAGGTTGCCGCTGAAAAGGCTGGCATCGCGGCGCAGGAACACGGTGTCAAGAATGTCGAAGTACGCGTCGGCGGCCCCGGCCCCGGGCGCGAGTCGGCAGTGCGGGCGCTCAACGGCTGCGGCCTGAAGATCACCAGCATTGAAGATGTCACGCCGATTCCGCACAACGGCTGCCGTCCCCCGAAGAAGCGCCGCGTCTAGCGCGGCCCTGGAACCAGGTTAAGGAAACGAGAAGACTATGGCGCGATATACCGGCCCGACATGCAAACTCGCTCGTCGCGAGGGCACTGATCTGTTTCTCAAGAGCGGCGCCAAGCCGATCGAGAGCAAGTGCAAATTTCAGGTGCCGCCCGGCGGCATCAAGAGCGAGCGCCGTCAGCGCCTGTCCGACTACGGCATGCAGTTGCGCGAAAAGCAGAAGCTGCGGCGCATGTATGGCGTGCTGGAGCGGCAGTTTCGCGGCTATTACAAGCTGGCAGCGCGCCGTACCGGCGCCACCGGCGAGACGCTGCTCAAGCTGCTGGAATCACGGCTCGACAATGTGGTCTATCGCATGGGTTTTGCCGCCACGCGCGCCGAGGCGCGCCAGCTGGTGAGCCATAAGGCCATCGAAGTCAACGGCCACATCGTTTCCATCGCCTCCTATCAATGCAATGCAGGCGATGTAGTGCAGGTGCGTGAGCGCGCCCGCAAGCAGCTGCGTATCCAGGGTGCGCTGGCCTCGGCCACCCAGGCCGGCCTGCCCGATTGGGTGGAGGTCAGCGACAAGGAAATGCGCGGCATATTCAAGACCGTGCCAGCTCGCGAAGATGTCCTGCCGGACATCAACGAGAATCTGGTGGTCGAGTTGTATTCGAAGTAACGCTGGAGCACCTATGCAGTCCCTGGTAACCGAATTTCTCAAACCCCGTGTAGTCAAGGTGCAGCCCGTGGCCCCGCGTCAGGCGCGGGTCGTCATCGAACCGTTTGAGCGTGGCTTTGGCCATACGCTCGGCAACGCGCTGCGGCGCGTGCTGCTCTCCTCCATGCCCGGGGCTGCGATCACCGAAGTGGAGATCGACGGTGTGCTGCACGAGTACACCAGCATCGAGGGCGTGCAGGAAGACGTCGTCGACGTGCTGCTCAATCTCAAACTGGTGGCGCTGCGCATGCACACGCGCAATTCCGCCGAGCTGCGCCTGCACAAGAAAGGCCCGGGGCCGGTGACCGCTGGCGACATTCAGACCGATCACGACATCGAAGTCGTCAACCCCGAGCTGGTGATCGCCAACCTGACCAAGGCCGGCGAGCTCAACATGCTCATGAAGATCGAGCGCGGCCGCGGCTATCGCCCGGCGGTGCAGCGCGTGGCCTTTGAAGAGCAGACCCGGCCGATCGGCCGCCTGCTGCTCGATGCCTCCTTCAGCCCGGTGCGGCGCGTGACCTACTCGGTCGAAGCCGCGCGCGTCGAGCAGCGCACCGATCTTGACAAGCTGGTCATCGATATCGAGACCAACGGCACCATCGAGCCCGAAGAAGCCATCCGGCGCGCCGGCGGCATTCTCAAGGACCAGCTCTCAGTGTTCGTCGATCTGCAGGGCGAGGACGAAGCGGTCGCCAAGATCACCGAGATGCAGTTCGATCCGATCCTGTTGCGTCCGGTCGATGAACTCGAGCTGACGGTGCGCAGTGCCAACTGCCTGAAGGCCGAGAACATTCATTACATCGGCGATCTCGTGCAGCGCACCGAAGTCGAGCTGCTGCGTACGCCCAACCTCGGCAAGAAGTCGCTCACCGAAATCAAGGAAGTGCTGCAGAGCCACGGCCTGATGCTCGGCATGCGTCTCGATGGCTGGCCGCCGGCGGGCCTGCGCCGCGAAGAAGAGAGCGGCCTGATCTGATTTTCATTCAAGAGTAACCCATGCGTCACAAGCTCTCTGGTCGGCAACTCTCGCGCAACAGCTCGCATCGGCATGCGCTCATGCGCAACATGTCGGTGTCGCTCCTGCGCCATGAAACCATCCGCACGACGGTGCCGAAGGCCAAGGAGCTGCGGCGCGTGGTCGAACCCCTGATCACGCTGGGCAAGAGCGATTCCGAGGCCAATCGCCGCCTGGCGTTCTCGCGCCTGCGGGATATGCCGCTGGTCGACAAGCTGTTCACTGATCTGGGTCCGCGTTTTCGCGCCCGCCCGGGTGGCTATACCCGCATACTGCGCATGGTGCCGCGAGCCGGCGACGCTGCCAGGATGGCGTTGATGCAGCTGGTGGATCGTCCGGCACCGGTAGCCGTGCCCACCGCTGAGATTGCAGCCGCTGACAAGCCAAAGAAGACCCGGGCTTCCGCCGCGGCCGATGCCGAACAGGCCAGCCTGAAGGCAACCGCCAAGGCCGCCAAGGCGAAGGACAAGGCCGAGCACAAGGGCGCCAAGGTAGCGGCCAAGACCGCCAAGGCGAGCGCGAAGGCGGGCAAGAAGGCTGCTAAGACCGCTGCCGCCAAGCCCAAGGCCGGAGCGAAGCGGGCCACCAAGAAGAAGGCGGGCAAGTAGATCTGACCCGCGGTATTGTCCGGGCAAACCTCGTAAGTAAGGAGTTGACGTATGGGAATGGGTGCGGAATTCAAAGAATTTGCCATGAAAGGCAGCGTGGTCGATCTGGCGGTCGGCGTCATCATCGGCACGGCTTTTGGCAAGATCGTAGGGTCATTGGTCGAAAACGTCATCATGCCGCCGATTGGCATGGCGCTGGCGGGCGTGAATGTCGCCGATTGGGCCGCGCAGATCGGCGTGGCGGCTGACGGCAAGGCAATCATGCTCAAATACGGCGCATTCCTGCAGACCGTCATCGATTTTGTCATCATTGCGCTGATCATTTTCATGGCATTGCGGGGCATCAACCGGCTCAAGAAGCCGGCCCCGGCCGCAGCCCCGCCTGCGCCGCCCGCGCAGGAAGTGCTGCTCACGCAGATTCGGGATTTGCTGGCAAAACGCTGAGACAGGGGCTCGGGGGCAGTTTTCATGGCTTTTTTTAGGGCGAATGATTGAATTGCGCTGTGGCTTCTATAGAATCGACAGCCGCGATGGGATGTCGCTTTTCAAACTAGTTTGTACAATTTCAACTTCTGATCATCTGGGGATTCATCGATGAATACTAAGCTTGCTCTTGGCGCTGTTGTCGCAGCGCTTTCGCTGATCGCTTGCAGCTCCCAGGAAGCCGCCGCTCCGGCCGCTCCGGCTGCTCCGGCTGCTGAAGCCGCTCCGGCCGCTCCGGCTGCTGAAGCTGCTCCGGCCGCTCCGGCTGCTGAAGCTGCTCCGGCTGCTCCGGCCGCGCCGCAGTCAAACTGATCCTGATCTGGTTTGGCATGAAAGCCCGTGCAGGCCGCAAACCGGTCTGCCCGGGCTTTCTTGTTTCTGTGCCATGACCGTCAGCATTCGCGATACCCGCCAAAGCAAAAGCGATCGCACCTGGATCGAATCGGTCTACCGCGATTACCTCAACGATCTGGCTCCGCTCGGCAC
>JBAVRE010000168.1:0-4497 GCA_049694695.1 Steroidobacteraceae bacterium | reverse complement strand
TCCTTTGCCTGCTGTTCCAGACCCTGATCATCTCGATCTTCAGCTATCTGGTCTGGTTCTGGTTGCTGCGCCACTATCTGACCTCGCGCCTGATACTGCTCACGCTGATGACGCCCGTTCTCGGCGTCCTGTTTGGCGCCGCGCTGCTGAACGATCGCATTGATCTGCGCTTTGCGCTCGGCTCGCTGCTGGTGCTGGCCGGGGTGCTGGTCGTGAATATCCGGTTGCGAGCAAAGAACCTGCAGTAAATGGCCTGAATTCGAGGCTCCCCATGCCCGGCTCTATCCGCGGCCGGAAGCATTGGCCAAGGTGCTCGCGCACTACCGTTAGGTCGCCGGCCTCAGATCATGAGCGATCTGCATCGCCAGCTCCCGAGCCGTCACAACCAGCTGGCTTTGTGCATCAAGGTTCGCTTCCAGGTGCGGCAGCGCCTCACGCGCGGTGGCCGCGGCGAGCGCGGCCTGCCCGCGCGCCGCCTCGCTTCGCGCCCGCCACAGGAGCGCGAGGCCAATGCACGCAGACGATCGCTCATCGATGGCCTGTGCGCGCGCGAGCCGCAGGGCCTCCTGGGCATTGAGCTCGGCGACCTCATAGTCCTTGACCGAATAGGCGATCTCCGACCGTAGCAACAGCGCGCGCAGCGAGTCTCGATCCGCTGCGGGGTGCGTCTTGGGGTCGAGTGCATTGGCCTGGTCGAGCAGCCGCACCGCTTCGATCGGGTGACTCTGCGCCAGCGCGAGTCGTGCCAGTTCGATCAACACCCGCTTGGCTTCATGCCAGCGTGCGGGGTTGGTCAACAGCTTGCCCGCGGTGACGCCGAGCGTTTTCCATTGCGCCTCCGCTGCGGAGAGGTCGCTCCGGCCGAGCCGCATTTGCAGCGCCGAGGCCCGGTAAACAGTGGCGAGCGTCTGCAATCCCTGCTCTTCGGCCTTGCCGGCGAGGCGCTCCAGATCATTCTCCACCGGCTGCTGCGCGCCACTGTCACTCAGCGCCACGAGTCGCGAGCCGTCGAGGTAGAAGGGTGGTGCCCAGTCGGGTGAGATGGCACGTGCGCGCGCCATCGTCTGGTCGAGGAGCGCAATCGCTTGCTTCGGCTGGCCGCCCGAAATCAGTGCCGTGGCGGCGACGTTGATCATGGCGTAGTAACCCGAGCTATCATCGCGACCCGTCTCAGCAACGATGGCCATGACCTTGCGCTCTGCGTTCCAGGCCCGCCGGTAGTCGCCGGCCTTGAGGAGCGAACGCGCATACTCGTGCGCAATGCTGGTATAGCGCGGCGAGCGTGTAACGCCGTCTCTCTCCAGGGCCTGCAGGGTAGATTGCATCACGTCGACGGCCTTGCCGAAGTCGCCCTCGAGCTGGGCGATCTGGGCACTCGCCATGGCACACTCGGCGAGCAGCCCAGAGGGCACGACCGGTAGCCGTTTCATATTCTGATAGCCGATGGCCTCCTGCCGGTGGGCAGTGATGAGGTCGCCCGCATTGACGCTGTCGTCGGCCTGGCCGCAGGCAATGTCGGCGTTGAGGTGGGCGTCATCGATGCGCTCAGCGATGGCCTGCGCCTCTTTGCTGAGGCCCGCGGCGTCGTGTGCATTGCCCATGTCGATGTAGCGCCCCGACAGGCTCATCAGCAGTCGCGCCTGCATCAACGGGTCGCCGCCAAAGCGGCGCTGGATGAGATGGTGGGCACGTTCCAGTTTGAGCTTGACGGTGTCGTTCGGCGCCTGGCCGAGACTGTCGCCGAGCAGGAACTCGGTGAGCTCACCCTGCGCGCTCGCGTTCCGGGCCTCCATCAGTGCGTTGTCCCGCTGCGCGCGAGCCTCGAACATCTGTGCAATAGCGAAGCCGCCCAACAGAATCAACGCCAGCCCGACCAGGATGCCGCTCGCCACGCCGCCCCGGTGCCGGGCGACGAACTTCGAGGTGCGATAGCCGAGGGAGTCGGGCCTCGCGGTGACCGGTTCATCCGCGAGATAGCGCCGCAGGTCGTCGGCAAAGGCATCGGCGGTGGCGTAGCGTTCCCCGGGCTCGCGGCGCAGCGCCTTGGCGACGATGTTGTCGAGATCGCCGCGCAGGAGGCGAGCCGTGCCCGGCGCAGTGGCAATGAGCGACAGGCGCGGGGCATCGTGGTCGACGACCGTCCGCATCCGCTCGGCAAGCGACCCGCCGATATCATCATGCGGATGACGACCTGCCAGCAGGACAAACAGCACCAGCCCGAGGGCGTAGACATCGGTGGCGGTCGTCACGGTGTCATTGAGCAACTGCTCGGGCGCCGCGAACTCCGGGGTGAGGGCGGTCATGACATCAAGCGTGCGCGGCGCACTGGCGTCGGCGCCGTCCGGCAGCAGGAGACCGGCAACACCAAAGTCGAGCAACTTTACGACGCCGTCGTCGGTCACGAGTATGTTGCTCGGCTTGAGGTCGCGGTGGATGACGAGATGGCTGTGCGCATGCGCCACGGCTGCGAGGACTGCCAGGAACAGCCGGATGCGCGCCCGCGGCGTCAGTGCCTGCGCTTCGCAGTACTGGTCGATGCGACTGCCCGCGACGAGCTCAAGGACCAGAAAGGGTTGGCCGTGCGAGGCGACGCCGGCATCCAGCAGATAGGCGATGTTCAAATGGCGCAGCTTCGCGAGGATATTGCCCTCGCGCAGGAAGCGCTGCTCGGCCGGGCGCCCGACTAGCGCGCCGTTCAGGAGCTTGACTGCAACCTGGCCTTGGTAGCGCCCGTCGGCACGACGGGCGCGCCACACCGTGCCCATGCCGCCGCGACCGATTTCTGCTTCGAGCACATAGGGGCCGATCTGCTGGCCAGCAAGCGATGCCGCCGAGGCAACAGCAGAGGTGAGCGCTGGCACATCACTCAGAAAGGAGGCGAAGGCGTCATGCTCATGGGAGGCGAGCAGACGGCGCAGTTGCTGGGCCACGGCTGGCGAGTTGCTCGCCAGATGGTTCAGGTACGCCTCCTGCTCGGCCTTGCCTGTGCCGAGCAGTCGATCGAGATGAGCACTGAGTATGGGCCACTGGGTGGCGTCAAAACGCGTCATGCCATTACCCTCACCATCGACACAACGAATTCCAACGGAAAACCCGCCAACAGTTGCCGCTACGGCGGCGGATCGCTCAGCGCGCCGAACAGGGCGGTGCGCGCCTTCTGCCAGTCGCGATCGACGGTGCGCAGCGATACGCCGCGTAGTGCGGCGATTTCCGCCACCGAGAACCCGCAGAAGAAGCGCAGGTCGACGAGCTCGGCCAACGCGGCGTCGACCTGCGCGAGCTCATCCAACGCATCCGACAGCTTCGCCAACTGTGCGGCATCGCCCGCCGGATGAGACTGCGCGTCGACGAGCTCCTCCTGGAGTTGCGTGAACCGGAAGCTGCCGCCGTGCTTTTCCGCCCGGCGCTGACGGGCGCAGTCGACGATCAGACTGCGCATGACCCTCGAGGCATAGGCCAGAAACCGCGGGCGGTCGGGGAATTCGGCTGCGCCTCGGTTGACGCTTAAGTAAGTCTCATGCAATAGCGTCGTGGGGCTGATCGCGATACCACCGTTGCGCCGTAACTGCTTCTCGGCCAGCTGATGCAGGTCGGCGTAGAGTGTAGCGAACAATCGCTCTTTGCCGTCCGCAGACAGCGGGCCCGCTGTTTTCATGAGCGATGCCCAACCAGTCCCGTTGAGGGCGTCCTGCGACATGCGCGCCATCCTAGCCTAGAATGCTGTCGCTTGTGCCCCGACACCGCCTGAAGCCGGGAGGCGCATGAACGCCTCGGGTACCCGCTGTCAACCGGCGGCCGGCGCAACCCGGGCAACATAATCCATCGCTTTCTTCTATCCGCCTTGGCGGGTTTTGCCAGCGGTTTCCGCTTCTTTGAGTACAAGCCAATAACCGTATATGCAGGAGCTCATCGTGCTCAACCAGATCGTCGGCCTCGCGCGTATCCCCGGTTCACTTCCAGTGGCGGTAGCTGTGGCGCTGCTCGCCGCCGCGCCGGGTCATGCCGATGACCCGGCCGCCGCACTCACGCGTCTCATGCAATCGCGGCAGATCAACGGCCTTGTCTTCCCGAACGCGGCCGGCGCGTCGGCGACGGTGAGCCGCACGGGCTTCATTGATCTCAACAATGAATTCTTTCAGGATATCGGCGCCAATGGTCGCCGCTGCGTGAGCTGTCATCTGCCGACGGCGGGCTGGACGGTGACGCCGGCGCAGCTGCGCGCGGTGTTCAGCGCCACCCAGGGCGGTGCGATTGCCGATGCCATGGGCCTGGGCGGCATCTTCCGCACCAACGATGGCGCCAACTCACCCAATGCGCCCGTGGCCACGCTCGCCGATAAGCGCAGAGCCTACAGCATGCTGCTCAACAAGGGGCTCATCCGCGTTGGACTGCCGGTACCGTCCAATGCCGACTTCGTGCTGATTGCAGTCGATGATCCCTATGGTTTTGCAGGCGCCAACGAGCTCTCGCTGTTTCGTCGGCCGCTGCCCACGACCA
>JBAVRE010000167.1:0-10654 GCA_049694695.1 Steroidobacteraceae bacterium | reverse complement strand
CCTTTACCGTGATGCCTATTCAGATGTTCAACTGGGTATCCAGGCCCGATCCGGCCTTTCAGGTCAACGCTGCCGCGGCCGGTGCGATCCTGCTGGGCATGACGCTGTTGATGAATGGCATTGCCATCTATGTCCGTTACCGATTCCGCAAGAGGATCAACTGGTGAACCATGCCGACTGAAGCGACCCATGTCGAACCACCCGTTGGCGGCGGAATGATTCCGGCGACTGATACCGACACCGGCGTACTGCCGGTACGTGGCTCGGGGCGTGACCGCCTGCAGGTCACCATGGACGAGACGCGCCGCTCCGCTGCGCTGCAGGCGCCGGTCAAGGCGCGGGCCAGCGCGCTGAATTTCTACTACAGCGACTTCCAGGCGCTCAAGAATCTCAATATCGAGATTCGCGAGAAGCAGGTGACCGCCCTGATCGGTCCGTCCGGCTGCGGCAAGAGCACCTTCCTGCGCTGCTTCAACCGCATGCACGATCTGACCCCGGGCACGCGCTACGAGGGCAGCATTACCCTGTTGCCGGACAACATCGATCTGGTGGCGCGCGGCGTCGATCCCATCGAAGTGCGCATGCGCATCGGCATGGTGTTCCAGAAGCCGAACCCGTTTCCAAAGAGCATATTCGAGAACGTGGCCTACGGCCTGCGCGTCAGCGGCTTGCGTGCGCGTGCGCGCCTGGCCGAAGAAGTGGAAAAGGCGCTACGGGCTGCCGCCCTCTGGGACGAGGTCAAGGATCGCCTGCAGAATTCCGGCTTGTCGCTCTCCGGCGGCCAGCAGCAGCGCCTGTGCATTGCCCGCGCACTGGCGACCAATCCCGAGATCCTGCTGTTTGACGAGCCCACCTCGGCGCTCGATCCGATTGCCACCGCGCGCATCGAGGAACTGATCGCCGGGCTGCGCGAGACGGTGACCGTCATCATCGTCACCCACAACATGCAGCAGGCCGCGCGCGTTTCCGACTACACCGCGTTCATGTATATCGGCGAGCTGATCGAATTCGATGCCACCAGCAAGATCTTCACGAATCCGAGCCAGAAGGCTACGGAAGACTACATTACCGGTCGCTATGGCTAGTCCATGCGCAGCAGCTCGTTGATCGAGGTCTTGGCACGCGTCTGCGCATCCACGCGTTTGACGATCACGGCGCAGTAGAGACTGTGACTGCCATCTTTGGCCGGAAGGCTGCCGGACACCACCACTGAGCCTGGTGGCACCCGGCCCTGGCTGATCTGGCCGGTGGCGCGATCGAGGATCTTCGTGCTCTGGCCGATGAATACACCCATGGAAATCACCGAGCCGGCGCCGACGATGACGCCCTCGACAATCTCCGAGCGCGCGCCGATGAAGCAGTCATCCTCGATGATGGTCGGGCTGGCCTGCAGCGGTTCGAGCACGCCGCCGATGCCAACACCGCCCGATAGATGCACGTTCCTGCCGATCTGCACGCAGGAACCGACCGTGGCCCAGGTGTCGACCATCGTGCCCGAATCAATATAGGCGCCGATGTTCACATAGCAGGGCATGAGTACCGTGTTGGGTGCCACATAGGCGCCACGCCGCACGATGGCGTGCGGCACCACGCGCACGCCGCCCGCCGTAAACGCGGCCGCGTCCATGCCGGCATACTTCAGGGGCACCTTGTCGTAGAAGCGCGTGTAGCCGGCATCCACGACTTCGTTGTCGTGGGTACGAAAGTACAGCAGCACGGCCTTCTTCAGCCATTCATGCACCACCCACTTGCCACCTGACTGTTCGGCCACGCGCAGCTCACCTTTATCGAGCAGCTCGATGGTGGCGTCGATGGCCTGCCGTAACGTGGCCTCGCAGTTTGCGGCGTTCAGCTGGGCGCGGCGTTCGAAGGCCGCTTCGATCGTGTTCTGCAACGGGTTATGGGTCATGGAGTGACCTTCACATGGCTGACCTGGAGTTGGCTTAGTATAGGCAACATGAGCGTCACAGTATCGCGCGCCGCTATTCTGGCTGGAATGATCATGCTGGCGGTCGCGCATGCCGACTCAAGCCAGTCGCCGGTGCGTGCCGCCGTGCCCGCGGGGGCGATCAGGCATGTGCTGGTCATCGACCTCGAAAATGAGGACTACGCCGACACCTACGGTCCGAAGTCGCCGGCTGTATACCTGAACTCGATCCTGTTGAAGCAGGGCCAGCTGGTTACAAATTATTTCGCGACCAGTCACGCCAGCCTGGGCAACTACCTTTCGCAGGTGTCGGGGCAGCAGGGCACGCCGGCACAGAACGACGACTGCCCCGACCTGGTTTCCCTGCCCCAGCCTTCGCCGCTCGGCGGCTTCACGGATGTCACGCCCGGCACCGATGCGGGCGACCAGGTCAATTATCCGGGCCAGGTGCTGGGCGATGGCTGCGTGTTTCCGGCCCCTTCGAAAACGGCACGCGGCGTCCGTACCATCGCCGATCAGCTGGACGCGCGATACCCGCAGGCGCGCGCACTGAACTGGCGCGGCTACGCCGAGGACATGGGCAACGATCTGGCGCGCGACTATGGCACGCCGGATGCGCTCGGCGGCGCGGATTGTGCGCACCCGCCGATCGGCGGCGTCGACTATTCCAACGCCGCCACCCCGAACGATCAATACGCCACCCGGCACAATCCCTTTGTGTATTTCCATTCCATCATCGACGACGCGAGTCGCTGCAATCGCCATGTGGTGCCACTCGGCACGCTCACCGTCGGCCGCGATGGCGCCGCCGATGCTTTTCACGGTCACCTGTATCGCGATCTGCGCCGGCTCGGGACCACGCCGCGATTCATGTTCGTTTCGCCGAACCTGTGCAATGACGGTCACGACGACCCGTGCGCAGCGCCCAACGTCGAGGGCCGGCGCGACGCGGCCGGCAGGCATGTCGGTGGCCTGGTCAGTGCCGATCTGTGGCTGCGACACTGGATGCCCATGATCCTGGCATCGCCCGCGTACCAGAACGGCACGCTGCTGGTGGTGCTGACCTTTGATGAAGCCGGAATGAGCGACTCACGTGCCTGCGAAAAGGCGAACCAGGCGGACTGCCACTCGCCGATCGGACCCAATAGCAGCAATCCGGGCTTCAGCTCGTTGAGTGCGGAGGAAGGGCAACAGACGACGCCGACACAGCCCTATGTCTATCCGGGCGGTGGCCAGGTCGGCGCGGTTCTGTTCAACAAGCGCTATATCCGGCCCGGAACAGTCAATAGCACCGGCTCATACAACCATTATTCGGCGTTGCGCAGCTACGAAGATCTGCTCGGCCTCACGAGCGGCGGCGACGACGGTCTGGGTCACCTGGGCTACGCTGCAGCGCCGGGCCTGCAACCCTTCGGCGCCGATGTGTTTAGCCGCCGTTGAGCGGGCATATTCCGGCGCTTGCGTGAAATTGCGATTGTATATACACTTCGTAGATGCAATACGAGTGGGATGAGGATAAGCGCAAGGCCAATCTGAAATTCCACGCCCTGGACTTCGTTGATGCACCAAAGGTGTTTTCGGGACCGACGTTCACGTTTGAAGACGATCGGTTTACCTACCAGGAGCAGCGCTTTGTCTCTCTTGGCCTGCTGAAGGGCATACCCGTTGCCATGGTGCATACGGAATCCCCGATCGCCATTCGCCTCATATCATTTAGACGAGCTACCACACATGAAACGGCAATCCTCCTCGAAAAAATCGCTGACCAACTTCCGGCGCCTTCGGTCGATGAAGGACAAGGACATTCTGCTAAGCGCCGAACACCCGGAAGCAGACCTAAAGCACATCGTCCGCGGCATCGTGCGAAGCGGCCTAAAAGTCGTTCCACCTAAGCGGTCGGTGTCGCTGCGCATCGACGCCGACGTACTGGAGTGGTTTAAGTCCAAGGGTGCGGGTTATCAGACGCGCATCAACTCTGTTCTTCGGGCATTCACCGAGGTTGCCCGCTGACAACCTCTACGCAGCGATATGCCTGCTGCAGCTGCGTCGGGCCTCACGCTGCAGTTTGCGGATTCAGCGCCTCAATGAGCCGCGTGCGCAGGCGCTGTGCGGCCTCGTCGGCAAGGGGCCGGCGCGCGCGGTCGGTGACATAGAAGACATCCTCGGCACGCTCCCCCATGGTGCCGATCTTGGCGGCGTCCAGATCGACGCGCTCCTCCCACAGCACCTTGCCCACGTCACACAGCAACCCGGGACGATCGCCAGCGATAAGTTCGAGCACCGAGCGGCCGTTGCGCTCATCGACGCTGATGCTGATCTGCGTTGGCGTCTTGAAGACTCGCAGCTGACGCGGCGCACGGCGCTGCACCGCCGGGGGCGCATCGCCCGGGCGCTGCAGCGAAGCCCAGAGCGCGTGTTCGATTTCACCGAGTCGCTCGGCGTCATCGATCATGGTGCCGCCTTCCTCCAGTACGTGATAGGTGTCGAGCGAGTAGCCATTGCCCACCGGCGTGATGCGCGCATCGACGATGTTCAACCCGAGTTGATCCAGCACCGCCGTGGCGCGCGCGAAACTCTGACGGCGATGCGGTGCATAGATCAGTACCGCAGTCGTGCCACTGGCGCTTTGCGCTTCGACGGCCACCCGCGCTTCATCATCACTACTGCCGGGCTGCGCCAGCACACGGGTGTGATGGGCGATCTCTTCGGGGGTGTAGCGCAGAAAATAGGCTTCCGGCAGAGCGACGAACACCGCCTCAATGGCCGCCGGCGCCAGGCCGGACTCACCGAGCAGCGCCCGCGCGCCATGCTGGTTCTCGCGCACCAGCTCGTCCTTGTCGACCGGCGATTCGAGGCCGCGGCGCAGCGCGCGCCGCGCTTTTTCATATAGATCGTGGAACAGCGAGGCCTTCCAGGAATTCCACAGCTTCGGGTTGGTGCCGCGCACATCGGCACAGGTGAGTACATAGAGGTAGTCGAGATGCGCTTCGTCGCCGACCAGGCGGGCAAAATCATTGATGACCTGCGGGTCGCCGATATCCTGCTTCTGCGCGGTCATCGAAAACAACAGGTGGCTCTTTACCAGCCAGGCGACCAGCCTGGCCTCGTAGCGCGACAGGCCCTGCTCGAGGCAGAAGGATTCGGCGTCGACGGAACCGAGCGTGGAGTGATCGCCGCCGCGCCCCTTGGCGATGTCGTGGAACAGTGCGCTCAGGTACACCACTTCCTGCTTGGGCAGCTGCTGCATGATCGCCGAGACCAGCGGCAGCTCGTGATTGTATTCCGGTATCGCCAGGCGGCGCGCGTTGCTGACCACGAACAGGGTGTGGGCGTCGACAGTGTAGGCATGGAACAGGTCGTACTGCATGCGTCCGACCACGCGGCCAAACGCGGGGATGTAGCGGCCCAGCACGCCGTAGTTGTTCATGCGCCGCAGCTCATGCGTGACGCCGCGCGGCGCGCGCAGGATTTCGAGAAACAGCCGGTGATTGCGTGGGTTCTGGCGAAACTCTTCGTCGATCAGCCACAGGCTGCGACCCACGGCGCGCATGGTATTGGCGCGCACGCCGCGCAGCTGCGGGTTGTGCTGCAGCAGTACGAATAATTCCAGCAGTGCCGAGGGTTGGCGCGCGAACAGGTCCGGACTGACGGCCTCGAGGTAATCCCTGCGCACCTGGAACTGCGGTGTCAGCGGTTGCGGTGGTGCATCGTCGCCGAGGATCGCTTCCCGAAACAGCTGCAACAGCAGCTCGTTGAGCAGCTGCACGTCCATGACGGTGCGGTAGTAGCGCTGCATGAGCTGTTCGACCGCCAGCGTGTAGGAGCTGTCTTCATAACCGAAATTCTGCGCCAGCCTGATCTGATGATCGAACAGCAGGCGATCTTCGTGGCGGCCGGTGAGCACATGCAGTCCGAAGCGCACCTTCCACAGAAAGGCCTGCGCCGTCTTCAGGCGCCGCAACTCCGAGGGCGTGAGAAAGCCATGCGTGACCAGTTCATCGAGCGAGTCGGCGCCAAAGTGGCGCTTGGCAACCCAGCCAATGGTCTGGATATCGCGCAGTCCGCCCGGACCGGTCTTGACGTTGGGTTCCAGGTTGTAGGCCGTGTCGTTGGCCTTGAGGTGCCGCGCCTGCTGTTCGCGCACCTTGGCGCTGAAGAAATCGTGCACCGGCCACACCAGTTCAGGCGCCAGCGCGGTGCGCATGGCTGGCAACAGCGCCGTCGAACCGGCCAGCCAGCGCGCTTCAAGAAGCGTGGTCATCACGCCCACATCCGCCAGGCTCTGCTCGGCGCAGTCTGCAAGCGTGCGCACGCTATGGCCGACTTCCAGGCCGATGTCCCAGAGAAAAGTGACCAGTTGTTCGATCTGGCCGCGTTCGGCCTCGCTCAAGGGCCTGGGCACCAGCACCAGGAAATCGACGTCGGAGCAGGGGTGCAGTTCCTTGCGCCCATAACCACCGACCGCCGCGAGTGTCAGCTGTGCGGCGAGCGTGGCGTCGAGGCGCGCGTGCCAGAGCGTGGCCAGCAATACATCGATGTAGGCCGCACGGGCCCGCACCAAAGCCTCCACGGGCTGTTCTTCATTGAAACGCTGTTGCAGCTCCTGCTGGCCCTGCTGCAGCAGTTCGCGGCACACCCCGGCAGTGCAGTCTCCCGCCGCCAGGAGTGCGGGCAGCCGCTCCAGCAGCGGCCAATCGAGCGGCGGCGTCGCGGTGGAAGTCAGTTCATCAAGGGACTGCGGGTCAGCGCTCATGCGCCGGAGCGCTCGGCGCGGCCCAGTGTCAGGACCTCGTGACCAGAGGGGGTGACCAGTACCATGTGCTCCCACTGCGCGGAGAGCGAGTGATCCTTGGTAACCACGGTCCAGCCGTCGGGCAGCACGCGGGTATGGCGCTTGCCGGCATTGATCATGGGCTCGATCGTGAACACCATGCCGGCGACGATCTCCATGCCGGCGCCCGCTTCGCCATAGTGCAGAATCTGCGGATCTTCGTGATAAACGCGGCCAATGCCGTGGCCGCAGTATTCGCGTACCACCGAGAAGCCCGCCGACTCGGTGTGAAACTGGATGGCGTGGCCGATGTCACCCAGGCGCATGCCCGGCTTTACCAGGTCGATGGCTTTCCACATGGCCGCGCGGCAGGTGTCGGCGAGGCGCTGCGCCAGCACCGGCGGTTTGCCGGCGTAATACATGCGGCTGGTGTCGCCGTGGTAGCCATCCTTGATGACGGCGACATCGATATTCACGATGTCCCCGGACTTCAGCACCCGATCATTGGGGATGCCGTGACATACGACGTGGTTGACCGAGGTGCACACGGTCTTGGGAAAGCCGCGATAGCCGACGTTGGCCGGGGTGATCTTCTGCACATTGACAATGAATTCGTTGCACAGCCGGTCGAGCTCGTCGGTGCTGACGCCCGGAACCACGTGTTCACCGATCATGTCCAGCACGTCGGCCGCCAGGCGCCCGGCAACGCGCAGTTTTGCCTGTTCTTCCGCGGACTTGAGGGATACCTGGGTGGATCGCAGCATGGGAAATGGGGGCCTGCCGGGTGAGTTGCCAGAAGCGTTGTTCGGGCTGGGCGTTCATGGTATAAAGCGCGGCCTTTTTTGGCAAACCAATCCACACGCGTGTCTTAACTTGCGGCCGGGTGCCCCCACTTAACAATGGGGATCGTCGTCAAGGATACGCGGAGGCCCCAACCCAACAACGAGGAATCGACCATGCCCAGCGTGTCCATGCGACAGATGCTGGAAGCGGGTGTCCACTTCGGACATCAGACCCGCTTCTGGAACCCAAAGATGGCCCCCTATATCTTTGGCGAACGTAACCGTATTCATATCATCAATCTCGAGAAGACCCAGCCGCTGTTTGCCGACGCGGCCGCCTTCATCAAGCGTGTGGTCGCCGATGGCGGCCGGGTGCTGTTCGTGGGCACCAAGCGCTCGGCGCGCGAGGCCATTGCCACCGAAGCGGTACGCTGCGGCATGCCCTATGTGAACCAGCGCTGGCTGGGCGGCATGCTCACCAATTTCAAGACACTGCGCTCTTCGATCAAGCGGCTCGCTGATCTGGAAGAGCTGACCGTTTCCGGCGCGATCGAAAAGCGCGGCAAGAAAGAAGGCACCATGCTGCGCCGCGAGATGATCAAGCTGGAAAGAAGTCTGGGCGGCATCAAGCTGATGGAATCGCTCCCTGACGTGCTGTTCGTGGTCGACGTCGGCCATGAAATGATCGCGATCCAGGAGGCCAGGAAGCTGGGTATCCCGGTGGTGGCCGTGGTCGATACCAACTGCTCGCCCGATGGCGTTGATCACATCATTCCTGGCAACGATGACGCCATGCGCGCCATCAGCCTCTATGCCACGGCCGTGGCCGATGCCGTCATTGACGGCAAGTCCTCGGTGCCGCAGATGGCAGTGAGCGAAGATGAGTTCGTCGAGCTCGATGCCGAAGGCAATCCGCGCCGCAAGCCGGGCCGCAACGCGCGTCCCAGCAAGCCGGCGGCTCCGGTGCGTAATCGCCGCAGCCCGCCACCCCCGCCAGCACGTCGCCGAGCTCCGGTGAATGCGGCGACCGCCGCCGCCATGGGCGCGACCACACCGGATGCGGCTGTGGCTGCCGAGCCGGTAGACGCGGTCGAGGCCGACCTGGGTCTTGAGACCGAGTTGGAAGATCTGGCTGGCCATCTGGGCGAAACCCCGCCGTCGGCCACCGCGACCGCGACCGCGCGACGCCGTCCGGCCCCGGGCGCTGCCGGCGCCCGCCGTTCGCCGCGCGGTTAGTCCTGAAGGCCACAACCCGGTTATTGGAGCTGCAATGAGTGTTACCGCCGACATGGTCCGTCAGCTGCGCGAGCGCACTGGCGCGGGCATGATGGAATGCAAGAAGGCCCTGGTGGAAACCGGGGCCGATCTGGACGCCGCCGCCGAGCTGATGCGCAAGCAGGGCCTGGCCAAGGCGGACAAGAAAGCGACCCGGGTCGCTGCCGAGGGCGTGATCGCCATCGAAGCGGCGGCCGATGGGCACAGTGCCGCGTTGGTCGAGGTCAACTGCGAAACCGACTTCGTCGCCCGTGAGCACGATTTCCAGGGATTTGCCGCCGCTGTGGCGCGCTGCGCCCTGGCGCAGCGGCCCGCGACGCTCGAAGCCCTGCAGGCCATACGGCTCGCTTCCGGTGAATCGGTCGACGAGCACCGCCGCACCCTGATCGCCAAGATTGGCGAGAATATTTCGGTGCGCCGCAGCACCACACTGGTCAATGCCGGGCCGCTCGGCGCCTATCTGCACGGTTCGCGCATCGGTGTGCTGGTAGCGCTCGAAGGTGGCGATGCCACGCTGGCCCGTGACCTGGCCATGCACATCGCCGCCACCAATCCGCGCTTTGTCGCGCTCGCCGACGTGCCCGCCGCGGAGCTCGCCAAGGAGCGCGAAATCCTCACCGAACAGGCGCACAAGGAAGGCAAGAGCCCGGAAATCGCCGCCAAGATGGTCGAGGGCCGGCTGCGCAAGTCGATGGCCGAGATCACCCTGCTGGGCCAGCCGTACGTGAAAGATCCCGATCAGACGGTCGAAAAGCTGCTGAAGACTGCCGGCGCCAGAGTGCGCGAATTCGTGCGTTACGAAGTGGGCGCCGGCATCGAGAAGAAGCAGGATAATTTCGTGGCCGAAGTAATGGCCCAGGTCAGCGCCGCGGGGCGCAACTGAGGCGGGTTGAACTCGCCGCGCGTCAATTACCAAAAGCCCCGCTGATGCGGGGCGTTTTTTATCAGGAGCCGCAATGAAGCGCATGCTGGTCAAGCTCTCGGGTGAAGCGCTGCTGGGCAACGCCGATTACGGCGTCGACCCGCTGATGCTCAAGCGCGTCGCGGCCGAATTGTGCGAGGTGCAGGCACTGGGCATCGAGCTGGCGGTGGTGGTTGGCGGCGGCAATATCTTCCGCGGCGCAGGCCTGGCGCGCGCCGGCATGGATCGCGTCACCGCCGATCAGATGGGCATGCTGGCCACCGTCATGAACGCGCTGGCGATGCAGGATGCGCTCGAACAGATGAACGTGCACGCGCGCGTGATGTCGGCGATCCGTATCAACGAGGTGTGCGAGGACTACATCCGCCGGCGCGCCATGCGCCACCTGGAAAAGGGCCGCATGGTCATCTTCGCGGCCGGCACCGGCAACCCGTTCTTCACTACCGACACCGCCGCCTCGCTGCGCGCCATTGAGATCGAAGCGCAGCTGCTGCTCAAGGCTACCAAGGTCAATGGCATCTATTCCGATGACCCGCTGACCAATCCGGCTGCCCGCCACTACCCGCGCCTGACCTTCGATCAGGTGCTGACCGACCGGCTCAACGTCATGGACGCCACCGCGATCGTCATGTGCCGCGATCACCGCTTGCCGTTGCGGGTGTTCAACCTTAACAGCGGGGGCGATCTGTTGCGGATTGCGCGCGGGGAAGATGTGGGGACGCTGGTGACTAATGAATAGCGCGGACGGAGTCGGTCGCTAAGAGTCGGAATTAGGAAGCACACATTTTCGCGCCGCCGCCAGTGGACAGGTGCTCCGGCCGGGACCGCCATGAACCCATCCATGGGGGGCTTCGGGCGCGACATCCTGTCGCGCACGATCCCGGCCGGTGCACCTGTCCACTGGCGTCGACGTGGTGGGGTGTGGGGCGTCACTCCGGATCGAGGCCGTCGGCGCGCATCATTTTTCGCGGCGTGCG
>JBAVRE010000166.1:0-3390 GCA_049694695.1 Steroidobacteraceae bacterium | reverse complement strand
GGTGCTGGCCCAAGGAGCGCATCCTCGAGGTGTATCTCAACATCGCCGAGTTCGGGCGCGGCATCTACGGGGTGCAGGCGGCCGCGCAGGTGTTTTTTCATCGCGACGCGCGCCGGCTGCGGCGCGCCGATGCGGCGCTGCTGGCTGCCGTCCTGCCCAACCCCAGGCATTATCATGTCGAAGCGCCCTCGCCTGGCGTGCTGGCGCGGCGCGACTGGATCTCGCAGCAGATGGCGGATCTGGGCGGCACGGCGTACCTTGAGCTGATCGAGAACCAGGAAGGCAGACATGAATAGCCCGGCGCCACGCAACTACCGCTACTACGACCTGATCATGGCGGCCTACGTGTGCATACTGCTGTGCGCGAACCTGATCGGCCCGGCGAAAGTGGCCACGCTCCATCATGTGCCGCTGTTCGGCGATGTCACCTTCGTGGCCGGCGTACTGTTCTTCCCGCTCTCTTATATATTCGGCGACATCCTCACCGAGGTGTACGGCTATGCCCGCGATCGCCGCTGCGTGTGGGCGGGCTTCGGCGCCCTCGGCTTCGCCGCCCTGATGGCCAGCGTGGTCGTCGCCCTGCCGGCAGCCGACTGGTGGCAGGAGCAGCAGCGCGCGGTCGAGACGGTGTTCGGCAACACCTGGAGAATCGTCGCCGCCTCGATTGTCGCCTTCTGGTGCGGCTCGTTCGTCAACAGCTTCGTACTGGCGAAAATGAAGATCATGACGCGCGGTCGCTGGCTGTGGACCCGTACCATCGGCTCGACCATCTGCGGCGAGCTGGTCGATTCCGGATTGTTCTACAGCATCGCCTTCTTCGGTCTGTGGGAAAACTCCAAACTGTTCGGCGTCATGCTGACCCAGTACCTGCTCAAGACCGGCTGGGAAGTGATCATCACGCCAGCGACCTATCGAGTGGTCGCATTCCTGAAAAACGCCGAACGTGAAGATTTCTATGACACCAACACGGATTTCACGCCCTTCTCACTGAAGACCTGAGGCGCGCAGGCCGGTAATGTTGTAGGCCGGCGTCGGGTGCGCAATGCCCTTGAGCAGCCGCTCGCCGAGCGGTTCGGCCACCACGGCATCCTCGAGCTGCGCCAGTGTCTTGCGGTTGGTGAGAATCTGCCCGCCGCTTGCCTCGCTGCACAGGCGCGCGGCCATGTTCGTCACACTGCCGATGCAGGCGTAGTCCCAACGCCCTTCAAAGCCGATTGCCCCCAGCGTGGCGTAGCCCTGGGTGATGCCAATGCCCAGATCAAGATCGTAGCCGCGCTTGCCCCACATGCTACGCAATGGCACAAATCTTTCCTGCATCGCCAGCGCCATGCGCACCGCACTGAGTGCCGGCTGCTCGAGCTTCACCGGATCATTGAAGAACACCATCATGCCGTCGCCGGCGAAACGCTCGAGCGTGCCGGCGTGCGCGACGATCAGCGGCCCCATCACCCGGTGATATTCGGCCAGCACCGCCATGACCTCCTCGGGTTCCGATTCGTCGGTAAAGGCGGTAAACCCCCGCATGTCCAGAAACGCGACCACCACCTCGCGCCGGTGCGTCTTGAGCAGGTCCTCGCCGCCGATGTCAAGTATCGACTCCACCACCTGCGGCGAGAAAAAGCCCTTGAGCTTGCCGAGGCGGTCCAGCTGCGCGAGCTGTTCCTGCACCCGACGCTCCAGGTTCTGGTTCCATGCCTCCACCTGGCCGGCATGGGTGCGCACTTCGTCGCGCAGCGCCTTCTTTTCGAGAATCGCCCGCACCCGGGCGCGCAGCAGCGTGGGATCAAAGGGCTTGGGCAGGTAGTCGTCCGCGCCGAGTTCAATGCAACGCACCACACTCTCGGTCTCCTCGATGGCCGAGATCATGATGACCGGGATATCGCGCAGTTGCGCGTCGGCCTTCATCTGCTCGAGCACCTGGTAGCCATTCATTTCCGGCATGGTAATGTCGAGCAGCACCAGATCGAAACTTCGGGAGCGCAGCATTTCCAGTGCCTGCCGGCCATCATTCGCGGTCGCCAGGTTCTGGTAGCCCTCGCGCTGCAGCCGTCGCGTCAGCATGTAGCGGTTATTCTCGTTGTCATCGACAACGAGCAACGCGGCTTCAGAGGGCGTCACGTCGCGGGGCCTGCGGGCAATAACGCACGCATCTTCTCGAGCAGGCGCGGCATATCAATCGGCTTGGTGTCGAAATCATCGCAGCCCGCGACCAGCGCCTTCTCACGATCACCGGCCATCGCATTGGCGGTCAGGGCGATGATCGGGATGTGCCCGGTTTGCGGCGCCGCTTTGATCCGGCGTGTCGCTTCCCAGCCATCGAGCACCGGCAGGCTCAGGTCCATCAGAATCAGGTCGGGCTGCTCGGTGCTCGCCAGCTGCACGCCGGTTGCGCCGTCGCGGGCGATCAGCACCGTATGCCCATGGCGCTTGAGCCGGGTCTCGAGGACGTAGATGTTGTCTTCATTGTCTTCCACATACAGGATCTTCATGCCAGGATCTCCCGCACCTTGGCCTGATGGCCACGCTCGATCGAGTGCGGCAGCATGCGGCCCAGTTCACGCAACAGGTCGCTGAGCTCGGAGGCATTCTTCTGCATCACCCGGTCGACATTACCGCTCAGCCGCTTGTGTTCTTCGGCGCTCAAATCCTTGGCGGTCACCACCAGCACCGGGATCTCGTGCCATTCAGGATGCTGGCGCATCTTGACGAGGAACTCGAAGCCATCCATCTCCGGCATCATCAGGTCCAGCACGATCACATCAGGACAGCTGCTGGCGAGTTGTTCCAGTGCCACGAGACCGTTGTGCGCTTCGCTGACCTCCCATTGTTCCTGTTCGAGCACGCGCCGCACGCTCTCGCGCATGATCTCGTCATCGTCCACCAGCAGCACTTTACGCGCCGTCGCACTGGTGATGGTGCGTAGCGCGCTGACCAGCCGCTCGCGCTCCACCGGCTTGGTCATGTATTCCGCAGCGCCGAGCGAGTAGCCGCGGCTGCGGTTGTCATCGATGGTCACCAGTACCACCGGAATGTCCGCGAGCTGTGGGTCGCCTTTGATTGCCGACAGCACGGTCCAGCCATCCAGGTCCGGCATGTGGACATCGAGCGTGATGGCCGCCGGATGCAGCTGCTTGGCCAGCTCCAGTCCTTCCAGCCCACCCGCCGCGGTGCGGACCACGAAGCCTTCGCGCTCAAGATAGCGCGCCATCACCTCGCGCACGGTCTGGTCGTCGTCGATGATCAGGATCACTGAGCCCTTGGCCGGTCCGGTGGCGGACCGCGCCGGCCGCGCCCGGCGCAGCACTGGCAACGATTGGGTGGCGTCAACCTGGGCGGGCAGGTGGATCGTAAAGGTCGAACCCTTGCCCAGCTCGCTCTGGACGGTGATAT
>JBAVRE010000165.1:0-1720 GCA_049694695.1 Steroidobacteraceae bacterium | reverse complement strand
GGTCAGTCGGGTGGTGCGCGGCGTCACCATTCATCCCTGGTAGGCGCGGGGTAACGGCATGTACCTGGGCGTGGACGGCGGCGGCACCAAGACGGCACTGGCGCTCATCGACCGTGAGGGCAGGGTGCTCGCGCAGCATGAATCGAGTGACGCGTACTACATCGCTGGGGGCATGGACAAGGTACGCGACATGCTCGCGGTTGCGGTGCAGACAGTGCTTGCCAAGGCCGGGGTGGCAGCAGGCGCAATCGAGTTCGCCTTCTTTGGCCTGCCCTCTTATGGCGAGGATTCCACTCTGACCGGCACTCTGGATGCGCTTCCGGCAGCCTGCCTGCCGGCCGGGCGCTATCGCTGCGGCAATGACATGATCTGCGGCTGGGCCGGGTCGCTGGGCGGTGGCGATGGCATCAGTGTGGTGGCGGGCACGGGATCCATCAGTTACGGCGAGCGCGCCGGGGTCGCGGCGCGCTGCGGAGGCTGGGGTGAGCTGTTCAGTGATGAAGGATCAGCCTATTGGATCGCCTGTCGCGGCCTGAATCTCTATTCGCGCATGAGCGATGGTCGTGCGCCGCGTGGACCGTTGCACAAGCTGTTCAATACGCGACTCGAGCTCGATCATGACCTGGATCTGTGCGCTCGTGTGTACGGTGAGTCGGGAGCCGATCGTACGCGTATCGCGCAGCTGTCAAAGGTCGTATATGAGGCCGCAAGGGATGGTGATCACCAGGCGGAAGCGATTTTTGCCGAGGCCGCCGAACAGCTGGCCGATCTGGTAGACGCGACGCGCATGCGCCTGGGCTTTGTTGGCGATGAGGTAGTGCCGGTCTCGTACTCCGGAGGCGTGTTCGCCAATGCCGGCAAGACCCTGCTGTTGCGCTTTGCCACGGCGCTCACGGCGCGCTGGGCGTACTACGCCTTGCGCGAGCCCGCATTCCCGCCAGATATTGGCGCTGCCCTGTATGCCGCACGCTGCGCTCGTGCACCCCTGACACCCGCAGCCCTCGAACGGCTGCGCCAGCGAGGCCGCTCATGAGAATGTCGCTGTTGTGCATCCTGGCGGTGATCGTTGCGGGTTGCGCGAGCATGCCCGCGAACTTTGCGGCGGCAGATTTCAGGGCCGAACCCAAGATCGATGTACACGTACACATCAACTCCGCCGACCCCGCCCTGATCGAGCAGGCGCGCGCCGACGGATTCCGGCTGCTGACCATCAACGTCGACTACCCGGATTTCCCGCCGCTGGCCCAGCAGCGCGCCCTGGCCCAGGCGCACGCGCACCGCAATCCCGATCTGGTGGTCTTTGCAGCAGCCTTTGGCATCAAAGGATGGGATGAACCTGGCTGGCAGGCGCAGACCCTGAAGGATGTGGATGCGGCCTTTGCGGATGGCGCCGTGGCCATAAAGGTCTGGAAGAACATCGGCATGGAGTTCCGCGATAACGCCGGCCAACTGGTGATGATTGACGATCCGCGGTTTGACCCTGTTTTCAGGCGTGTGCAGGAACGCGGCAAAGTGCTGATCGGTCATCAGGGCGAGCCGCACAACTGCTGGCTGCCGCTCGAGCAGATGACCGTGAGCAATGATCGCGAGTATTTTCAGGAGCATCCGCAGTACCACATGTTCCTGCATCCGGAGCTGCCTTCCTACGAGGCGCAGATGGCGGCGCGCAATCGCATGCTCGATCGCAACCCCGACCTGCATTTCATGGGCGCGCATATGG
>JBAVRE010000164.1:0-42399 GCA_049694695.1 Steroidobacteraceae bacterium | reverse complement strand
CCTGAGTACCGCATCGCCAAGGGGGCAGGCCACTTCGCCTATCTGGCACCGTGCTCGCCGGAATTCAAAAAGGCGGAGCCAAAACTTTGCGAAGATCCCGGCAGCTTCAATCGCGAGCTTTGGCATCAAGCAATGAATGCCGCCGTCGTCTCTTTCTTCAAACGACAGTTGCGGCCCAATGCTATGTTGAGCCGCTAGGCGCAGTGTCCGCCGTGACTTGCCAATCCGCCGGACCAGTTCGAAAAGCCGTGCAGGTCCGGTGATCTTGAATGTCAGACCGCTTTGTGACGGTCCGCTTTTCGGCTAACAATCAGGTTCGTCGAACTTCAGCTTCTGGCCGAATGCTGTCATTCCAGCCTTCATCGCTGCTGCGCTCTCCATTGACGGCGGCGTCCTGAGGCTGGACGATGGCGCATGATTGATCGCAAGCGCGCCGCTGTCTCGGGCCTGCCCCCGGTGGGTGAGTGGTTGTTCGCCGTAGTGTTCTGGAGCGCAGCGCTGGCAATCATGGCGCTGGCCCTAAGCATGCTCCCCCTGCCGGATGAGAAGCTGCCCGCGCCGCGCTGGCTGATCGGCGTAACCGCGCTGCTGTTCATTGCAGCGGGGTTTGCACCGCGGGCGACGCGTTGGGGCGCCAGTTCCTGGAAGACGCGGGCCGTGGGTGCGGGTGTACTGTGGCCACTGGCGATCGTGCTCAACTACATCGCGTTTGGATCCGGCGGGCGCACGTTCAGCAGCAGCGTGGCGGTCGCGGGTTCGGTAGTGCAGCGCGGCGTGATGCCTGAATCAGGCGGGCGGGTGCTGTTTGCCTGCTTCGCGGTGGCGCTCGACGTGTGGGTGCTCGTCATTGCCGTGAAGTGGCTGCGGCGAAAGTAACGACTGACAACAGCCAGTGGCTGCAATATCGGTCACGATCCTGGCGTCTGCTGCGGGCATGCGGGCGCGTTCTATCCCACTATCTGCGCTGTCTTCCGCTCAAACACTACTACGCAGGGATCCGCGCATGCCGGCAACCATTTCCAGATTCCTGCTGTCCGCGTTACTGGCGATCTGGAGTGCCGCTGCTCCGGCTGCGGTGACGGAAGCCTGCACCGGCACCATGATGCAGGGGCTGCTGAATACGCCGATGGGCCAGGACATCCGGCAAATGGTCTACGTGCTCGAAGTCATGGCCAGATACCCGTCGATGGGCACCTGCAACGTCCACGGGGAGGCCGCCAATCTGTTTGCCGACCACCTGGAGCGCCTGTACCTCAACGAAGTACTGCATGAAGCAGTTCCCCATGCCAACACCGTCAGGGAAGCAATCGAGCTCGAGCACGAACTGCAGTATCAGAACGACGGCTACGACATGGGCCTGCGCAAGACGCAGCAGCATGCCTTTACCCGGTCGTTTGCGCCGCAGCTATGGCGAGCTGGCGAGGCGCTGCCTGCCGAGATCGCGCGACTTCCGCAGATGTATGAGCAGCGTGTACCGGGAGTGTGGAACTCGAAGAGCCAGGTACCCAATCCGGTGGCTATCGCCATCGTATTCACGAATGTCTCGCCCTGGACGCTTTCCTGGCCGTTTACCCAGCTCGGCCTGAAGGACCGGGTCGCAGATCGCTTCGTCTCGCTTTCCTGCAACCCCATCGTCGAGAACCAAGGCAGCAACAGGTTGCGCGCCATCGCGCCGGGCCAGCAGATCGTCACGGATTGCGCTGTTGACGCAGACCAGTGGCAATCCGATGACTCCGGTCTGGCGTGGCTGAAAACCCTGGATGATCGCAGCAACTGGATTCTGGTCAATCAGGATAGCGCAGCCAACACCGACGGGCCTGACCGGTACGCCAGGATCATTCAACGCTTTGGATCTGTGCAGAGTACGGACAAGGCCGCAAGGATTGCCGCTGCCAGCACCTGTGAAGAGCGCAAGACCTGCGACATTGAACGCATCGAGCATCAGGATCGCAGCGTTCTCGGCCTGACCCGGATCGGCTGGCTGCCCGGACTGTTTATCGGTCCCGTGCTGTTGCTGTGCCTGGTGTGGATCATGGGCCGGGAAAATGCTGCCAAAGCGGCCCGGATTCTGACCGGACTGCTTACCGCGGCGCTGGTGGTTGTCTACTACCAACTGGCAAACATGCACGACGGCGGGATGGGACTGGGATCGGTGTTCCTGTTGGCGCTTGCCGCAACTACGTATGGCTCACTGCTGATCAGCATCTGGGTGTGCTATGCGGCGATCTCGCGGCGGCGCACTGTCGAAACTGATTGAAGACCAACCACGCCAGCGTGGCCGCAACCGCTCAGCTCAACCAGCGCTGGATGCGATCGTGCAGCGGGCTGCTGCGCGGGAAGTGCGCCCGCAGGTAGGCCATCTGGTCGGTGAGCACGCGCCGCCCCTTGAGGAAAATATACTCGGCATAGGTGGGCGTGAACGGCACCGCCAGCAGCTGCATCTTGGCCTGCTCGGGCGTACGCCAGGCCTTGACGTTGTTGCAGCGGCGGCAGGCCGCGACCACATTGGTCCAGACATCGCGCCCGCCCTGGCTGAAGGGACGAATGTGATCGCGCGAGAGTTCGCGCGAGGGAAAGCGGCCGCCGCAGTACAGGCACAGGTGGGCATCGCGCCGGAACAGCGTTTCGTTGTTCAGCGGCGGCACATAGTCGTGGCGGGTGTTGCCAGGGTTGCCGGTGTGGCCGACGGTGGCAACGATGGAGCTGACCTCGACCACGGTGCGCAGGCCGGTGCGCGCACTGACGCCGCCATATAAGGAATAGATAAGCGAACCGCAGGTATAGGCGATCTGCTCCTGGTGATACAGGCGCGCGGCTTCGCGGTAGTCGATCCACTCGAGCGGCATGCCGGCGATATCGGTACGCAGGACCATTTGCGTAAGGCCGTGCGCAGCCGCATGCAGCACGAGGCGGGTATCCTCGTCCGCAGGGCGGCTATGGGGTATGGCCTTGGCACTCATCCGTGCAAGAGTAGGCAGCCTTGTGAGAGAATTCAATGCATGGGGCCCGGGAATGTGAAAAGGCCCGGGTAAACCCATCACCCACAGGAGTCCAGCATGCCCGTGACCATAGGTGCGCTACGCGAGAGCGTGCCCGGCGAAACCCGCGTCAGCCTGGTGCCCGAAGTGGTCACCAAGCTCAGGGCGGCCGGTGCACGGGTGCTCATGGAGCGAGGTGCCGGAATCAGCGCCCAGTTCCCCGACGCCCTTTACAAGGACGTGGAATGGGCCGACTCGGCCGCCAGCGTGCTGGCGCAGGCCGATGTGCTGCTGAGCGTGCAACCCCTGAATATGGCGCAGATCGGCGCGCTGCGCGCCGGCCAGGTGGTCGTGGGCTACCAGCAGGCGCATGCGCGCGCCGCTGAGGTCAAGGCGCTGTGCGAGCGGGGCGTGACCAGCTTTGCCATGGAATTGATCCCGCGCATCTCGCGGGCGCAGTCGATGGACGCCCTCTCCTCGCAGGCCGCCATCGCCGGCTACAAGGCGGTGCTGCTTGCGGCCAATACCCTGGATCGCTTCCTGCCCATGCTGACCACGGCGGCCGGCACCATCCGCCCGGCGCAGGTGCTGATTGTCGGCGTCGGCGTAGCCGGGCTGCAGGCCATCGCCACCGCCCGACGGCTCGGCGCGGTAGTCGAGGCCTATGACGTGCGCAGCGCCACCAGGGAACAGGTGAAATCGCTGGGTGCCAAGTTCATCGAAACGGGCGTCTCGGCCGAGGGCCAGGGCGGCTATGCGCGCGAACTCACTGCCGAAGAAAAAGCCCAGCAGCAGGAAGTGCTCGATGCGCGCATCGCACTCGCCGATGCGGTGATCACCACCGCCTCGGTGCCGGGACGGCGCGCGCCGCGCCTGATCTCGGCCGCGGTGGTCGAGCGCATGAAGGCCGGCGCGGTCATCATCGATCTGGCCGCGGAATCAGGCGGCAACTGCGAGCTCACGCGCGCCGGCGAAACCGTGCTGCACAACGGCGTGAAGATTGTCGGGCCCGTCAACCTGCCGGCGCAGCTGGCCTATCACGCCAGTGAAATGTACGCCCGCAACCTGCTTAATTTCCTGAAGCCCGCCATCGACAAGAGCGGCGCACTGGCGATCGACTGGCAGGATGAAGTCTTCGCGCAATCGTGCCTGACGCACGCAGGCGCCATCAAACACGAAGCCACCCGCAAGAGTGTGGAGGGAACATGACCGGCATAGTTGCTCTGTACATTTTCATGCTCGCGGCCTTCACCGGCTACGAGATCATCGCCAAAGTGCCGGTGATCCTGCACACACCGCTGATGTCCGGTTCGAATTTCGTGCACGGCATCGTGCTGGTGGGCGCGATGGTGGCGCTGGGCAATTCGCACACCACGCTCGAGAAAGTCATCGGCGCCATCGGCGTGTTCATGGCAGCCGGCAATGCCGCCGGCGGCTATGTCGTCACCGAGCGCATGCTCGAAATGTTCAAATCGAGCGGCGCGAAGGCCGGCAAGCCCAAGAGCGGGGGCCACTGATGGATACCTCGATGCTCGGCGCCGATGGCAGGCAATGGCTGATTCAGGCCAGCTACTTCGTCACGGCCTTCCTGTTCATCATGGGGCTCAAGCGCATGAGCTCGCCGGTCACGGCCCGCAGCGGCATTGTCTGGGCGGGCGCCGGCATGCTGGTCGCGACGCTGTTCACTTTCCTTTACCCGGGAATGGGCAATTACGAGTGGATCCTGCCGGCCATCATCGTCGGCACGCTGCTGGCCTGGATCAGCGGCAAGCGCGTGGCAATGACCGACATGCCGCAGATGATTGCGCTCTACAACGGCTTCGGCGGCGGCGCGGCTGCGGCCATCGCTGCGGTCGAGCTCTATAGCGGCGAGGCCATGAGCCCGACCATGGGCACACTCGCGGTGAGCGGCGGACTGATCGGCGCCATCTCCTTCAGCGGCAGCCTCATCGCCTTTGGCAAGCTCCAGGGCCTCATCAAGAAGTCGTTCCGCTTCGGCGGCCAGCAGATCGTCAATATCCTGGTCATCGTCGCCGCCGTGACCGTGGGCGCGTTCATCGCCTCGGGCTACCACGCCGATCCGTTTCACGTCTCGCTGTTCTTCGTGCTGGCGCTGCTGTTCGGCGTGCTGATGACGCTGCCGATCGGCGGCGCGGACATGCCGGTCGTAATCTCGATGTACAACGCCTTCACGGGGCTTGCGGTCGCGTTTGAAGGCTTCGTGATGCAGAACGCCGCGATGATCATCGCCGGTACCGTGGTCGGCTCGGCCGGCACGCTGCTGACGCAGCTGATGGCGCGCGCGATGAACCGTTCGCTCGGCAATGTGCTGTTCTCGGGCTTCGGCGACACTGGTGGCGCTGCTGCCGGCGGCGGCGATATCAAGGGCAGCATGAAGCCGATCGAAGCCGCCGATGTCGGCGTGATGATGGCCTTTGCGCAAAAGGTGATCGTCGTGCCGGGCTATGGCATGGCGGTGGCGCAGGCCCAGCACAAGGTGTGGGAACTGTGCCAGCTCTTGATCGATCGCGGCGTGATGGTGCGCTTCGCCATTCATCCGGTCGCCGGTCGCATGCCCGGCCATATGAACGTGCTGCTGGCCGAGGCCGGCGTGCCCTACGATCTGATCAGTGATCTCGATGAGATCAATGCGGAATTCGAAACCGCCGACGTGGCGCTGATCATTGGTGCCAATGACGTCGTCAACCCGACGGCGCGCACTGACAAATCGAGCCCGATTTATGGCATGCCGATCCTCAATGCCGACAAGGCGAAAAACGTGATCGTGATCAAGCGCGGCCAGGGCACCGGGTTCTCGGGCATCGAAAACGCGCTGTTCTACCTGGATAACACCCGCATGCTCTATGGCGATGGCCAGAAGGCGGCGGCCGAGCTCATCCAGGCGGTCAAAGCGGTCTGACCCCAGGCCGCCCGCGCGGCCGCCGAAAATTCCTGCAACCAATTGGCTGCTGGCGAGTATTACCGATACCGCCGCGGAGACTGAAGCTCTGCAGCACCAACTAACGAAATACCTGAAATTCAGGTGCAGGAGACCGTCATGAACCACTCAAACAAATTGCATCCGTTCGCGCTGCGCGCCGCTCTGCTCAGCGTACTCATCACCAGCAGCATGGCGCTGTTGCCCACTCTGGCTGGCGCCGGTGCGAACCACGGCTCGCGCAGTGCGCAGACCCTGCAGGCAAGCGTGGTGCAATCGCAGCACGTGAAGGTGGCGGGCTAAGGCCCGCCGATCTTCTGGTACCGGTACGGGCGTCAGTGCCCCAGACCCTGCAACATCTTCAGGCCGTCGGCAATGAGGCTGTTGTGATTGCCGGGCACCTGACCGCCCGGTGTCAGCTGATTGATCAGTTCAGGCAGCAGCTGCGCCATTGAAGTGCCCGCCTGCTGGACCGGAATACCCAGCCTGGCCGCGACCCCGCCGAGCGCGTCGCCGCCCAGCACCTGGTGCAGCTGATCACCCGTGACCGCCATATTTGGGCCCGTGCCCACCCAGGAATCGGCGTGCTGACCCAGACCGCTTTGACGAAATTTATCCAGCAGGCCCGAAAGCCCACCCTGCTGCTGCACCATGGCCATTGCCGCGGCCAGCAAAGCACCTGCGGCGGGACCACCCAGACCGCCGGCCTGGGCCGCATTCGGGCCCGCGCTTTGGCCCGTGTTTTGAGCGCCGCCCATGCCACGGGTCAGGCTGCTGAGCAATGAGCCCAGCGGATTGTTGCCCTGCTGCGCGCCACCGCCCATTGCCGAACCCAGTACGCCACCAATCAAGCCATCGAGTAAGCCCATGAGAAACTCCGGTTGAGTGAAGGCGGCATCATGCCTCAACTCACCGGGTGCAAGTCACTCGTTTTGTACCGGGCCGCGCTCGGCACGGCGCACGCCGCGCCGCTCGTGCAATCGCTCACGCATCCGCGCCCGTTCCGCGGGGGTGGCCTCGAGCCAGCGCTGCCGCAATAGCCGGCGCTGCCCGGGCGGCAGCCGGGCGAAGTCGCGGAAATTCTCGCGCACCAATTCCCGTTCGCGCGGCTCCAGTTCCTGGAAGCGCTGCCAGCGATGGCGGATCAGCTCGCGTCGTTCCTCGGGCAGCTCGCGCCAGGTCTGAAAGCGTTCGCGCGCCCGGGCGCGCTCTTGCGGCGCCATGCCGAGCCAGCGATTCGCGCCCCGTGCCAGCGCCTGTTGGCGCGCGGGCGGCAGCGAGGCCCAATCGCCCGCATGGGGCTGCAGGAGTTTTTGTTGCCCGGCGCTCAGCGCCGACCAATCGAGTGGCGGGCGCGGTACGCTGGCAGGCGCTGCCTGCGACGATGCTGCAGGCGCTGCAGGTGCCGCTGCGCCCGGTGCGCACGCCGAAGCCAGCGTCAGCACGGCCCAGGAAATTATTGTTGCGCGCGAAGTATTCATTTGCTGTTCCCCTGATCCGCTGGCGGCGGCGCTGCTTTTGCCGGCGCCGCCACCACTTTTTCTAGATCGGCGTGTTCGAGGTAGTCGTGCCAGCCCGGCTCGGACGAATCGACGGAACCGAGAAACTCCAGCAGCTCGGCATCCACCGCGGCGCTAATCGGCGGCGCAGCACTGCTGGAGGGAGACACGGGCGCACCGGCCAGCGCGAATCCGCAGGGTAAGGCCAGCAGCGCACCCGAGCGCCAGCTCATGAGCCAACTCCACCACTGTCAGCCTGCTGCGCAGCGCTCACAGCCCATTCGTAGAAGTCATAGTCGAGCTCGGACTCCTGCGCCAGTGCCAGTCCATCGGCGTCGGCGAGCAGCTCCATGTCATCCCCTGCAACGCGGACGCTGGCCTGCAACTCCGGACCTGCGCTCTGCTGGCCCACGACGATCAGCACTGCCAGTGCCGCGCCGGCTACCGCGCCGGCCGGCAGCCAGCGCCGCCACTGCAGCAGCGGCGCAGCGACGCGGGCCTGGTCCAGAGCCGCATGACGGGCCTGCGTCAGGCGCGAGCGTGTCGCGCCGTCCAGATCTGCCACGCTGTCCTGCAACAGTGCGCGCGCGTGCTGCGCGAATTCTTCCAGGCGCCGTTGCTGGTCCGCGTTCATGTCCAATACTCCCCTAGTTGTCCGCGCAGGAACTGCAGGGCGCGAAAATAATGCGTCTTTACGCTGCCTTCAGAGCAGCCCATGGCCTGCGCAGTGGCCGCGACGTCCATGCCTTCGATGCTGCGCAGCAGGAAGGCCTGGCGCTGGCGGGCCGGCAGTGCGGCCACCGCGCGCTCCAGAGCCTGCAATGTTTCCGCCGTCTGCACCTGGGAGGCGGGCGTTGGCGCAGGATCGGGCGCCTGCGCCACGGGGTCGAGCTCATCGTGCTCATCGTCGGCACCGCGCCACGGCAGCCACGCGAACACGCCGCTGCGCGTGCGGCGGCGGCGCTGCATATCGCGGATGCCATTTTCAAGAATGCGATAGAAAAGTGGCGGCCACTCGGCGGCCGGACGACGCGCGTAGCGGCGCACCAGGCGCAGCATGGCATCCTGCACGGCATCGAGCGCGTCCTGGTCGTGCCGCAACGCGATTTGTGCGATCCTGAATGCCCGGCGCTCTGTGGCGGCCAGAAAATCGGCGAGCTGCCGTGATTCCTGCGACGTCGAATCCTGCAAAGCGGTGACCTCTGGCGAGGCGAAGCTCGCAGATTCTGTCAGCAATTTGGCAAAGGTGTTCATGGCCCTTGGTGGAGCAACGCATTGGGTTCACTTTGGTTGACAGCTGCTGGTAAATGGGAATGCGCCAAAATCATCCACTTAGCGTAGATCGTGCGGAAAATGCTGGAAGTGAGGTCGCGAGGGTTGCGTCCGCGGCCGCACGTATCTCTGTATGGTATTGATAAACATATATTTTATCGAAAGTATTGGAGCGGAATTTCGCCCCGGTTCAATCAACCGACTGCCCAGTCACTGGTGGAAAATCCCAGTCCATCCACAGACTTATCCACAATGAACCTCGATTCCTGTACGCACCAGGAAGTGCTGAAAGTCGCCGTGGATTGCCCGCTGCGGACATTCCTGGACTACCTCCCTCCAAAAGGGCGGGCGGCGGCCGACCTTCCCGCAGGCGTGCGGGTGAGAGTGCCCATGGGCCGGCGTGAAGCCATTGGCGTCGTGATCGGGCGCGCGGCGCAATCCGAGCTGGCGAGCGGCAGGCTGCGAGCCATTATCGAGGCGCTCGACGACCAGCCACTGCTGGAGCCTGGCCTGCTGGATCTGCTCTTGTGGACGGCCAGCTATTACCACCACCCGCCCGGGGAAGTAATCTGTGCGGCGCTCCCCGCCGCGATACGCAACGGTGCGGCGGCGCAGGCGCAGCAAAGCTGGCTGCAGGTGACGGCCGCCGGGCGCGCAGCGCTATCGGCTGGCGAGCCCCGGCGTGCGCCACGACAACGCGAACTGCTGCAGCGCCTGGCGGCAGATCCCGCGGGACTACGCGCCGTGCAGCTCGACGCTGATAGCGCGGGCTGGCGCGAGAGTGCGCGGGCGCTGCAACGCCGTGGCTGGGTCATCATCGAGGAGCGCCGTGCGGCGGCGGCTGACAGCGGCCCGAGCGCGCCGAGCAGCTGGCCATGCGGCCCTGAGCTCAGTCCCGAGCAGGCGCGTGCCGTGAATGACATCGACGCTGCAGCCGGGCAGTTCAGCGCTTTCGTGTTACAAGGCGCGACCGGCAGTGGCAAGACCGAGGTGTATCTGCGCCTGGTGGTGCGCGCACTCGAACGCGGCCAGAGCGCACTGGTACTGGTCCCGGAGATCGGGCTGACGCCGCAGTTATTGGCGCGCTTTCGTGAACGCCTGCCGGTACCGATGGCGGTGCTGCATTCCGCGCTCAAGGACGGTGAGCGCCTGGCGGCCTGGCGCGCGGCCCGTGCCGGCGAGGCGCGGGTCGTCATCGGGACACGCTCGGCCGTGTTCGCGCCGCTTGCGAACCTGGGACTGATCGTCATCGACGAAGAGCACGACAGCTCCTACAAACAGCACGAAGGCGGCTGCCGCTACTCGGCGCGCGACGTGGCGGTGCGGCGGGCACAGCAGGCAGCGGTGCCAGTGGTGCTGGGTTCCGCCACCCCCAGTCTCGAGACGCTGCAGAATGTGCAGCAGGGACGTTACCGCCAGCTGCCGCTGCCGCGTCGCGCCGACCAGGCCGCAGCGCCGAGCGTGGCGCTCATCGATCTGCGCGCGCATGCCGTGCACGCAGGTCTTGCGGGCCCGGTGATTCAGGCCATCGGGCGACATCTGGCGGGCGATGGCCAGGTGCTGGTGTATCTGAACCGGCGCGGCTACGCACCCACCCTGCTGTGCACCAGCTGCGGCTGGATCGCACCGTGCACCGAGTGCGATGCGCGCCTGACGGTGCATCAGGGCGCCGCGCAACTGCGCTGCCACTACTGCGGCGCCGCGCAGCCGCTGCCGCAACGCTGCGCGCGCTGCGGTTTCGCCGTGCGCCCGGTAGGCCAGGGGACCGAGCGCGTGGCCGAAACACTGGCAGAGTTGTTCCCCGCCGCCGCGCAGGTACGACTCGATCGCGACACGGTACGCAGCGCGGCCGACATCGACGCGGTGATGCGCTCACTGCTCGAGGGCCGGGCGCGCATTCTGGTGGGCACGCAGATGGTGACCAAGGGTCATCATTTTCCCGGCGTGACGCTGGTGGCGGTGCTCAACGCCGATCAGGGTCTGTTCAGCACCGATTTTCGCGCCGCCGAGCGCCTGGCGCAGACCATCGTGCAGGTGGCCGGACGCGCCGGGCGCGGCGAGCGGGCCGGTGAAGTGCTGATCCAGACGGCCTATCCTGATCACCCGCTGCTGCAGAGCCTGCTCAGCGGCGGCTATGAGAGTTTCGCGGCCGACGCGCTGCTCGAGCGCGCCAGCGCGCGCTGGCCGCCCTTCAGCCGGCTGGCGCTGCTGCGCGCTTCAGCACTCAGCGCGGCGCAGGCGCTCGATTTTCTGAACGCCGCGCGCGAGTGCGCCGGAGCGCAGCCCGAGGCGCGCTTGCTGGGGCCCGTGAGTGCCAGCATGGCGCGCCGCGCCGGGCGCCATCACGCACAGTTGTTGATCGAACACGCCGGGCGCGGCGGCCTGCATCGCTTTCTGGAGCGCTGGTTGCCCGAGGTTGAGCGCCTGCCGGCAGCGCGGCGGGTGCGCTGGGCGCTGGATGTCGATCCGCTGGACATCCAGTAGCGTGGTTTGCCAGCGCGCGCAGCTTTTTCGGTAGACTGCGCGACCACTCCCCGTATTCGGATCGCCCTTGAAAATCGAGCTGGAAGAATTGCTGGCACAGGCGCTGGCCGGATTGCCGGACGGCATGCTCGCCGCGCCGGTTGAGCGCTCGTGGATCAGCGTCGAGCGCACCCGTGACGCGCAGCACGGCGACTACGCCTGCAACATCGCCTTGCGCCTCGCCAAACTGGCTGGCCGCAAACCGCGCGAACTGGCCGAGGCCATTGTGGCGGTCCTGCCCGCGAGCCCACTGCTGGCGCGCGCCGAAGTCGCCGGCGCGGGTTTCATCAATCTGTTTCTGGCCAGTGATGCGCACAGCAACGCACTGCGCCGTGTATACGCTGAAGCGGAGCGTTATGGCAGCAGCGAGGTGGGTGCGGGCCTTGCGGTCATGGTTGAGTTCGTCTCCGCCAATCCCACCGGACCCCTGCACGTCGGCCACGGCCGCCAGGCCGCGTATGGCGCAACGCTCGCCAATCTGCTGCGCGCCACCGGTCATCGCGTGCACCGCGAGTACTACATCAACGATGCCGGCCGCCAGGTCGATATCCTCACCATCAGCGTGTGGATGCGTTATCTGCAGGCGGCGGGCGCAGCGCTGCCCTTTCCGGACAACGGCTACCGCGCCGAATATGTGCAGGCCATCGCCGTGCAGTTGCGCGAGCGACATGGCGCCACCCTGCAGCATCCGGCGGCCAGCGTTCAAGCCGGCCTGCCCGCCGACGCGCCGCTCGGCGACAAGGAGCAATACATCGATGCGCTGATCGCGCGCATGCGCACGCTGCTCGGGCCCGCCGGCTTCGAATCGGTGCTCGAACTGGCGCTCGAAGCCATGCTGTCCGACATCCGCGCCGACCTGGCGCTATTCGGCGTGGAGTTCGAATGCTGGTTTTCGGAACGGGCGCTGGCGCGCTCCGGAGCCGTGGAGCGGGCGCTGGCCCGACTTGCCGCCCAGGACCAGACCTACCTGAAGGACGGCGCGCTATGGCTGCGCACCAGCGCTTTTGGCGACAGTGAAGATCGGGTGCTGGTGCGTGCCAACGGTGCGCAGACCTATTTCGCACCCGATCTCGCCTATCACCTCGACAAGCGCGAGCGCGGCTTTGCGCGGCTCATCGATGTCTGGGGCGCCGATCATCACGGCTACATTCCGCGCATGCGCGGCGCGCTGATGGCGCTCGGCGCGCCCGGCGAGTGCCTGGAAGTGTGCCTGATCCAGTTCGTCAGCCTGTTTCGCGGCGGCGAGAAAGTGGCGATGGGCAAACGCGACGGCAATTTCGTCACTTTGCGCCAGCTGCGCGAGGAAGTGGGCAACGATGCCTGCCGCCTGTTCTATCTGATGCGCAGCCACGATCAGCCGCTTGATTTCGATCTCGAGCTGGCCAAATCGCGCAGCAACGACAACCCGGTGTATTACATCCAGTACGCACACGCGCGGGTCGCCAGCGTGATGAAGCAGCTGGCCGCGCGCGGACTGGAGTTTGACCGCGAGCGCGCACTGGCGGCACTCGAGCACCTCGATGGTCCGCAGGAAACGGCCGTGCTCACCGCCATCGCCCGTTACCCGGAAGTGATCGCGCAGGCTGCGACCAATCGCACGCCGCACACGCTGGTGCATTACCTGCGCGAACTGGCGCAGGCTTTCCACACCTGGTACAACGCCGCCACCTTCATCGTTGAAGACGCCGCCACGCGCGATGCGCGGCTGGGCCTGGCGGTGGGCGCGCAGCAGGTATTGCGCAACGGCCTCGCACTGCTGGGCGTGGGCGCACCGGAGAGCATGTGAGCCAGCGCCGCCTGAGCGCGCGTGATTACAAAGGCGTGCAGCGCGGCGGTTTTGACTGGCAGCGCTGGCGCGAACTGGGCATCGGCCTGGGCCTGGGGCTGCTGGTCGCGCTCATCGTCTATGTCAGCGATCATCGCGCCAGCGATCCCACGATCGAGGTTGATCCGGCAGCGCGCCATCCGGTCAACGGCAACGCCGCGCGCTCGGCGGCCGGCAACGCCGCCGCCAACAGCGCCACGGGTGGCCGCACTGGCGCCCGCGAAGCGAGCGCCGGCAGCCCTGATGCCGATACCAACTACGCTTTCTACGACCTGCTGCCAAAATATGAAGTCGTGGTGCCGGAGAAGGAACACGGCACGCATGTCGACGCCGCCGCGCGCGTCGACCGGCCCGGCACGTATTTCCTGCAGGCCGGCTCGTATCGCAGTGAAACCGAGGCCGAGCGCGTGCGCGCGCAGCTGGCGCGCCAGGACATCAACGCCAGCGTGCAGCGCGTGCAGCTCGACGCCGACGTCTGGTTTCGCACCCGCGTCGGGCCGATCAAGGATCTGGCGCAGCTCAATCGACTGCGCCAGCAGCTGCGCGCGGCGGATATCGACTCGCTGGTGATCCGCGTCGAGGATTGAACTCCATGGCAGGAGCTGGCATGCAGCGATTGGCCGATGAACTCCTGGCCGCGCTGCGCTCGCAACTGGGCGCGGGCGCAGTCGACACCGGCGCCGACATCGGTGCCCGCTACCACGCCGACTGGACCGGGCACGATCCCTGTGCGCCCGCGGCGCTGGTGCGGCCGCGCAGCACTGAAGAAGTGTCCAGCTGCCTGAAGCTCTGCAACGAATTCGCGCAGCCGATCGTTGTACAGGGCGGACTCACCGGTCTCGCCGGTGGCGCCACGCCGCGACCGGGCGAATTGGCGCTCTCGCTCGAGCGGCTCAAGGGCATCGAGTCTCTGGACGCAGCCGGCGCGACGCTGATTGCCTGCGCCGGTACGCCGCTGGCGGCAATCCACGAGGCGGCGGCTGCGCAGGGCATGCAGTTTGCGCTCGATCTTGGCGCGCGCGGCTCCTGCACCATTGGCGGCAACATCGCCACCAATGCTGGCGGCGTCCGCGTCATCCGCTATGGGATGGCGCGCGAGCAGGTACTGGGCCTGGAGGTGGTGCTGGCCGACGGCACCGTGCTGAGCTCGCTGAATTCCATGTTGAAGAACAATGCGGGCTACGATCTCAAGCAGCTGTTCATCGGCACCGAGGGCACGCTCGGCGTGGTCACGCGCGCCGTGCTGCGGCTGCAGCCCGCGCCCTGCGAGCGCCACACCGCCTTTGTTGCGCTCGCTTCGTTCACCGATCTCGTGGCACTGCTGGGCGAGTGCCGCCGGATGCATGGCGGCCAGCTCAGTTCCTTCGAGGTCATGTGGTCGGACTACTACGAGTTTGCGGCGGCCCGTGTGCAAAGCGGCGCCAGGCCATTCATGGATCGGCACGCCCTGTACGCGCTCATCGAACTGGAATCATTCGAACCGGGCAGGGATGGCAGCCGGCTCGAGGCGGGCCTTGCCGCGCTGATGGAACGCGGCGTCATCAAGGATGGTGTCGTGGCGCGCTCCCTGGAGGAGAGCAATCGCCTGTGGCGAGTGCGCGATGCGGCGGGCGAACTCATGGTGCAGGTACCGCACGCGCTCTCCTATGATATTTCGCTGCCGCTGCATGCGATCGAGGGTTACCTCGCGCAGCTGCAGACAGCGATCGCGCCGCTCCGGGGCGAGCTGCCGGCGCTGCTGTTCGGACACCTGGGCGACGGCAATATCCACCTGCTCATCAGCCCGCGTAGCCCCGCCATAACCCGGCAGCTCAACGCCATTGTGTACGGCGCACTGCAGGGCTTCGGATCAGTGGCGGCCGAACATGGCATCGGCACGCACAAGCGCGACTACCTCGGCCACTCGCGCAGCAGTGCGGAAGTGGCGCTGATGCGCCAGCTCAAGGCGACGCTGGATCCAAAGCGGATTCTCAATCCCGGCCGGGTAATATAAGGAATTTTGTAATTGCTATTCATGATCGGCAAATGAGAGTATCCCTGCCCTGCGAGCAAACACACGACACCGCCAGGGGATGCAATCTATGACAGGCACAATATCGATGTTGCGGCGGAGCCTGCTGCGACTGGGTCGTCTCGCCGGCGTAAGCGCCTTTGCCGCACTGCTGGGGTTTGTCCGACAGAGCGCGGCTGAACCACCCACCACTGTTACGAGTACAACCGCAGCGCAGCCAACGGGATTGGCAGAGCGCCCGCAGAAGCAGGCACCACAAGGCGTCATCGCCCAAAAGCAGGCACCCGTGGGTGCAATGCCTCAAAAGCAGGCGCCGGTGGGCACCGTGCCACAAAAGCAAGCGCCGCAAGGCGCAACCGGCCAGGCGCAACAGCCGATCAAGTAGCAACGAGCTGATTTGACCCGCGGGCAATTCGGGTGACACCACCCGAGGTCTCAAGCCTCGATTCCCTGGCTGCCGAGCTGATCACCATTCGTGATCTGTACCGTTACGCTGTCAGCCAGTTTGGCGCCGCTCGCCTCGTGTACGGCCACGGGACTACCAACGCTGAGGACGAGGCGGCCTTTATCGTCCTTGAGTCGCTGCATCTGCCCGCGGCGTCTCTGCAGTCGATGCTCGATGCCCGCCTGCTGCTTCATGAACGGCGTCGTGTGCTTGAGATGGTCGAATTGCGGGTGAGCACGCGCAAACCCGCAGCGTATCTCCTGCACAAGTCCTATATCCGCGGCGTGCCTTTCTACATCGACGAGCGGGCGATCGTGCCACGCTCGTTCATCGGGCACATGTTGCAGTCAGAAGTGGTGTGCGGCCAGGCGGGCGCGCTCATCGCCAACGCGTCGCAGGTGCGGCGCGTACTCGATCTGTGCACCGGCTCCGGGTGCCTGGCGATTCTGGCAGCATCACGGTTCCCGCACGCGCGCATCGACGCGGTCGATCTGTCCGGCGAAGCGCTTGCCGTGGCCGAGATCAATGTACGGGAAACCGGCCTTGTCGACCGCATCCGGCTGCTCGAAGGCGATTTGTTCGCGCCGCTCGCAGGCGAACGCTACGACCTGATCCTGAGCAATCCGCCCTACGTGAGTGCCGCGGACATGGCGGCGCTGCCCGAGGAATACCGGCGCGAACCGTCCATGGCGCTGGCCGGCGGCGCGGACGGACTCGACTTCGTGCGCCGGATTCTGTGCGCAGCACCTGCACACCTGACTGGCAACGGCGGCCTGTTGTGCGAGATCGGCGCTGGTCGCGAGCAGCTCGAGGCCGAGTTTCCGCGTGTGTCGTTCCGCTGGCTCGAATCCGACGCCGTGTTCTGGGTCGAGCGGCCTTAGGGAAGCCGCTCGACCTTGAGATACATCTCGTAGGAAGCCGGGCGCTCCACCATCTGCAGCGCATTTCTGTGCTCACCATCGCGACACATGATCATCATGACACCGGGCTTTGGGACCCGCGGCCAGAAGGGAGGTCCGATAGCTGGCGTGCCGCGCGGCAGCGGAGCCAAAGCCGCCTCGATGATCTCGCGCGTGAGCACGACCATTTGATTCGGCAGCGCCACGTTGACGTTGGCTATTCCGGTAGGAATAAGGCCAATGGGTCGATCGCTGTCGCCCCTAAAGATTTTTTCCGCAATCTGGAAGCTGACTATCAGAGTCGATATGCCGGTGGGATCAAAGGCCGCTGCAATGGCCCCTCCAGTCTGACTGGCACCCGAGGCTCCAGTGAGTGCCGAGCTCCCAAACAGGATCGGCGTGAATCCACCCTTCGCTAACTGGTCCTGGATTTCCGGACGCTGAAACAGCGATGGCGTAATGTCATTCATCTGCTGACTCCACAGCTGATACGGCTGGTTCGAGTTGTCCTCCTCCCAAAGCGTCGGCGAAATCACCAGGGCATCGACCCCATCGGTGAGCGTTCCCTCCCAGAGTCTCAGTGGAAAGGCGATGTCCGACGGGTTGCCGTTGCGATCGGTCGGATCCCCGTTGGCGGGGATGGAATCCCCATCGCGGATGCCGCCGGATGCGCTCTGCGTGCCGGCCTGAATACGGCTGGTGCCGCGGCCATTGATATCACCGTAGGTCAGCGTGCCGCGATTGGTGAACATCACCACATCGCCGTTGCGACGGTCGTACTGCCGCACGAAAGCCTTGGCGTAGATCTCATCGCCCTGCCCGTCGCGGGACAGCACATCGTCTGCCGAAGCCCAGACCGCGCGCACACCGGTAATCGTGACCAGGTAGCGTCCCGAGGCAGCAGTAGGGGCAGTGGACGCAAGCGTGATGCTCGCTACCGGCAGTCCGGCGCCCTGCCAGGCGCCGCCGTAGTCGGCGGTCAGCTGCCAGCTGTAATTGCCGTTGGGAATATTCGATAGCACGAGCTGCGTAGCAGCGACAAACGTGCCATCCGGCGGTTGCCCGGAACCATAGACGCGGTAACCCTTGGCCAGATTCACGGGCTGCCACGCCAGCCGCACCTGACCGGCACCGACCTGTGTTGCGGTGAATCCCGCCGGTACTTCCATCTGCGGCGGATTGGCGTAGAGAAAATCCGTACTGCTCTGCTGGCCACCGGGGTAGAGCGCCGTGACGCGGTACTGCGCGCCCGGCTGCAGGAACGCGGTATCGGTAAAGGATTCAGTGGTCAGCGGTGCGGCATTGGCCAGCATCCACGTGCCCTTGGTGGCATTGTTGTTGGCGTATACGTTGTAGCCGGAGATGCCCGCAAGACGATCCCAAACCAGCGTGTGCAGGAGCGGCGTTGCACCGGGCAGTACGTGAACATTCTGTGGGGCCGGTGCGGCCTGCGTGGCCAGCGGCGACACTCGTCCGCCAACCTGGGCCATGGGAGCAGGGAGCGGCGTTGCAAGGCTCCTCGCCGGTGCTGCCTGCAACACCTGCGGGCCGGGCTGCAGCAGGGGTGATCCCGCGGGCGTCAATTGCACTGGCGCCGCCTGCACGGACTGGACGGGCGCCATCGGTAGGACTTGCAGGACCGGAGCGGCTGCTTGCGCTCCCACACAACCGCCGCTGCCGTTCGCGACCTGTCCGTTCGGGCACACGCCCGTACTACCGGCGGGCGGAAATGAGCAGACGCCTGTGTTCACATCACGGATCTGTCCGGTGGGGCAGCCGCTGGTCTGCGCCGGCAGGCAACCGCCACTACCATTGGCGATCTGTCCGTTCGGACATCCTGTAGCGCTGCCGGCCGGCGCATTCACGCAGGTACCCGTAGCGGCGTTGAATATTCGTCCGATGGGGCAGTTGATGGCCTGTGACGCCTGGCAACCGCCGTTGCCGTTGGCGACCTGTCCATTTGGACATACGCCCGTACTGCCGGCGGGTGGAAATATGCAGACGCCAGTATTCACATCGCGGATCTGCCCGGTTGGACAGCCGCTGCTCTGCGTGGGCAGGCAACCGCCTTGGCCGTTGGCGATCCGGCCATGGGGGCATACCCCAGTCATGCCCGCGGGTGCGTTCACGCACGTTCCCGTGTTGGGGTTGAACATCCGTCCGGCGGGACAATTGCTGGACTGCGTGGGCAGGCAGCCGCCGTTGCCGTTGGCCACTCGGCCATGGGGGCATACCCCAGTCATGCCTGCGGGTGCATTCACGCAGATGCCCGTGTTGGGGTCCAACATCCGTCCGGCTGGACAAGCCCCCTGCGGCCCGGAGCTGGCAGCATGTGTCGTTGCGCTTGCCAAAATGCCAACCAGGACCAGTGTGGCAACCGCAATATATGATCTGTTCATCGGATCCCTCGCAGTTCTTCTGGCTATGACTTCCTGGAGCGTATGTCGACACACGCGAGCTTGGGGTTCACGCGTACCGCTAGACGGTAACAGAATTGACTGCGCCGCGCCCCGGCGGCGCGGGACTTCAGTCCCCAACTTCGATGGTGACCGAGGTGGCCGCCCAATCTGCTGATGCGGCCGCCGGAGCGTGAGCCGCCGGACGTTGCGCCACGGGATCGGCCACGGTCGTGATGCCGCGCGTGGCCAGGCCGGCGAGCTCCACGCGCAAGGTGCCCAGATCCCCTGTAACGCCATTCTCGGCAATGCCGCGGGTCTGCACGTTGCCGCGATTCTGGTTCGCCGACTGCTGCAGTGAACGGATGCGCCGGCGTATCGTTTCGGCGGTGGCGAGATCGGTGCTCGCGAACACGCGCACCGTGTCGGTGCCGCGAGGCGGGCTGTAGTCCCAATGGAAGCCGGCACGATTGCCGGTCTGCAGTGAATCGGGAATCAACACCCGCTCGCCGGCGCGGACGGCGCCGTTGGCGTAAAAATCCGGTTGCTGGTAATCGTTGGGGAACAGCACGTTCGTGTTCCCCTCGGGATCGACATCAACGATGGTGATAAAGGCATCGGCATTCACGCTGATGTCCAGTTGCAGGCTGTTCTGCGCGCTGCGCGCTTCCTCCTGATGGCGGCTGTGCAGTCGTGCCGGCCCGGTCGCCGTGACCAGACGGATATCACGCGTGGCCACAGGCCCCGCACCCGCGACGCGCACGCCCACGACCAGTTGCGAGGAGGGGTTGTCGAGCGTCAGCAGCTCGGCGGCCCTGGCCGAGCGCGAGGCGACGCGCGCCATGTCGGTGGCGGAGTTCTCGTCACTCAGCGCGAAGCGCCCCATGACGCGCAGCCCATCGGCGCTCAGCAGCCGCACCGCCTGCCCCTGCAGATCGACGAGAAAACGGGCGGGCTGATCGGCATTCACCAGCGCCAGATTCCTGATGTTGCGCCTGAGCGCACCCTCGATGCGGCTGCGATCGGCAGCCGGCATGTCGAGGATGCGAATGGCGACGCGCCCCGCTGAAGGCGCCGGCATCAGGGCCACGGCGCGCGATTCGGGTTCGATCGGGCCCGTCTGGTTCGCGAGACTTGCGCGCGCATCCTTGCCAGTGAGCTGTGTCACCGTGGCAACAGCCAACGCGCGTCCGGCGGCAAACTGTTTTTCGCCGCGCGGATAGATCGCCCAGCTCGAGCCCGGCGTGGCGCCGAGCAGCACGCCGTTGATGAGCGTGACCTGGCCCGCTGCGGAAGGTTTGACGCTGAGCCACGCGAGGCGGGGGCCCGGCTCCGCCCCCGTCGCCCCGGCCGCCGCCGCTGGCGCTGCGAACAGCGGCAGATCCAGCGCTCCCGGCGGCGCCTCGAGCTGCGGTTCCGGCATCGAGGTGCGGCCAAAGGTCGTCTGTATGCGCCCGAGCTCGCGGGTCACGCCGGCAAAGATCTCGCGCGGCGACGCGCTGCTCCCTGCGGTAGTGAAAGCGCGCGACAGCGCATAAGTGAAGAAGCCGTGAAAATTGCCTTCGACCGGCCCATCCAGCGCTTCTTCATTGGCCGCCGCGCCGCCCATGACCACAAAGCGCGAACGCTTGAGCGGCACGATACCGCGCGTGGTGATGCCGGTCACGCCCACCCGGTAGAGATCGACGCGCGTATCCTGCGGCACCGAGCGGGTGCGGATGTCGATGGCGCGGGTCGCGGTGCCGGAATGACAGGAGTCGAGCACGATCACCGCGCTGCGCGCGCGCAGGCGCGAGAAGATGGCATCGAGCTCGTCATCGACGATATCCGGCACGTTGCCGCTGCGCCCGTCTTGGGGAACGATGGTCTCGTCGAGTCCATCCTCCTCGTCACCGTTCAGGTCCTGAACCTGCGAGCCATGACCGGAGTAGTGAAAGTAGACCGTGTCCTCGGGCCCGGATTCCTGCACCAGTTGATTGAGCGCCGCCAGCATCTTCTCGCGCGTGGCGCCCTCATCGGTCAGCACGGTGATATTGCGCGCGGCGAAGCCCCAGCGCGTGGTCAGGATTTCACGCATGGTCTCGACGTCGTTCACCGAGCCTTGCAGGCCAGGCACCGACAGGTAGTGATTGATGCCGATCAGCAGCGCGCGCTTGACGCCGGCGGCCGGCGCGGCGCCTGTCTGGGCGACGACATCGCTGATCAGGCCGGCGCACAGCACCAGGCACACGGCGGCATACCGCTGCAGCGAAATTCTCATATTCCTCACGCTCATTGCCCCGGATGAGTCGACAGGCACCGGGCCCGGGTTCATGGCGGCGCGAGCTCGAGCGTCAACAGCACGTCGTGGCGCGCGCGGGCCGCGTTGAGTTTCTCACTGAGCTGCTTTGGATCGGCCGCCGCCAGCTCGATTACATAAGCTCCCGTGGACGCGGGGCCGTCGACGATGCGGGCGCCGAGCGCGTCCAGAAGTTCGCGTATCTGCGCCGCCGATGCCAGTGGATTGAACACGACGCGCAATCGGGTTGCAGTGGCCGCGAGCGCACGCGTCGTCACCGTGGCAGTTGGCTCGGTCCGGTCCGGCAGCATGTGAATCAATGCGGCGCCCTGAATGACGATCAACAGCAATGCCGCGGCCGGCGCCCAGCGCGGCACCAGCGGCGCACGCAGCCACGCTGCCACGTGCGCCAGCCAGCTCACACGATGGTCCGATTTCTGTGCATGGATGCGCTTGAGCACGGCAGCCCTGACACGCGGCGATGGTCCGGGCTCGGCATCGTAGGCCTTGCGTAGCGCGCCGCGCAGCCCATCCATCGACGCCGGCTCATTGTGCTCCGGGTCAGTATCTGGCGGCAGTTGCCCGGAGGTACTCATCACGCCGACTCCAGACCGAGCTGCTCAAGGCAGCCCTTGAGCTGCTGTTTCGCATAGTACACACGCGTCTTCACGGTATTGTCCGGGATCGCGAGCAAGGCGGCGATCTCGGCGTAGGGCAGATCTTCATAAAATGCCAGCCGCAGGATCTCCTGATGGTCGGCAGACAATTGCGCAATGGCCCGCTGCATCAGCTGGGCGTTGAGGTTGCGATCGATGCCATCCACCGGACCCTCGGCGGGATCGACCAGCGTCTCGGCCTGATCGAGCGGCAGGTCTGCGCCCTGCCGGCCGCTCTTGCGTACCGCATCGAGCGCCTTGTGTCGGGCGATGCCCAGGATCCAGGTCGATACCTTTGAGGCCTGTGTGTAGGAGCGCGCGCCGTGCCAGACCGCCAACATGGTATCAATGACTACCTCTTCGGCGAGCGCCGGCTGGCGCACAAAGGTGCGCACGTAGTTGTACACGCGGCGCTCATACCGGTCATAGAGCAGTTCGAAGGCCGCCGGCTCGCCCGACGCGGCCGCCGCCAGCAGGGCAATATCCCGCGCCGCTGCTTGGTCAGCTGAATCCACGGCGAGGTTCAATTGACGACTTATGCACCGGGGTCTACTGTGCCTTGAACGATTCTTGCGGTGTCGCCGACATACCAGCAAGAGCATACTGCGGGGGCAGGCGCGGCGTTAAGGAAATCACCATGAAACACGGCCAACAGATCCAGGGCAGGTTGACGATCGTAGCTGCAACACTCACGACAGCTGCGTTATTGGCCTCGGCGGCATTCGCGCAAGGCGCGCCACCGCAGGGCTATCCGGTTCAAACCCAGGCCTATCCTTCTTATCCCGCACCGGCGGCCGCGCCGCCCCAGTCGCATGCGATTCGTGACCTGTTTGCCGGGACAATTGCCACCGTACTGCAGACTGCCACCGGCGGTCTGAGCAGCGCCCTCAGCGGCTCCATCCTGAACTGGTTCGCGAAGAAGCAGGCGCCCGCCGCCGCAGCGGGCTACGCCGCCACGCCGTATCCTGGTACGAGCTATCCGTCGACTGCCTATCCCTCACAGGATACGCAGGGCTATGCCACCAGCGCCTACCCGACCAGCAATGCGTATCCGCCGGGCAGCACGTCAACGTATCCCACTTCCCCGGCTACCTATCCAGGCAGCAGCGGCCAGTATCCGGGCGGTGGCGCTCAATATCCCGGCACTGCCAGCACCACAACGCCATATCCCGGTGCTACTGCGCAATATCCCGGTGCCACCGCGCAGTATCCGGGTGCGACATATCCCGCTCCCGCGACAGATCCGGCCGGTAGCTACGGACAGTCGAGCGCGTACGGGCAGTCGGGTTACCCAGGGCAGACCGGTGCTTACCCCGGTGCCACCGCCAGTGCCTATGGCAGCGCACAGATCTATGACGCGCGCACCGGGCAAGTGGCCACGGGCGGCGCCAACCCCTATGCCACGCCGGCCGGCGGCTATGACGGCACGTTGTACGCAGGCATCGCCTATGAAGTGCACGCGCTGAGCGCCGACGGGCGCTCGACGCCGATCAATCCGGCGACTTATGTGTTCAGAAGCGGCGATAAGTTCACGGTGTACTACCGGCCGTCGCTGCCCGGGCGCATGGAGGTCTACAATATCAACCCGGCGGGGCAACAGACGCTGATCGATTCGAGCAACATGGCTGCGGGGCAAATGACCACGCTCGGGCCGTACCAGTTCACCAACCTCACTGGCGATGAATCCCTGCGGCTGGTGCTCTCGCCCTGCTCGAGTCCGCAGCTGCTGGCCGCAACGCGTGACATCGTACGCGCGGACGCAGGCTATGCGATGACTGCACAGGCGTCGCCCATGGCAAGCAGCGGCGGCCAGCTTTCGAGCTGCAGCGCGACCACCACGCGAGGTCTGGGCGCTGTGCACACCCGCGATATACAGAAGGTCGCGGTCGACGGCATGACTGCCTACGCGCTCGATCCGGTTTCACAGCAGGAGCTGAGCTCGGGCCAGGTGACGGCGCGCGAAGCGAACATCGTGTTTCACCATCGCTAGGCCGCGGCGTAACCGGTGCACGCGCTGACCATTCGACGCTGCGCGCGACAATCGCTCGCCATCTTCGTCGCCATACTGTGCGGCCTCACGACCCAAGCGAGCGCCTCGCAAATGGGCGAACCACTCAAGGCGGGCGCGAAAGCGCAATCCGGTGAAGCCAAGGCAGCAGCGGCTGAATTCGCGGTCTGGGACGCGAAATGGCGCGAGCTCCAGGGCGCCAAGGACAAAGTCGACTGGATCGATCATTTCCGCGTCTGTGCGATCAAGTTCCGCTACCGCAACTACGATGAGTTGTTCCGCTGCCTTGATCTGTTCGAGGCCAAGATCGCCCACGGCGAACTCAAGAATATCAAGCACGTCAGCGCTGAAAAGCTGCGCCCGATGCTGCTCAAGGTGACGCCCGTGCTGACCGGCTGGTTGCGTACTTCGGCGTATGCGGAGCTGGGCGATCCCGAGCTGGCCCTGAAATGGGCGGAGTCCGCCTGGGACGCGCTGCCGGAAGACTTCCAGAATACCAAGCGCTCGTGGATGGGCGGGCAGAAGCAGGATGAGTTTTCCGGCATCGCCGTGACCATTGGCGGCTCCACCGGGCGCGACGAGGAAATGACCTTCGTCGGTCGCGACAACCCCGCCGGCCTCGACCTGCGCGGTGAGACGATCGCAATGAGCCTGGCCGCACAGCGCGCCCTGTTGTATACCCGCGCCGGCCAGACCGAAAAGGCGAAGGCCGCCCTCGAATCACTGCGCAAGTGGCAGGACATCAGGAACAAGGATTCAGTGCTCATGCTGTTCCCGACTGGCGCGCCTTTCAAGACGCAGTCGCAGTTGCTGTCCATCGGCCCGCTCTACGCGACGGGTGACTACGCGGGTGTCATCAAGACCTACGACGAAGCCGCGGCCGCGGTTGCCAGCAAGAGACACTGGCACGCGTTTCGAACCATGCTCATCTACCTGTGGCCGCCCGACTGGATTTACGCGCCGCTGGATAAACTGGTCATGAAGGCGCTCACGCCCGCCGACGCACGGCTGTTCGCCATAGCGATCGAAGACGCGTCCAATTCACTGGTCTACGCCGAGAGCCTGGCACACACCGGCAAGACCGACCAGGCGCGCGCGATGCTCGATACCATGCTGGCACTGCCGGAAATTCGTGCCATGGGGAGCCTGTACTGGGCGGCGCTCTATCAGCGCGGCCTGATCGCACGCCAGCAGGGCAAACGCGATGACGCAATCACCTACCTGACGCAATCGGTGGCCGCGATCGAAAACGTGCGCAGCACCATCGCCTTCGAGGCCGCCAAGATCGGCTTCGCCGGCGACAAGCAGGCCGTCTATGCCGCGCTGGTCGCGGCGCTGGCCGACAAGGGCGACTGGAACGAAGCCTTCCTGATCGCCGAACGTGCCAAGGCGCGCTCGCTGGTGGATCTGCTCGCGCAGCGCCGCGATCTCGCGCCGCCGCCGGCCGTCGATGACAAGGTGCGCGAGCTGTTCGCGAGTGCGGCGACCGTGGATGCAGGTAGCGGCCTGCCGGAGAGCGAGGACGCCGTGCGCGGCATCACCGTGGTGGCCGAGTCGCGCACTGCGCTGGCCAGCAGCGCTCCTGAAGCCGCTTCACTGGTTTCGGTGCAACAGGTCTCGATCGCCGACATCGCCGCACGCATGGCGCCGGGCGAAGCACTGATCAATTACTACAGCAGCGGTGATGACCTGTATGGCCTGGTGCTCAACGGCACCACGGTCAAGGGTTACAAGCTGGCGGGCAAGGGACTGGCCGAAGAGGTGCGCGCCTATCGTGATGCCATCGAAAGGCGCGACCCCGGCGCCGCCGCGCTTGGTAGACCGCTTTACGATCGCCTGATTCGTCCGCTCGCTAGCCAGCTCACGGGCAACAAGCTCACCATTTCCCCCAATGGTGTCTTGCACTACCTGCCTTTCGACGCGCTGATGGATGGCAATCAATATCTGCTCGACCGCTTCAGCCTGCGGCTGATTCCGAGCGCCGGCACGCTCGCCTATCTGAAGGCCGATCACCCCAGCAAGCTCGGCAAACTGCTCGCGCTCGGCAATCCGGATCTGGGCAATTCGGCCTACGACCTGCCGAACGCGCAGGTCGAGGCAGTCAACGTCGCAGCGTTGTTTACAGACTCGCGCGCCCTGGTGCGTGCCGGGGCCAGCAAGACGGCGATCCGCGAGCTGGGCAACGGCTTCTCGATGTTGCACTTTGCGACGCACGGAAAATTCAATTCCGATTCGCCGCTGGCATCGGGACTCTACCTGGCGAAGGGCAACGAGGCGGATGGCGTGCTCACGGTGGGTGACCTGTACTCGATGCGTTTCGATGCCGATCTGGTCACGCTGTCGGCGTGCGAGACGGGTCTGGGCAAAGTAGCCAATGGCGATGACGTGATCGGCCTGACGCGCGGCTTCCTGTACGCTGGCGCGCGCTCCATCGTCGCCAGCCTGTGGGAAGTCGACGATGCCGCCACCGAGCAATTGATGCTGAGCTTCTATCGCAATCTCGCAGGCCACGACAAGCGCGAAGCGCTACGGCTCGCGCAGATCGAGACGCGCGGCAATTTTCCACAACCCATGTACTGGGCGGCTTTCCAGATCGTAGGCCGCGCCGACTGAACTTTCCGTGGGGTCGGATCGACCCATGGCCATGCGCTGAAGAATTAGTGAGCGGGGGGAGATTCATGAGACCACTTAGACCGGTCGTGATCGGCCTTTGCCTGATCGCCTCGTTCATCGCCGGCGCCCTGGCCACCGATGCGCCCACAGCAACGCTGAGCATTGAACACCTCGTACATTTTCAATCTGCCGACGGTGCCGACCTGGCGCTCGCCAGTGGCCGCTACAGCGTGGAGGCAGCGATGCCCGAGGGTATGCGCCTGAGCGCCGCCAGCGGCAAACCGGTGATCGTGCCGGCAACGGTGGAGACGCATGAGCAGAAGCTCGCGCAGCCGCAGGCCTTGATGCTGGCCGTAGGCACGGATGAACAGCACCTGATCCTGCTGCTGCCCGGTGGCGTGCGGCTCGAAGCGATCGGTTCATTGAGCGGCATCCGCTCACGTGGTTTGGCGGCAGGCCCGAGCACGGTCTCCAATGTAGCCCTGCAGGCGGCGGTGATGCAGTTGCAGCCCGTACCAGTGATGGCCCCGGCGCCCGCCCCGATGCCCGTTATTCAGGCGCCGCTGACCGTGCAGGCACCACTGGCCGTGGCGCCTCCGGTCGTCATGAACACGCGGCCGCCGATCATTCCCTCGGCGGGGCCGCCACCTACCGGGGTCATGGTGACGGGCACGCCGCTGGTCGCAAGTCTGCGCTGGGATGTGCGTGGCGATGTGAAGGACGTACAGGTGTGGCGCGGCGATGGCCCAAGCGTGTCCGTGGATGTAACGACCCACGGTCAGTTTGTGCAGAATTATGGCGACCCAAATTACGCCGACGCCAGCGGCAACGCGCGTTATTACCTGTTTGTAGACGTCGTGCCCGACCCACGCCTTACGTACCGCTATACGATCAGGCAGTACTACACCAACGGCACCACGGGGGAGGCCGTGGTGCAGTTCGCGTCGCCACCCCTGATCAATCCGCCCGGATTCACAGCGCGTGACGCCGGCAAAGATGGCGTCGCATTTCAGTGGCAAGGCGTACCCGGTACCGTGCAATACCGGCTCGACGGACCGGGCCTGCCGCCCACCGGGTTGTTTACGGCCGGTACGAGCCTCGCCCACCTGGTTCCAGGAGGACCCGGCACCTGGTCGCTGGTGGCAATATACCCGGGAAATTTTGTCGGCAACGGGCCCGCAGCGGTGGCGTCGACGGTGGCGCGGCCGCTGCCGCTGCATTCGCAGCCTTGGTTGACCAAGCCCAACGGACCCGGTCAGCTGTCTCAGGTGCAAACGCCCGCGCACCAGGAAATCAATGACAGCGTGGGTGGCAGCGCCACTGGCAACCCCAGCGGCGACCTGTATCAAGTCTTGGCCGACGGCGAAACGGGTTGGCTGAGCCAGCCGTATTACACCGATAACAACGGCATCTTCTATCGCGAGGGCTTGCACGGCCATATCTGCAGCAGTGTCGAAAACGTCTACTCGGGCTGCAACAGGCTCGGCCTGAAAGTCTGGCTGGACACCAACTCACCGCTCTGGGACGAAGCGGAGCAGGCCGCCAATGAGGCGATCTATGGCAACCCCGGCGATCTGGGTGTCGGTCGGCGCGCATACTGCGAACAGAAGATGCGCGGCCCGCCGGTACCAGGCCTGTACACCGTCTGCTATGCCACCGCGCACGGCATCACGCCTGGGAATGCGGGGTTCAATAACCCCCAGACCATCACTCACCCCGGTGAGGGCGTGGGCAGTGACTTCATTCTGTCGATGGTGATCACCAAAGACGCCAGCGGTACGGTGTTTCTGGCCCTTAAACGACCCAATGACTATCCTACCTTTAGTACCTTTAGGTACAAATTGCTTCCCGCCGTCGGTCTCGACACTGAGGGTGAGAAGCTGCTGCCCTTCGTCTGCACGTCCTGCCACGGTGGCAAATATAACCCCAACACACGCAAAGTGGATGGCGCGTCGTTCCTGCCGCTCGATCCGGAGTTGCTCGCGTTCGCAAGCCCCGCCGATCAGGTCGCCCAGGAAGAAAAGATCAGAAGAATAAATCTGATGATCCACAACTCGAATCCCAACTCGGCCATTGGCGCCTACATCAGGGGGTTGTACAACGGCGCGCTGGGTCAGCCGGGTGCCCGGGCCCGACCGGACTATGTACCCACGGGTTGGGCGCCGCAGGCTGGGCTCTATCGCCAGGTGGTGCGGCCGTATTGCACGATGTGCCACCTCGCCATGCCGGGCGGAAGCGGGTCCTATAATTTCGCGTCCTGGGGCAACTTCCAGGGGAACGCACCGCTGATTCATGCCTCGGTCTGCGGCGCGCACACGATGCCGCACAATGAGCTGCAATACAAAGAGTTCTGGACCAAAGACACTGGAGCGCTGTATCTGCCCGGGCTGCTGGCCTGGACGCTGGGTTTTCCGAGCTGCCCTTAGAAGCACTATGTAGAACAATCACCAGGCAATTCTGACCCCGTGTTTCGTCGTACTGGCCAGTGGTCGTGCGCGGCGACCGGGTTCTGCTCGACGGGGAACTCGCAGCGATCTACGCCGTCACCACTAATTGTCTCGATAGACGGGTCAACCGCAATCGCAAGCGATTGCCCGAACTTCTAATGTTTCAACTGACAACCGCAGAAGCCGAGCTTTCAAGGTCGCACATTGCGACCTTGAACACGACGCAGTTCAGGCGGCTAGTTTCTTATGGCTACTACGACCATGTCGCCGTATGCTCAAATGCAGTGAGCGACAAGCCAAAAGTAGTCGTCATCGCCGGCCCGAATGGCGCCGGTAAGTCAACAACCGCACCTGCCATTGTTCAGCAGGCATTTGCTGTCCACGAATTCATCAACGCCGACACCATTGCTCGTGGGCTGTAAGCGTTCGCGCCCGAACATGTCGCGGTTGCGGCTGGCAAAATCATGCTGCGGCGAATACGCACCCTCGCCTCAGAGCGTGTCAGCTTTGCATTCGAGACAACGTTGGCAACCCGATCATTCAAGCCGTTGTTGCAGGGCATGCAGCAGTCAGGCTACGAACTGCACTTGATATTTTTATGGCTGCCAAACGCTGCGATGGCAGTTGATCGCGTGGCCATACGCGTGAAGCGTGGCGGGCATTCCGTGCCAGAGGAGGTCATTGAACGGCGCTACGAGCGCGGCCTGGCCAACTTCTTCAACCTGTATCGGCCGATTGCGGACTCATGGCTCATGTTGGACAATTCAAGCGACATGGCGCCCAGGCCGATAGCCTGGCGTAATCTGGGTGGGCCGCTGCAAGTTGTAAGGTCGGGTCCCTGGAACAGCCTGCGAGAACGATATGAAAAAGACAGCTTCGACCAGATCTCGCCGAACAACGGTTAGAAAGACGTCAGCGCCGCCTGCGGCGGATTCGCATAGCCGTGTCGTAGCGGCCGCCCGGCGCGCAGTCCGGCAGGCAATCAAAGCTCACAAGGCCGAAGGCCAGCCGATCATAGTCTGGCGTGCGGGCAAAGTTGTCAGAGTGCCAGCCAGCGAAATTAAACTGTAAGGCGGCGCCGGCGCCGACTAATCCTCCGCGCCGTGACTGATCTCGATGCCGAGCGAGCGCAGCTTGCGATACAGATGCGTGCGCTCCATGCCGACCCGCTTGGCCAGCAGCCCGACTTTGCCGCCGCACAACTGCAACTGCTGCTGCAGATAAGCGCGTTCGAAATGCTCGCGCGCCTCGCGCATCGGCAACGCCAGCAGATCCTGCTTGACCAGCGGCGCATCGATCGGCGTCTGCGCGCTCAGTTCGCGCTCGACTTCTTCCAGCGAAATTTCCTCGGCGCCACCACGCAGCAGCAGGCGACGCAGCAGACCGCGCAGCTCGCGCAGGTTGTCGGGCCAGGGATAGTTGCGCAGGCGGTTCTGGGCCGCAACGCTGCAGCGTCGGAAACGCAGCTTCTCGCCCTCGGTGAGCTGGTCGATGCACAGGCGCAGCAGGTCGGGCACATCCTCGGCGTAATCACGCAGTGGCGGCACGCGCAGCGGCAGCACCGACAGTTGCGCATACAGATCGCGGCTGATGCCCGAGGTTCCGGCGCGCGCTTCGATGCCCGGGGTGGCCGTGGCGATCACACGCGCGTCGAGCGCCAGTGCTTCGCCGGCGCCGCCACGCTGAAAGCTGCCGCTGGCCAACGCCGCGCCGAGCAGCCGGCGCGCCGTGTCCGGCAGCTCCTCGACATCACCCAGATACAAGGTGCCACCGCGCGCCTGCTCGAGCAGACCCGGATGCGTGGCGTCGCCCAGCATGGCAAGCAGTGATTGCTCATCCTGCAGAGAGCGCGGATCGCAGACTACATAGGGACCCGCAGCGCGCGGGCCCGACTCGTGCACATGGCGCGCCAGCGCTTCCGGTTCGCAACCCGATTCCGCGATCAGCAGCAGCGGCGCCGGAAAGGCTGCGAGCCGCAGCAGCTCGGTGCGCAGTTCCTGCGCGACGCGACTGCGTCCCAGCAGCGGCGCACTGCCGCGCGCCGCCGCAAAGGCGCCGGCCTGGCGTGAGCGGCGCGCATCGAGCGCGCGATTCACGGTCGGCAACAGCTTGGCGAGCGAGAGCGGCTTCTCGATGAAATCAAACGCGCCCAGGCGCGTGGCCTCGACCGCGGTCTCCACGGTGCCGTGACCCGACATCATCACTACCGGACAATCGTTACGCGCATCGCTCGACCATTCGCGCAGCAGCGTGATGCCGTCGGTGTCGGGCATCCAGATGTCGAGCAGCACCAGATCCGGCGCGCTGCGGGCGCGCGCGGCGCGTGCCTGGGCGGCATCGGCCGCGACTTCGACGTCGTGACCCTCCTCGGTGAGGATCTCCTGCAGCAGCCGGCGGATGTCGACTTCGTCGTCGACGACCAGAATGCGGTTTGTCGTCATGCTCGCTCCCTGCGCAGTTCGCTGCGCTTGTCCGCCACTGCCGGCAGCAGCACGCGGATGCGTGCGCCCCCTCCGGCCAGGTTTTCGGCGCTGATTCGCCCGCCATGTTCGTCGACTATACGCTGCACGATCGCCAGGCCCAGGCCCGTGCCACGGGTCTTGCTGGTGACATAAGGCTCGAAGGCCTTGCTGAGGATATCCTCGCGGAAGCCGGGGCCGTTGTCACTGATGGTGAGTTCCGCCTGGGCCGGTTTGCCGGTGCCGAGCCAGCGGGTGCGCACAGTGATCTGCGCACCCACGACGCCATGCAGCGCCTCGATACTGTTGCTGAGCAGATTGGCCAGCACCTGGCGCAGGCGGCTGCGGTCGGCTTCGATCTCCGGCAGCTGCGAGTCGAGTTCGAGAGCGATGCCCACGGCCGGATCCTGCACCCGGTAAAGCTCGGCGACTTCCGCGACCAGCTGGTTGAGGCTCAGGGCAGCCAGCTGCATTTCCGGGGTGCGCGCATAGTCGCTGAAGGCATTGACCATCTGCTTCATGGCATCGACCTGCTGGACTATGGTGCGCGTGGCGCGTTCCAGCAGGCGGGCGTGTTCGGTGTCGAGCCCGGGCAGGAGCTTGCGCCGCAGCTGCTCGGCGGAGAGCTGAATCGGCGTCAGCGGGTTCTTGATTTCGTGTGCCAGGCGGCGCGCCACCTCGCCCCAGGCGGCGTTGCGCTGCGCCGTGAGCAGCGCGGTGATGTCCTCGAAGACGACCACCAGACCGCCGCGCTCACTCTCGTCCGGCAGCGGCGTGCCCGCCCACAGCAGCACGCGCGCGCCGGTTTCAGCATTCAGCGTCAGTTGCTCACGCCATTCGCGCTCGCCGGCCGCGAGGCGCGCGCGCAGGGCGCTGACAAAGCCTGCCAGCAAGGCAGTACCCGCCGTGCCCGCGCCAGGCGCGGTACCGGCACCCAGCGCCTGGCCGGTGGCCGCGCTCAGATCAACACCCAGGATCACACCGGCAGAATCATTGGCGCTGCGCAGGTTCAACTGCGCGTCGATGACCAGCACGCCGCTCGAGAGTCGCGAGAGGATGACCGCGAGCCGCTCGCGCTCGCGCTCCACCGCCTGGCGGCTGAGCGCAGCCTCTTCGCTGGTGCGCCGCAGTCGCTTGGTCATGTCATTGAAGGAGTGCACCAGAAAGCCCATCTCATCGCGTGACGGGAGCGGCAGGCGCAGGGCGAAATCGCCCTTGCCGACCGCGCGCGTGCCGGCGATCAGATCCTGCACCGGGCGCGCCAGGCGTTGCGCCGACCAGACCGCACCATAGACCGCTGCCAGCATGGTCAGCAGCAGCACCAGGGTCAGGGTGAGCTGGAAATTCGCCTTCAGCGGCTGGCGCGTGACCGACATGTCGCCGTAATTGTTATAGGCCTGCTGCACGGCTTCAGCCAGGGCGGCCAGCTCGGTGGGCACGGCGTAATCGATGAGCAGGTAGCGGCCCGGCGCTGCGCCCATGGCCCGCGGCAAAACCGCCGCGGTGACGATGGTGTAACGCCCGCCCGCCAAAGGCTGCAGGCTCACGTAACTGTGGCCCGCACTAAGTTGCAACAGCACTTCGGCCGGAGGCATGCCGGGAAATACCGCGGCGGCCGTGCTGCTGGTCACGATCGGCCGGCCGTTGGCAGCGTACACAGTGATGGCAGTGGCCTGGGCATCGCGGCGCTCGGCGTCAAGGCGCACCATCAATTCCGGCCCGCTCTGCGCCGCAATGACGCGGGCGATGTTTTCGGTACGCCGGGCCTGCTCACGCAAGCGCAGATCGAGCGCCGAGCGCGACAGCACCAGCGCATCGTTCAGGCCCTGCTTGATTTCGACCCGAAACCAGCTGTCGATGCCGTAGTTGAGGAACTCCAGCGAAAAAAGATAAAGAATAAGCAATGGCACGACTACCAGCGTGCCAAACATGCCGACCGTGCGTACCGTCAGGCGTGAGCCGGGAACATGATCGCGAAAGTCGCGCGACAGGCGCCACAGCTTGCGGGCCAGCAATACACCCAGGGCCAGCACGCCGCAGACGTTGAGCAGCAGTATCCACGGCTGACGGCGATTGAAATCGGCGGAATTCTCGACGCTGCGCGCCAGCAGCAGCAACGCCCAGATGCCGGCGCCGAGCCCGAGCAGCACCAGCGCGCGCAATCCCCAGCGTCTTAACGCACGAGTGTCCATGAATACCACTCGCTGGTGCGATGCCAGCCGTCATTCCAGAACATCAGCGCCCGCAGCGCATCGGGCATGTTGCCGCGGCGCACGCCGGCCCGCAGGCGGATCTGCCATTCTTCATCGCTGCGCAGCTGTGCGTCGACCGCGACCGGCCATTCCTCCACCTGTCCAAGGCGCGCCAGCGCGGCGCTCAGCGTCGGAAAGGATTCCTGGCTGTTGCCCTCGACATCGCGCAGCAGGAAGCGCTCGCTGATCACATGATAGGAAAGCTCACGCCGGCGTGTGAGATCGACGGCATCGGCATCGAACCACAGGCGCCGATGCCGGCTGACGACCACTTCCAGATCGAAGCTCAGCGTGACGCCATCCTTGAGGGCCGCACTGATGCGTTCGCTCTGCGGATAGATGACATGCGCGCTGAGCAGCACCGTGCCATGACTGGGCACCGCATAGGCCGAGCGGATTTCCAGCTCGCCGTCGAGGGCGTCTTCAGCGGCGAGCGGGGCCATGCCCAGCAGCAGGCCCAGCAGCAGGCCAGGTACCAGAAATGAACGCCGCGCTTTAAGAGTGTTATTCATGCTGTGCCTGGCGCCGCGTCGCGCCGCAGGCAAGCATAATAGAAGCCGTCGCCGCCTGCCTTTTCCTGCGGCAATATCTGCCAGCCGGAACTCTGTGGCAGCAGCGGCGGGGTATGGCTCGACGCCGCCGGCAGCCAGTCGAGCCGGGCGCCCGGTTCGGTGGCCAGAAAGCGTTCGACGACTGCCGTGTTCTCGGCCGGCAGCACGCTGCAGGTGCAGTACAGCAGGCGCCCGCCCGGGCGCAGCAATCGCCAGCAATTGCGCAGCAAGTCGTACTGGGTTTCGGCCAGCCCCGGCAGGTCGACCGCGCGGCGCAGCAGCTTGATATCCGGGTGACGACGGATGACGCCGGTGGCGGAACAGGGCGCGTCGAGCAAAATGGCGTCGAAGGGCCGGCCATCCCACCAGGCCGGTTCGCCGCGCAGATCCGCGGCCACCAGCCGTGCGCTGCGCCGCTGGCGGGCGAGGTTTTCGGCCACCAGCTCCAGGCGCCGGGCATCGATATCGAGGGCCACCAGCTCAATGGCGCCGCGCGCGAACTCGAGCAGCGCCCCGCTCTTGCCGCCCGGCGCCGCGCAGGCATCGAGCACGCGCTCGCCAGGTTGCGGTGCCAGCAGCAGGGCGGCCAGCTGCGCGCTGGCGTCCTGCACCGAGACCCGCCCTTCGGCAAACCCCGGGATATTCGCCACCGCCAGTGGCGTGGCCAGGCTCACGGCCGTGTCGACCCCGGGCACGGGCACGGCCTCGATCCCGGCCGCCGCCAGCTCCTGCAGATACGCTGCCGCGCTGGTACGCGTGCTATCGACCCGCAGGCACAGCGGCGGATGCTGGTTATTCGCGGCCAGGATCTGCTCAAGCTGCGCCGGCCAGGCCGCCTCGAGCGCCCTCACCAGCCAGGCCGGGTGCGCGTGGCGCGCCGCCAGGTCGCAATCAACCCTGGCCAGCAGCGTGGCCCGCTCACGCAGGTAACGGCGCAGCACGGCGTTGGTCAGGCCCGCAGCGCGTTCCAGATCGAGCAGGCGGATGGCGTCCACAGCCGCCGCCACCGTGCTGGCGGGCGAGTGCGCGGAATATTCGATCTGGTGTACGGCGCACACCAGCAGGGCGCGCAGCCGCAGGTCGAGCTCGGCGCCCGGCTTGCTGGCCAGCGGCAACACCGCCGGCGCCAGGCGCAGATACCAGCGCAGGCTCCCCAGCGCCACGGCGCGGATCGCGGCGCGCTGCGGGAGCGCCGCCTGGGCAGCCAGCGCCTCATCGGCGCTACGTCCGTCATTCAACACGGCTAGCACCGCGCGCGCAGCCCCTGCCAATACCTGTGCCGCGGCAGCCGGCGGGCGCGCCCTCACCCGAAGCGCAGCCCGGCGCTGGCGTGCCCGTGTGCGAAGTCGCGGGCACCGAGGCGTCGCCGCCCCGCGCTCTGCAGTTCGGTAACTTCCAGCACGCCGCTGCCACAGGCGACCAGCAGGGCCTCGCCGCGGAGATCCAGCACCGTACCGGGCGCCGCGGCTGGACCGGGCCGCGCAGCTGCCGGCACCGGCTCGGCCGCCCGCGCCCGCCAGAGGCGCAACTGCGCGCCATTCAGGGTGGTTTCGGCGACCGGCCAGGGATTGCAGGCACATACCTGGGCGGCAATGCGCGCCGCCGGCTGGTTCCAATCGATCAGCGCCTCACTCTTGTCGAGCTTGGCGGCATAGCTGACGCCGCTCGCCGGCTGCGCGCGCAGCCGCGCGCGCCCCAGCTCCAGGTCGCTGATCACTTCCAGCAGCAAGCTCGCGCCAATGTGCGCCAGGGCGTCGTGAAGTTCAGCGCTGGTAACGCCATTGCCCACGGGCAATGCGCGCTGCGCGTATACCGGCCCGGTATCCAGTCCGGCATCGAGTTGCATGATGCTTACGCCGCTTTGGGCATCGCCGGCCAGAATCGCACGCTGTATCGGCGCCGCGCCGCGCCAGCGCGGCAGCAGCGAGGCATGAATGTTGAGGCAACCCAGACGCGGCAGGGCCAGCACCGCGGGGGGCAGGATCAGCCCGTAGGCCACCACCACCAGCAGCTCTGGCGCCCATTCGCGCAATGGCGCGCGTTGCTCCTCGCTCGCCAGGCGCGGCGGTTGTGCCACCGGCAGCCCCAGCTGCAGGGCGCGCTCCTTGACTGCGCTGGCGTGCAGCGTGCGGCCGCGTCCGGCGGGACGATCGGGCTGAGTAAGCACGCCGACCACCTGGTGTGCCGAGGCCACGAGGGCCTCGAGCGCCGGCAAGGCGAAGGCCGGCGTGCCGGCAAAGACGATGCGCAGCACGGGACCCTAGATGACTTTCGCGCCGGCGCGCGCCGCGCTGCGCTGGCGCGGTGCGCCGGCCCGCTCGCGCTGCTCCTTCTCGAGCCGGCGGCGGATGCGATCGCGCTTGAGGCTGGAAAGATAGTCGACGAACAGTTTTCCCTCCAGATGATCCATCTCATGCTGCAGGCATACGGCCAGCAGCCCATCGAGTTCGCGCTCGAAACCCTGGCCGTGGCGATCCTGGGCGCGCACGCGCACGCGCGCCGCGCGCTGCACCTGCTCGTAGACCTGCGGCACCGACAGGCACCCTTCTTCGGTGAGTTCGACACCCTCGCGGGTCATGATTTCCGGGTTGATGAATACCAGCGGCTCATTCTTCAGCTCACTGGTGTCGATCACGATCAGGCGCCGGTGCACGTCGACCTGCGTGGCCGCAAGGCCTATGCCGGGCGCCGCGTACATGGTCGCAAACATGTCGTCGATCAGACGCCCCAGGGCCGCATCGAAGACCACGACGGGCACAGCGCGGGTGCGCAGACGCGGGTCAGGGAATTCCAGAATCGTCAACTGGGCCATCTGTTACTTGCACCTGTGTGATCCAGCGCACAAACTCGGCATCGGGGCGTGTGCGTTTTGCGGCCATTGAGTTTATAACAGCTTGGGTTATCCACCCCACCCGCCCCACTTAGGAGTGAGGGATGCCTCTGAATCAGACATTTAGCCATCGCCGGGCTTTACCGGCCGTTACTGCCTTGGCCCTGCTGGCAACTTTGCTGGCAGCCGGCGGCTGTTCGATGGTCCGTCACGGCTTCGGACATGGCGACGCCGCCCCGCCGGCCATGCCGGTGACCCGATCGTCCGCTGCCCCGGCAAGCGAAGACGCGGCCGAGCCGCAGACTGTCACCTCAAACCTGCCGGACGTCGAGGGCGATACCCAGGCCATGGGCCAGGCCACTGCTGGGGCGCCCGCTGCCACCATCATTGCCGATGCCGCACCGGTGCTGGCGTCCACCGCGCCCAAGAGCTACGTCGTGCAACGTGGCGACACACTCTGGGGCCTGGCGGGCATGTTTCTCAAGGATCCCTGGCTGTGGCCCGAGATCTGGTACGTGAACCCGGAGGTCAGCAATCCGCATCGCATTTATCCCGGCGACACGCTGCGCCTGGCCAATGGGAGCGACGGCAAGACCCAGGTGCAACTCATGCCTGGCGTGTCCGCCACGGCCCGCCTGGGCGGTGGCACGCGCCTGCAGCCGTTGCTGCGCAGCAGCCCGCTCGATGGCCCGATCGCCAACATTCCCTATAGCTCGATCGCCGCGTTCCTGTCACGCCCGGGCGTCATATCGAAGCAGCAGGTCAACGCCGCGCCCTACATCGTCGCGCTGCGCGACAACCATATGATCGCCGGCGCCGGCAACGATGTGTACGTCAAGAAGCTGACCGCAGTGGCAGGCGAGCGCTTCAATGTCATGCACGTCGGCAATCGGCTCAAGGATCCGGACAGCGGCAAGGTGCTGGGCTTCCTGACCGACTTTACCGGCGTTGCCCAGGTGGTGCGCGCCGGTGATCCGGCTCGAGTGATGCTGAGTGAATCGGCACGCGAAACGCTCACCGGCGATGTACTGCTGCCGGAAACCGCCAACACCGCCGGCGACCTGTTCCCGCACGTGCCCACACGCGCCGTTGATGGGCGCATTCTCGCCGTGGTGAATGGCGTGCTGCTGGCCGGCCAATACCAGGTCGTGGCGATCAGCGGCGGCAGCAACCAGGGGATCGAACCTGGCCATGTGCTGCGCGTGAATGAAGCCAACAAGAGTGCAGTTGATCATTGCGCGCGCATCGAGGGCAACGGCACCTGCATGCACTGGCGCAGCGAGCGTCTGCCGGCGGAATCAGCCGGTACGCTGCTGGTGTTCCGCACCTATGACGGCATGAGCTATGCACTGGTGGCGAGTGAAAGCAACCCGCTGCGCGTGGGGGATCACGTCGTCAAACCCTAGTATCTGCACGCATTGAGTACAAAAGGCCGGCCGTGATGCCGGCCTTTTTGTTTTAAGCTGGCGGTACATGGATGACTTCGATCGCGCATTGGCGCTGGCACGCGCACCAGGATTGCATGTCGATCATCTGCGCGCCGCCGCAGCGCTTGAAGATCCGCTGCGCCTGCCGGGCGCCAGCGCCGCCCTGCTCCGGGCCCGCGGCCTGCCCCCTGCCATAGCGGCCTGGCTGGCGGCGCCCGATCTGCAACAGCTCGCGGCCGACAGGCAATGGCTGCAAGCGGCCGGCGCCACGCTCATCCTCTGCAGCAGCGAACGCTTCCCACCACTGCTGACCGAGATTCCGGCGGCGCCCGTGGCGCTCTACCTGCGTGGTGATGCCGCCGTGCTGCTGTCAGCGCAACTCGCAGTGGTCGGCAGCCGTAACCCCACCAGCAGCGGGCGGCGCACGGCGCGCGATTTCGCACTGTTTCTGGCGCGCGCTGGCCTCACCATCACCAGCGGCCTGGCAGTTGGCATCGACGCGGCCGCACACGCGGGCGCGCTGGCGGCGCCCGGCCGCACGATCGGCGTGCTCGGCTGCGGGCTCGACCAGATCTACCCGCCCGAGCATGCCGCGCTGGCGCAGGGCATCGTGGCGCAGGGCGGCGCTCTGCTGAGCGAGTTCCCCCCCGGCACACCGCCGCGCCGCGATAATTTCCCGCGTCGCAACCGGCTGATCAGCGGCCTGTCGCTGGGCACCCTGGTGGTCGAGGCCGCACGCCACAGCGGCTCGCTGATCACGGCGCGGCTGGCAGCAGCCCAGGGCCGTGAGGTCTTTGCCATCCCAGGCAGCATCCACAATCCGCTCGCCAGGGGCTGCCACGAGCTGCTGCGCCAGGGCGCAAAGCTGGTCGAAAGCGGGGCCGACATTCTCTCAGAACTTAAAATACCATATATAAAACAAGAAGTTACAGGGTCAACAAGTGAGGCCCAGACCGAGGACGCCGTAAGCCCGGAGTTGGACAAGGACTATGAAATCCTGTTAGATGCGCTCGGATTCGAGCCGGCGAGCATCGATGCTCTGGTGGAGCGCACCGGTCTGCCGAGTTCTAACCTGGCGTCCATGCTGCTGATTCTCGAGCTCGAGGGTCGGGTCGGGCTGCACGCCGGGGGCCGGTTTACGAGAGTGCAGTAGGGGCAATGGAAAGCACAGTTTTTGACATCCTGGTCTACGTCTTCGACCACTACATGCTCGAAGAACTGCCGGTCAGCGCCGAGCGCGAAGACATTGCGCGCGACCTCGAGACCGCCGGTTTTGGCGGCGCCAATGTCGAACGGGCGCTCGACTGGCTGGCAGATCTCGCCAACGAGCGTGAACGCCCGGGCCTCGGTGTCAACGAGCGCGCCTTTCGCCTGTATGCCGAGGAAGAAAGCGGCCGTCTCGACAGCGCCTGCCGCGGCCTGCTGCTGGCGCTCGAGCGCGGCGGCATACTTTCACCCACGCAGCGCGAGATCGTCATCGAACGGTTGCTGGCGCTCGATACCGAAGAGCTGAATCTGGAACAGGTCAAATGGGTGGTGCTGATGGTGCTGTCCTGCCAGCCCGGTGAAGAAGCCGCCTGCGAGCGCATGGAAGAACTGGTCTATGAACTGCCTGGCCTGATTCCGCATTGAGCACGCGCAACCCACAGCAGCCGGCGCACGCGCATGGCTGAAAATCTCGTCATCGTCGAATCGCCTGCCAAGGCGCGCACGATCAAGAAGTATCTCGGCAAAGACTACGAGGTGCTGGCTTCCTACGGGCACGTGCGCGACCTGGTTCCCAAGGAAGGCGCGGTCGATCCCGACAACAATTTCGCGATGACGTACCGGCTCATCGAGCGCAATGAAAAGCATGTCGCGGCCATCTCCAAGGCGCTCAAGAAATCCTCGGCGCTGATTCTGGCGACCGACCCCGATCGCGAGGGCGAGGCAATCGCCTGGCACCTGTACGAAATCCTCAAGGAACGCGGCGAGCTCAAGGGCAAGACCGCGCAGCGCGTGGTGTTCCACGAGATCACCAAGAATGCGATCCGCGAAGCGGTCGCCAGCCCGCGCGAACTGTCGCTCGATCTGGTGAATGCGCAGCAGGCGCGCCGCGCACTCGACTATCTGGTGGGCTTCAATCTTTCGCCATTGCTGTGGAAGAAAGTGCGCCGCGGCCTGTCGGCCGGACGGGTGCAGAGCCCGGCGCTGCGCATGATCTGCGAGCGCGAAGATGAAATCGCCGCGTTCATCGCCCAGGAATACTGGACCATCGACGCCGCGGGCGAGCACAGCAGCCAGGGATTCCCGCTCAAGCTGGTGGAATTCACCGGCGCCAAGGTCGAGCAGTTCAGCTTCAGCAATGAAACCGCAGCGCGCGCCGCCGAATCCGCCCTGCGGACCGCGGCCGGCGAACCACCCCGGCTCAGGGTGCTGGAGATCGACCGCAAGCAGCGCCGTCGCAATCCCTCGCCGCCCTTTACCACCTCGACGCTGCAGCAGGAAGCTTCGCGCAAGCTCGGTTTTTCCGCACAGCGCACCATGCGCATCGCGCAGCAGCTCTATGAGGGCGTGGATATCGGCGAGGGCAGCGTTGGCCTCATCAGCTACATGCGTACCGATTCCGTGTCACTGGCCGCCGAAGCCGTGACCGAGATCCGGGCCACGATCGAGCGGCTCTATGGCAAGGAATCGGTGGCCGAAGAGATCCGCGTTTACAAGACCAAGTCGAAGAACGCGCAGGAAGCGCACGAAGCGGTGCGCCCGACCTTCGCCGCCGTGGTACCGGCCGAGATCGAGAAATACCTCGATGCCGATCAATACAAGCTCTACGCGCTGATCTGGAAGCGAGCGGTCGCCTGCCAGATGGCGCATGCGGTGTTCGATACCGTGGCGGTCGAGCTGCTCGCAGGCGAGGACGGCCCGGCGCGCCATGTGCTGCGCGCCAACGGCTCGACGCTGGTCAAGCCCGGCTACATCGCCGTCTATCAGGAAGGGCGCGACGACAACGTCGATGAAGACGGCGATCACGTGCTGCCCGCCATGCAGCAGGGCGATGTCGTCGCGCTGACCGCGTTGCACGCCGAGCAGCATTTCACCGAGCCGCCGCCGCGCTACACCGAAGCCTCACTGGTGAAGGCTCTCGAAGAGCACGGCATTGGCCGGCCCTCCACTTATGCCAGCATCATTTCCACGCTGCGCGATCGCGAATATGTCGAGATCGACAATCGCCGCTTCACCGCCACCGATATCGGCAAGATCGTCTGCCGCTTTCTCACCGATCATTTCCACAAGTATGTGGAATACAGTTTCACGGCCGACATGGAAGACGAGCTCGACGCGGTCTCGCGCGGCGAAGAGCCCTGGACCACGCCGCTGACGAAATTCTGGAAGCCGTTCATCGATCAGGTCGAGAGCATCGAGAAAAACGTCACCCGCGAACAGGTGGCGCAGGCGCGCGAGCTGGGGAAGGACCCGGTCAGCGGCAAGCCGGTCACGGTGCGCATGGGGCGCTTCGGGCCGTTCGTGCAGATTGGCACCAAGGACGATGTCGACAAACCGCGCTTCGCGGGCCTGCGTCCCGGCCAGAAGATGGACACCATCCAGCTCGCCGAGGCCTTCGAGCTCTTCAAGCTGCCGCGCACGCTGGGCGTCGATGCCGCCGGCGATACCGTGCTCACGGCCATCGGCCGCTTTGGCCCGTATATCAAGTACGGCGCCAAGTACGTTTCCCTGAAAGAGGACGATCCGTACACCATCACGCACGAGCGGGCACTCGAAGTCATCCTCGCCAAGCAGGTTGCCGATGCCAACCGGCTGATCCAGGATTTCCCTGCCGAAAAAATCCAGGTGCTCAACGGGCGCTATGGCCCCTACATCACCGACACCGCCAAGAATGCGCGCGTGCCCAAAGGCCGCGACCCGAAATCGATGACGCTCGAGGAGTGCCAGGCACTGCTTGCCGCCGCGCCTCTCAAGGGCACGCGTGGCCGTTTCGGACGGCGCTTTCCTGCCAAGAATGCCGGCAACGGTGCCAAGGCACCGAAGGGCGCAAAGGACGCGAAGGCTGCGGGTGCGGCTGCCGCCGGCGCCGCCAGCGCCGCCATTGCC
>JBAVRE010000163.1:0-5554 GCA_049694695.1 Steroidobacteraceae bacterium | reverse complement strand
CGCCAGGCAGGCGCCGTCGCGCACGGCGATCAGCGCGCGTGTGCTTTGGCCACCAGCTGTCATTGCCGGGCAACGCTCGTCCAGATCTTCGGTCCGCAGGCCCAGCGCGCCCAGCACTGACGCCAGCAACGTCGCATCGATGGGTTCACGCAGTCGCGGTGCCGGCTGCGCAAATGAAAATCTCAGACCCTGAGCGCTGGCGGTGCGCTCTACCGCCACGATCCCGCTGCGCTGCTTCTGGCGCCGGCGGGCGGGCAGGCCCAGCGCCGCGAGCACGGCATGGGCCGCAACGGTGGCGTGGCCGACAAAGCCAATTTCAGTGCGCGGCGTGAAAAATCGCACCCGCAGGTCGTGATCAGTGCCATCCGCCGGCAACAGAAACGCGGTGTCGCCGTTGTTGAGCTCACGCGCGATCAGCTGCATCTGCCGCTCATCGAGAGACTGGGCATCGAGCACCACGCCGGCCGGGTTGCCCGCAAACGGCCGACTGGTGAAGGCATCGACCTGGAAAACGCGTACCCGGGTCACGGTGGGGAGGCCTCGAACGCCACGCGCGCACCCATCTCCGGCAGGATGCGTGCATCCTGCGTCTTGAAGCCGACCCGCACCTTGACGGTGGCCTTGGAGCGATCCGCCGTGGGAATTACCGCGATCACGCTGGCAGGGATGTCCCAGTCGGGATAGGCATTCAGCCGGATAGTGGCCGGCTGGCCGGGATGCACGCGGGTAATGAAATTTTCGCTGACGTCGACTTCAACCTCGAGCGAATCCATATCGACGATGGTGCCGATGCCGGTGCGGGTGTAGCCGCCGCCGGCCGCAGCGGGTGAAACAATTTCACCCGGCTGGGCGCCTTTGTAGGTGACCACCCCGGTAAACGGTGCGCGAATGACGGTATCGGTGAGGTTGCGGCGCGCGCTCGCCACGGCCGCGTCGGCCACCGCCACGGCGCGCTGTTGCACGGCCAGCGCGCTGCGTGCAGCGTCGAACGCGGCGTGGGCGTTGTCGAAGTCCTGGGCGCTGAGGAAGCCGGCGGTGCGCTGCTTCTGGTTGCGCTCGTAGATGGGCTGCGCGTTGTCGAACGCGGTCTGCGCCGCCTGCAGTTGTGCGTGGCTGGCAGCCGCTTGCGCGCTGATCTGAGCGAGCGCAAGCCGATAGGGTTCGTCATCCAGCCGGGCGATGACCTGGCCGCGCGTGACGCGGCTGCCCTCATCGATGAGCACTTCAAGCACACGCCCGCCAACCGTGGCGGAGACCGTGGCCTGGCGTCGTGCGACCACGAAGCCGGAGGCATCAAGCAACGACGCCGCAGTGCCGCCGCGCCGCGTGTCGGCCTCGGCCGCCGCCGCAGTTGCCGCGGCGGCGGCCTGGGCGGCGAGTTCACGACGCGCATGTTGCTGACGCCAGTAAACCAGGCCGCCAATCAGCGCCGCGGCCAGCAGCGCGGCCACCACCAGCGACCAACGCCGCCCGCTGCGCACTTCGGTGGCGCCGCGATCGATACGCAGCGCTTCCAGCAGTTTGGCGCGCTCAGTCATGCGCTCGCGGTGCTCTCGACGCGCGCCAGTCGGCCTTTATCCACGTACAGCTGGTGGGTGGCGTAGCGGGCCGCCTTCGGGTCATGAGTAACCATGATGATGGTCTTGCCATAGTCGCGATTCAGCGTCTGCAGGAGCGCGAGTATTTCCTCGGCCGTGTGACGGTCGAGATCGCCGGTAGGTTCATCGCATACCAGCAGGCTGGGGTCGGCAATCAGCGCGCGGGCGATGGCCACGCGTTGCTGCTGTCCGCCCGAGAGTTCGCCAGGCTTGTGACTGTGGCGATCAGCGAGCCCGACCAGTTCCAGCGCCGCGGCCACGCGCCGCTTGCGCTCGGCGCCCGACAGGTTGGTGAGCAGCAGTGGCAACTCGACATTACGCGCCGCTGTCAACGCCGGCATCAGGTTGTAGAACTGAAAAATGAAACCCACGTGGCGCGCGCGCCAACGCGCCAGTTCGGCGCCGGAGAGCGCATCGAGCCGCTTGCCGGCGACACTGATCTGGCCGCTGCTGGGCGTATCGAGACCGCCGATCAGATTGAGCAGCGTGGTCTTGCCTGAGCCCGACGGACCCATGATGGCGACGAAATCACGCTCCTCGATATCAAGAGTGAAATCGCTGAGCACCGCGAGGTCTTCGCTGCCACGCAGGTAGTGCTTCGATACCTCGCGCAGCGCAATGATGGCCGCCATGTTTTCCCCTGCTGGTGGTGCCGTAGTCCGGCCCGCTAAACGCCGCGCTGCCATCTTACCGCAGTTGCAATGTGCGCTTCACTCGCGGATAGTTCGTGATGCAAACCTTGGGGTGGCCCGGTGATCAGGCCTGAGATGCCCGCGTAAGCGGCGAACCCGTTGAACCTGATCCGGTTAGTACCGGCGTAGGGAGCAGGTCGATGTTCAATGTGAAGCATGGCGCGGCCACTGTGGCCGTGGCCCTGGCCGCCCGACTGCTGGCCGCGGCCGTGGCGCTATTTTCGCTACCCAGCCTGGCGCTGTCCGCGGCCGCAGACGAGTCCCCGTTGGACGAAATCGTCATCTCCGCAAACCTGCGGGCCACAGCGTTGAGCGATGTGGCGCGCAGTGTTACGGTGCTGGGGCCGGCCGTGGTACGCGCCGCCGGCGTGCAGCACCTGGCGGATGTGCTGGCGTTGATTCCCGGTCTGAGCTGGGCCTCGGGCACTTCGCGGCCGCGCTATTTTCAGTTGCGCGGTGTCGGCGAGAGCGAGCAATACCAGGGCGCGCCCAACCCGTCAGTCGGCTTCCTGATCGACGACATTGATTTTTCCGGTGTCGGCATGCCCGCTACCCTGTTCGACCTGGAGCGCATTGAGGTGCTGCGTGGGCCTGCCGGCACGGTGTATGGCGCCAACGCGCTGGCCGGCCTTATCGATCTGCGCAGCCGCAATCCGGGTACCAGTTTTGATCTGCGCACTGAGGTCAGCGTCGGCGACTACGGGACGCAGGCACTGGGGCTGGCGCTCGGCGACGGACGTGCGGACGGCACTGCCGGCTGGCGGGTCGCGGCACAGCGCTTTGTCAGTAACGGCTTTCGCCGTAACGTCTTCCTGGGCCGCAATGACACCAATGGTTACGATGAAAGCACGCTGCGCGGCAAGCTGATCTGGCAGCCGCTGCCTGCATTGCATGCCGCGCTGACGCTGTTGCATGCGGATCTGGACAACGGCTATGACGCCTGGTCGGTCGATAACTCGCTGCTGACCCGAACAAACCAGCCCGGGCGTGACGCGCAGCGCTCCAGTGGCGCTGCCCTGCGCCTGAGCTATCAGAGTTCCTATGGCGAGTGGTTGGCGATCAGCAATGGTGCGGATTCGCACATCGATTATTCTTTTGACGGCGACTGGGGCAACGACCTGTTCTGGGGCGCAAGTGCGCCCTACAATTATTTCGAACAGCACCTGCGCGAGCGGCGCAGCCTGGCGCAGGATCTGCGTCTGATTGGCAACGACATGGAGCTTTTTTCCGGTCAGCTGCGGCCCGTCATTGGCGCCTATCTGTCGCGGCTGCGCGAGTCGGACATCCAGTATGATGGTTGGAATGATCAGTATTACGGCGTGGGTTCCAGCCGCTTGAGCAGCCGTTACGCTGCCACCAATGCCGCGCTGTACGGTTCGCTCGAGCTGCGTCGCGGTGCGCACACTACCTGGCAGCTGGGCTTGCGCGCTGAGCAGCGCACTTCAGACTATGACGACACTGCCGACCCGCCGTTCCCGCGCGCGCGCGACACCATGCTGGGCGGCAATCTGTCCTGGTCGCATCACAGCGGTGCGGCGCGCCAGCACTATGCAACCCTGTCGCGCGGCTACAAGGCCGGTGGTTACAATATCGGTGCGCAGATCGAGCCGTTGCAGCGGCACTTTCGCAATGAAGCGCTCTGGAACCTGGAGCTGGGTGTGCGCGGCACGCTTGACGAGCGCCGGATCGAGTACCAGGCCGACGTCTACGCGATGCGCCGCGAGCACATGCAGGTGTACAACTCACGCCAGCTCAATCCGAACAATCCCCTGACCTACGTGTTCTTTACGGCGAATGCCGCACGCGGTGACAATATCGGTCTGGAAGGCGAGCTGCGCTGGCGCCTGGGCTCGCACTGGCAGCTGGCCGGCAGCCTGGCGCTGCAGCGTACGCGCCTGCTGGCCTACCAGCTCGATGGCGCACCGCCTGACGGCCGGGCACAGGCCTTTGCGCCTGCCTACCAGGCTTCGCTGGCTGCGACCTGGCAGGATCCGCAGGGCGCTTTCGCGCGCTTCGATCTGGCGGCGCAGGCGCGCTACTATTTCAGCAACAGTCACGATCAACAGGCTGGCGCACGCCTGCTGTGCAATCTGCGGGTCGGCTGGCGGCGCGGTTCGTGGACTACCAGTTTCTGGGTACGCAACCTTCTTGACCGACGCTACGCCGTACAGGGGTTCTATTTCGGTGACGAACCGCCGGATTTTCCCGTGAAGCTTTACCTCCAGAATGGCGATCCGCGGCAACTGGGCTGGACCTTGAGTTTCGCAGCGGACGGTGGCTGAGTTGCGCTCCATATCATTGCTGGAGGCAGTGGCGATAGTCACCGGTGTCGCCTACGTGCTGCTGATCATGCGCCGCAACCGCTGGGGTTGGCTCGCCGGCGCGATCAGCTCTTCAATCTATGTGTACCTTGCGGCGCTGTCGCGCCTGCCGATGCAGTCGGTGCTGCAGGGCTATTACGTTGTCATGGCGGCCTTCGGCTGGTGGAGCTGGACCCGCAATGCGCACCAGCAGGGTGGCCACATCTTTCGCTGGCGCCGGCGCCAGCACCTGTACGCACTGCTCTTTATTGTTCTGGCAAGTGCGGTGAGCGCGCAGCTGCTGGCGCGCGAAACCCACGCTGCCTGGCCGTTACTTGACTCGTGCACGACCTGGACCAGTCTGGTGGCAACCTGGATGGTCACCCGCTCGGTGCTTGAGAACTGGTTCTACTGGATAGCCGCCGACTCGGTCACCGTGTACCTGTTCGTGCAGCAGGGTCATCCCTACACGGCGGGGCTGTTTCTCACTTATATGGTCATTGCCTGCTTCGGATTCCGTGAATGGTCACGCCGCGCCCGCCAGCAGCCCCCTTGAGCCCGCCCGCTACGGCCCTGGCGTTGGTGCCCGGCCTCGAGCGTGGTGAGGTGCCGCTGCTGCTGCAGCGATTAACCGGCGGCAGCGTCAATCGCACCTGGCGCGTTGATACCAGCGTTGGTCGCTATACCTTGCGCCTGGATGCGTCGGCCGACAGGCGCCCGGGCGTCGATCCTGGCCGTGAACTGCTGCTGCATGCGCGGGCTGCCGAGGCTGCAATCGCACCACGGATCGTGCGCGCGGTGCCGCAGAGCGCAGTACTGATCTGCGAATTTCTCGATGGCCGATGCTGGACCAGCAGCGATTTCCAGCAGGACAGGCCGCTGACGCGCCTGGGCGAGCGGCTCGCTGTGCTGCATGCGCTGGCGCCGCCGGCCGGATGCAGTGGGGGTTTCGAGCCGCTGGCCC
>JBAVRE010000162.1:0-24876 GCA_049694695.1 Steroidobacteraceae bacterium | reverse complement strand
ACGGCGGGGCCACGCGCTTCCGTGGCTTCGAGATCGAATCGCGCTATGCGCTGACGCCGGCGTTGAATCTCTACGCACATTTTGCGCAGCACGATGCGCGCTTCGTCTCCTTTACGCGCGACAACGGTGCCGACGCGGCAGGCAATCGCTTCGAGATGTCGCCGCGCCAGCAGGCGGGCTTCGGCCTGGTCTACGCGCCCGCGACCGGGTTCAATGGATCTGCGATTGCCGGATACAGCGGCAGCCGCTTTCTCAACAAGAGCAATTCCGTCGCGGTGGGCGGCTATACGAGCGTGGATGCCACGCTAGGCTATCGGGTTGGAAAATGCGATTGGCGCCTGAATGGCTACAACCTCGGCGATCGGCGCGATCCCGTGGCGGAGAGCGATCTGCAGGAAGGTGTCAGCGTGACTGGCACGGCGGGCTACTACCGCCTGCCCGGACGGGCGCTGGTGCTTTCACTGAGTTTGGCGCTCTAATACCCGCCATGTGCAACCATTCGCGATTACTACGCTCTCACAATTCATTGCGCATGACGGCCTGTACGTTGTCGTTGGCAGCCGCTATCTTGTCGGCGCCAACCGCAGCCCATGCAGCCGATCGCGCAGCTCATGAGCTGCTCGTCCTGGTCTCCATCGACGGCCTGAAGCCTGAGGCGGTTCTGGAAGCGGAAGCTCGCGGCCTGAAGGTTCCAAACCTGCGCTCCCTGGTGAGTGACGGCGCCTACGCTACGGGTGTGCGCGGCGTGCTGCCGACCGTGACCTACCCCAGCCACATGACGCTGCTGACCGGCGCCTCACCCGCCCGCCACGGCATCCTCAGCAACACGACCTTCGACCCTTTCAACCGCAACGCCAGGGGCTGGTATTGGTATGCCGAAGACGGCCGGGCCGAAACGCTGTGGGACGCAGCGGCTGCAACACATCTCACCACCGCCAGCATCTACTGGCCGACGAGTGTCGGCGCCAACATCAGCTACAACCTGCCGCAGATCTGGCGCACCGGAACGAAGGATGACCAGAAGTTGCAGCGGGCCCTGAGCACTCCGGGCCTGGAGCAGGAACTCTCGGCGGCGCTCGGCGTGTTCCCCGGCGGCAAGGAGGAGTCGGTGGCGGCGGATGAGATCCGGGCACGCTTCGCGCTGCGCCTGCTCGACGCCCGGCATCCCGACTTTGCGACCTTCTATTTCACCGGCCTCGATACCGAACAGCATGATTCCGGCCCCTTCAGTGCGGCCTCAAATGCAGCACTCGAGCGGCTCGACACGCTCGTCGGCCAGCTGCGCCAGGCCGCCGAGCACGAGGCGCCGGGCCGGGCCACCTTCTGCGTCGTCTCCGATCATGGCTTCGCCGCCGTCGCGCACGATGTGAACCTGTATGTCGCGTTTTTCGACGCCGGCCTGTACACGATGGATGACAAGCACCGGATCACCAGCTGGAAGGCCATGCCCTGGCCGGCCGGCGGAAGCGCTGCGATCATGCTGGCCGATCCCGGGGACAGCAGCACGCGGGCCGAGGTCAGCAGGCTGCTCACGCGGCTCGCCGCTGATCCGGGCAACGGCATCGAGCGCATCCTCGACCATGAAGAGATTGCCTCACGCAGCGGCGTCCCCGACGCATCATTCCTGGTCGCCTTCCGCCCCGGCTATGAATTCGGCGACGCCTACGACGGACCTGTGGTCTCCAGGCCCAGCAATCTGGGCACGCACGGCTACCTGCCCGAACACCCGGAAATGCGCTCCTCGTTCTTCATCGTCGGCCCGCACATCGCGGCCGGCCACTCGCTCGGTGAGATCGACATGCGCCGCATCGCGCCCACGCTCGCCGGCATTCTGCATGCGCACCTCAAGGACGCGGAACTCGAGCCGCTGCGGCTGGACGCGCGCTGACGCGCCAGCGGGTCGCTCACGGCCGGCCTGACGGTGGATTGCTGACGGCAACGCGCACGCCATCGCGAATCGCATCGCTCGGATACACCACCACCCGATCCCCCGCGTCCACTCCGGCCAGCACTTCGACCGAGCGGTCATTGCGCTGACCTATGCTCAGGGCCACCTGGCGCGCACGGCGCTCAGGCGTTACCACATAGACATACCAGCGCTCGCCGACCCGGAACAGCGCACCAGTCGGTACGCTCAGTGCCTGTTCTTTTCGATAGACCTGAATCTGCGCATCCAGCCGATAGCCCTCGCCCAGCGACGCCCAGTCCTTGCGCGGCGAGACGATGTCCACGAGTACGTTGACGCGTTGTTCTTCGACCCCGAGCGCTGATATCTTGGTGAATCCCCAAGGCTCCACGCGCCGCACCCGGCCACTCAGCGGCGCAACTCCACCCCAGTTGCTGAGCCGAACCGCGGCGCCTGGAACGACCCGCGGTGCTTCCGTGGTCAGCAACTCGATCAACACCTCAAGGTTGGCAGGATCCCCGAATTCGATCAGCGGTGTGCCGACCCCCACCGTCCCGCCACTCTTCTGCTGGACACGCAGCACACGTCCGGCAATCGGCGCGGTCAGCGACCACTCCGTCCCGCCGCCGCGACCACCATCCCGGGCCCGAGCCAGTGCCGCGACCGAGATGTCGATCTCGTGCTGCGCGACGTGTGCATCCGCCCGCGCCGATTCGAGTTCCTGGTTGGCCATGGCGAGCGCCAATTCGTCGGATTCGACTTTGGCCGCCGCCACCATCTGGCTCTGCGCGAGCTGGCGACTGCGCTCGGCCTCGCGCCGCGCCTGCACGAGCGCCACGCCGCTGCGTGCGAGGCGCGCATCCGCCGCCTCCTTGGCGGCGCGCGCGGCCTCGACGCGGCGGCGCAATTCGAGCTCGGTGCGGGTGTCGAGCAGTGCGGGCAGCGCCGGGCGCAGGCGCGCGATGGCAGTTCCGGCCGCCACATCATCGCCCTCGCGCAGCGTGATCCGCTCTACCTCGCCATTGAGCGGGGCGCTCACCGCATAGTGATCGCGGATGCGCGTCCTGGCCAGTTCGTCGACCGTCTGTTCAAAGAGGCCACGCTGCACAGTGGCCACTTCGACCGCAAGCGGCGCCGGGATGAATGCCCAGCCAACGAGTGCCGCCGCGAACAGCGTGGCGGCGACGATCCAGTAAACTTTGCGGTTGCGCATGATCTTACTCCCGGGTTTTCAGCGCGGCGACCAGGTCGAGGGCGTCGATGCGCCGGCGCACGATCAGGGCGCTGACCAGCCCGGCGGCAAGGATGGCCGAAATGGCGAGCGCGTAGGTCTGCGGTGCGATGATGACTGGAATCCGGAACGTGTCGCTGTGCATCTGGTCGGTCAGGAATAGTGCCAGCCCGTATCCCAGCCAGAGCCCGAGCGGCAGCGCCACTGCGACCTCGAGCGCGAGTTCGCCAAGCAGAAACGTCGACACCTCGGTGCGGCTGAAGCCCAGGACGCGCAGGCTCGCCAGCTCCCAGGCCCGTTCCGCCAAGGCGATGCGCGCGCTGTTGTACACCACCCCCACGGCGATGGTCGCGGCAAACAGCGTAAAGATGGAGGTAAAGACCAGCACGTTGCGCGCCGAGGTCTCGCGAAAACTCTGCAGTGAGTTTGCCTTGATGGCGATCGTTGCGACACCCGGCGTCTGCTTGATGCGGGCGTACAGGGCGGCGCGCTGCCCCTGGTCCAGACGTACATCCATGGCCGAAACCGCATCGGCCTCATCGAGCAGGCGGTTGAGCGACTGCAGGTTCATGTAGGCGACCAGCGCAAACATATCCTTGACCACGCCCTCGACCCGAACGTCACGCTGCACGCGCGTGCCCTCCAGGGCTTCGACGTGCACCAGGTCGCCGGGGCGGACCTGCAGGCGCAGCGCCAGCTGGTTTGAGAGCAGCAGCCCCGTTGGCGGCAGCTCGACCGGGCGGCCGGCGTCATCGAGGGTACGCCGCAGCAGCGCCGCATCGCCGAGGCCGAGAATAGCCGTGCGGTAGACGCGCTGGGCCGCGCGCAAGCGCACGGCGACGCTCCGGTAGGATTCCGCCTGCAACACGCCCGGCAGGCGCCCGACCTCGTAGCGAGTCGCCAGCGCCCGCGGATTTACCAAAGCGACCACCGCATCACCCCGCTCCACCGAGTTGAACTGCATGTCGACCATGTAGTTGATGGCGTCCCACCAGAAAGTACCCGCGACGATCAGCGCGACCGACGCTGCGACGCCGGCAGCCGTGAGCAGGGAACGCAGCGGCCGACGTTCGAGGTTGCGGAGGATCATGCGCACCGACATCGGCAGCCACGCCACGATCCCGAACCGCTCGAGCAGCAGCCGGCGATAGCGCGGCGGCGCCGGCGGGCGCATAGCCTGTGCCGGCGATAACCGCACGACGTTGCGAATGGCGAGCAGCGCGCCGGCGAAGGCGGCCGCGGCCGTGACGCCGGCGGCAATGGCCAGCAACCCGGCCTCGATACGGAACGGCACGGCGGGAAAATGGAAGAAGTCGCTGTACATCGCGGTCATGTACCGACCAAACCAGGCTCCGACCGCGACCCCCAGCAGCAGGCCACAGAACAGCACCACCACCACGAACTCGAGATAATGCAGGACGATCGCGCTGTTCGCATAGCCGAGCGCCTTGAGCGCGGCAATCTGCTCGCGCTGGGTGGCGATCTGCCGGCCAAGCACCACGTTGAGCAGGAAGGCGGCGACCCAGATGAACAGCGCCGGCATGACGGTGCCCAGTACGCGTTGCTGGTTCATTTCCTGGGTGACGATCTTGTGGGAGAGCTGGTCAGCACGGGCGTAGGCGCCGTGTCCTCCATAAGGACGCAGCAGCGAATCGAGAGCGGCCAGCACGCGCGGCTCGGATGCCGTCGGCGACAGCAGCACGCTCACATGATTGAAAGCGTCCTTCAGGTCAAACGCGCTGGCCAGACGCTGCTCGTCGACCCAGAAGACGCCGAGGCCCTTGGGATCGGGAAAGACCCCACCCTGGGAGGGATTGATGTACTCGGGCGAGAGGCCGATGCCGACAATGGACAGCGTCTCGCGCTTGCCGTTGAGGATGATGCCCACCTGGTCGCCCGGCTGCAGATGGCGTGCCGCCGCGAATCCTTCATCGACCAGAGCCTCCATGGTCGCGGCCCGCTCGGGCATGCGCCCGCGCCGGATGTGCAGGCGATTGAGGCGCGGCCCGCTGGCCACGGGTACGCCGACCAGGTGTGCAATCAGGGGTTCGGCCACGCCGGCGACAATGAGCTGGCTGGCCGCTTCCACGTTGGCTTCCGCGTCGATGACATCGGGCACCCGGGCGATCTGCTGCAGGACTGACTGCGGCGCACGCTTCACATCCACAAAGATATCGGCGAAGCGTGCCTGCGCGTAGAAGCTGTCACGCGCGCGCTGCAGCGCGTGGTAAGTACCCAGGCTGCCGATGAAGCCACCGGTGGCCGAGGCCACCACCAGGGCAATGGTCAGCACCTGCCCCTTCATGGCCAGCAGGTCGCGCCCGAGCTTGCGTTGCAGCATGCTCACCAGGAAAGGTCCGCGGGCCGGGCCTTGACGGTATTGCGCTCCGTCGAGGCAATGCGTCCATCCATCAGATGCAGGACCCGATCCGCCATGCGCCCGATGACGACATTGTGGGTGATGACCACCGTGGTGGTGCCGAGTTCGGCATTGATGCGCACGATCGCGTCAAGCACCAGGCGACCGGTATTGTGATCGAGTGCGCCGGTAGGCTCGTCACACAGCAGCAGCTCCGGTCGCTTGACGATAGCGCGGGCGATCGCCACGCGTTGCTGCTCGCCGCCCGATAGCTGTGAGGGAAAATGGTCGAGCCGGGAGGAGAGCCCCACCCAGTCCAGCGCCTCCTCGGCGCGCATGGGTGCGACCGCAATCTCCGTGACCAGCGCCACGTTCTCGCGCACCGTCAGGCTCGGAATGAGGTTGTAGAACTGGAACACAAAGCCCACGTGATCGCGCCGATAGCGCGTGAGCTGCGCCTCGGACGCGCGGCTGAGATCGTGATCCCGCCACGTGACGGTGCCACGGGTCGGCGTATCGAGCCCGCCCAGAATATTGAGCAGCGTCGACTTGCCGCTACCCGAGGGTCCCAGCAACACCACAAACTCACCACGGTAGATGTCGAGATCCACGCCGCTCAGCGCGCGGACCAGGACCTCGCCCATCACGTAGTCCTTGCCAAGGTCGCGTGCGGTCAGGACCCGGTCAACCTGGGGCTCGTTTTCGACGATCACCGGCGCCGCCTCCAGGATCCTGGCACTGTCGCACACCCGCGCAGCACTCTACCTCCGGCCAGACGCCAGTGCACCCGAACAAATACCTAGTCTCGTGCCCGGCTGGGATAGACGCCGGCCTTGCGGGGTTAACGGCGGAGAAGGGGAATATCAACCGCTGCGTCGCCAGCGCACGCTCACTGAATGAAAGTGGCGTCCAATGCGGCGCGGATATCTGCGATCAGATCGCCGGGGTCTTCCAGGCCGATGGACAGGCGCAGGTGCCCGTATTTCTGGAACTTTTCCGGGTATTTGTCGGACCCACCGCGACCTTGCGAGCCGACATGCACGATCAAACTCTCATCATGGCCGAGCGACACTGCCGAGGTGATCACGCGCAGGCTGGATACAAACCGATTCTGCGCATTGCGATCACCCTCAACCGCAAACGCCATCATCGCCCCATACCCGCGCCCGCCGAACTGCCGACGCGCCAGATCATGCTGCGGATGCGATTTCAGACCAGGATAGGCGACGTAGGCGACCCGGGGATCGGACTCGAGGTATGCGGCGATGCGCTCGGCGGAAGAAAACTGCTGGCGCAACCGCAGTGGCAGAGTGACCGAGCCACGCATGATGAGCCACGCGTTGAATGGAGAAATTGCGCCGCCGACATCGACCAGCGCATCGGCCTTGATTTGCTGCACCAGTTGGCGTGCTCCAATGACCGCACCACCCATGGCATCGCCATGACCATTGATGTACTTCGTCAGCGAGTGGATGACCAGGTCCGCGCCATGCTCAAGCGCCCTGAAAAAAGGCGGCGGTGTGAAGGTTGCGTCGATCGAGAGCATAGCCCCGCTGGCGTGGGCGATTGCCGCCACAGCCGCAACATCAGTTACCTTGGTCGTCGGGTTGGCAATCGTCTCAGTGTGGACGAGTTTGGTGTTTGGGCGCAGTGCTGCACGTACCGATTCAATATCCCCCATGTCCACAAATGTAGCTTCGATGCCATAGCGCTCTGGCAGCAGCTCAGCAAACAGACGCCAGACGGCCTCATAGCTCACATCGCCGACCACAACGTGATCACCCGTCCTGAGGAAAGTGAAGAACACCCCGTGCAGCGCGGCGACACCCGTGGCAAAGACCACCGCGTCTGCTCCCTGCTCGAGTGCTGCAAGCTTTCTTTGCAGACCAATCTGGTTGTGTCCGGAATTTCTGGTATATGTGGGAGTCTCCACGTCCGACCAATTCATCGCGGAAGGATCTTCTGGCAGCCGGTAGGAGTTCGCCATCACGATCGGCGTGCGAATAGCGCCGGATGCAGAGTCAACTTCGTTGCCACCGTGCACCGACAGCGAGTCGAACGACAATGTCGACAGGTCATGCCTGTCCGGCCGAGTCGGCTTTTCAGCGGTTGTCATGTTTGCTTCCCACTCCAGGGCTCACGGCATCTTACGCACTTTCCGGGCTTCATGAGCCTGGCGCAACGACCCGTCGCCGCCAAGTTCCTCCTTGCCCGGCAGGCCCGACGCCTTTAGCATGTATGCCCGCACGGAGACGCAACCATGATCAAGATGACCGCAATTACAATATTGGCTGCGTTGGCGCTGCTGCCGACCGCGCCAGCAGCGGCGCTGGATACCGACCAGCTCATCGCCAGTCACATCGCGGCGCGCGGCGGCGCCGAAGCACTGCGCACGCTCAAGAGCATCCGGCGCCAGGGGCACCTGATCATACCCGGCGCCAATTTCGACATCAGCGCCTCGACCGTGGTGGTGCGCGGCGGCGGTGTGCGCAATGAGTTCACGCTGCAGGGCCTGACGCAGATCAATGCCTACGATGGCAAGGAAGCCTGGAAGGTCGATCCCTTCGAGGGTCGCAAGGATCCGGAGCGCATGTCGGCCGATGAATCCAAACCACTCCTGCTGCAGGCAGATATCGATTCGCCGCTGGTCGATTACCGGTCCAAGGGCCATAGCGTCGAATATCTCGGGCTCGATGATATCGATGGCACGCCGGCGCACAAGCTGCGCGTGCACCTGAAGTCGGGTGACGAAGTGGTCTACTACATTGATCCGGATACCTACATGATCATACGCGACGTTCAGAAGCAGCTGGTCCGCGGCGCGGAGCAGGAAACCGAAACCGACTACGGCGAGTACGAGAAGGTCGGCGGCGTCTATGTGCCCATGGCTGAGGACAGCGGGCCGAAGAACTCCGACAGTTCGCACAAGCAACAGCTGGTGTTCGACAGCGCGGAGGCCAACGGCCCCGCGGAGCTGGCGCAATTTGCCTTTCCGGTGCGCAAGTGAGCGGCGCTACGCAGCTGCGCGCACGCGCCGCAGGGTTGCTGGGCATGCTGGCGCTGTCGGCCACGCTCAGCGGGGTCTCAGGCACGGTCGCGATCGCCGCCGAGGGCATCGACGCGGCGGCGATCTCGGGGCTCGGCGCCCGCAACATCGGTTCGGCCACGATGAGCGGTCGCATCTCGGCCATCGCCGCGCGCCAGGAGAGTGACGGCCGGGTCACGCTGTTCGTCGGCGCGGCCTCGGGCGGCGTGTGGCGCTCCTATGATGGCGGCACGACCTTCCAGCCGGTGTTCGATAAGCAAGCCGTGCAATCGATCGGCGCGATCGCGCTGGATCCCTCGAGCCCCAGGACCGTCTGGGTGGGGAGCGGCGAGTCCTGGACCCGCAACTCGGTCTCGATCGGTGATGGCATCTATCGTTCGACTGATGGCGGCGATACCTGGCAGAACATGGGGCTGGGCAGCTCCGAACGCATCAACGCGATTATCGTCGATCCGAAGGACAGCAACACGGTGTACGCCTGCGTGCCCGGCGCGCTCTGGTCGGACTCGGCCGATCGTGGTCTTTACAAGACGAGCGACGCTGGCAAGAGCTGGTCGCTGGTCCTGAAGGGCCCGAACCTCTCGACCGGTTGCTCGGGCCTGACGATGGATCCGCGCAATCCGCAGCGCATGTTCGCCGGGCTGTGGGACTTCAGGCGCCAGGGCTGGACCTTCCGCTCCGGCGGCGATGGTCCCAAGGCCGCTTCGGGCTCGGGCCTGTTTCTCACCGAGGACGGCGGCAAGAGCTGGCAGCAGCTCGATGCGAAGAGCACGGCGGGCCTGCCGCCGGCGCCCTGGGGCAGACTCGATGTCGTAATCGCGCCCTCCTCGCCCGACATCGTCTACGCGGTCATCGAAGGCGTGAAATCCGGGCTGTACCGCTCGAACGATGGCGGCAAGAGCTGGGAAGCACGCGATGCCAGCCAGCGCATGGTCTGGCGACCGTTCTACTTCTCGAAGCTGATCGTCGACCCGACCAACGCCGAGCGTATCTTCAAGCCCAACCTGATGCTGATCGCCTCCGAGGATGGCGGCAAGAGTTTCTCGGTCATCAGCAATGGCACCCATGGTGATCATCATGATGTCTGGGTGAATCCAAACAACCCGAAGCACGTCATCACCGGCGATGACGGTGGCCTGTGGATCAGCCACGACGGCGGCAACAAGTGGTGGAAGGCGAATAACCTGCCGGTTTCGCAGTTCTATCATGTGTCGGTGGACGACAAGGACCCCTACCAGGTCTACGGCGGTCTGCAGGACAACAGCTCCTGGGCGGGAGATTCGGCCTACCCCGGCGGCATCACCAACAGCCGCTGGGAAAATCTCTTCGGTGGCGATGGCTTCTACACCTTTGCCGACCCGGCCGATGCAGATTATGCCTATGCAGAGTATCAGGGCGGGCACATCGGGCGCGTCAACCGCCACAGCCTGGAGCAGCGCATTATTCAGCCCGTCGCCGATTTCAAGGAGAAACTGCGCTGGAACTGGAACACCCCCATTGCGCTCTCGCCCACCAACCGCAACACGCTCTACATCGGCGCGCAGTTCCTGTTCATGAGCCGCGATCATGGCCAGTCCTGGGCGCGTATTTCACCGGACCTCACCAGCAACGATCCCAACAAGCAGAAGCAGGAGGAATCGGGTGGCATCACGGTCGACAATTCCTCGGCTGAGATGCACACCACGATCTACTCAATTGCCGAGAGCCCGCGCGATGAGCAACAGATATGGGTGGGCACGGACGATGGCAAGGTGCAGCTCACGCGCGATGGCGGCGCGCACTGGAGCAATCTCACTGCCAACATCAAGGGCCTGCCGCCGGCGAGCTGGGTCTCATCGATCACCGCCAGCCCCGCGCAGGCCGGCACGGCGTACGCGACCTTCGATCGTCACACCTATGGGGACCTGACGCCCTGGGCCTATCGCACCACCGACTACGGCCAGAGCTGGACGCGGATCGTAGCGCCCGCGCAGGGCGTGCGTGGTTACGCGCACATACTCAGGGAAGATCCGCTCGCGGCCCATGTCCTGTACCTGGGCACGGAATTCGGCCTGTGGATCTCAATCGATGCCGGAGCCAGCTGGGCGCAGTTCACCGGCAGCAATTTTCCTGCAGTCGCGGTGCGCGACCTGGCGATACAGCAGCGTGACGGCGACCTGGTGATCGCTACTCACGGACGCGGCATCTGGATCATCGATGACCTGAGTGCGCTGCGCGCGTTGACGCCAGCGGTGCTGGCCAGCGAGGTTACCTTCCTGCCGACACGCCCGGCGCAGCAGCGCCTTGATGGCCGCGGCGGCTGGGCGGAAGGCGATGCCAGTTTTGCGGGCCAGAATCCGGCGCCCGGTGCTTTGATCAGCTACTATCAACAAACGCGCCACGTATTTGGCCGCCTGAAACTGGAAATACTCGACCCGGCGGGCAAAGTGATCGACACGCTCCCCGCGTCCAAGCGCAAAGGCATCAATCGCGTTGTCTGGTTAATGCGTGCGCCACCGCCGCGTGTGCCCACCGCCGCACAGCCGGCCTTTGCGGGCCTGGAGGGGCCCCGCCTGCTCCCGGGCGACTATACGGTTCGACTGACCAAGGCCGGCAAGACCTACGAATCCCGCTTGTCCATCACGCTGGATCGCCGTGCGAAATTCAATCTCGAGGATCGCAAGCTGCAGTTTGCGGCGGCGATGCGGGCCCACGGCCTGTTCGGACGCATGACGGACCTGGCCGATCGCCTGGCCGGCATGAAAGCCCTGGCCGAGTCGCGCAAAGACTCGCCCAAAATCTCGAGCCGTGCACGGATGCTGGCCGAGAAATTCGCCGGACAGGCAGACAGGCTGCGCAAGGAAATCGTCGCCACCAAGGAAGGCGGCGCCATCACCGGCGAGGAGCGACTGCGCGAGCATCTCGATGACGTCTATGGCGCGCTGCTGAGTTACGAAGGCCGGCCCGGCGATTACCAGGTGGCCCGCGTCGCCACGCTCGAGCGCGAACTCGCAGAGCTCGAGGGGCAGACCCGCACTCTGGTCGACAAGGAATTGCCCGCGCTGAACGAAGCACTGAAGCACGACCAGCTTGAACCACTGACGGCCCGGGCCGCCGAACGCTGGGGAACGCAGTACGCAGCCATCGACACGCTGCGCAGAATGCGTGACGGCGAGGCTGCCGTGGCGAGTGCACAGCAAGGCGATTGATGCATGGCGCTGCACGAGCTGTCCGCCGCTCACGCCTTCATGGGCGGCACCCTGCGGGTCGCACCCGCAGACCCTGGCCTCACAGATGCAGGGTCGCGGTCAGGCCAAAGGTGCGCGGCCGGAAAGTGTATTGATTCTGCTGCTCATGCGGCGGGTCCGGGTTGAAGGCGTCGAGCTGCCCGAGCTGGTAGTTCGTCACCGTGTGCGTGTTGAATAGATTGTCTACAAAGGCAGAAACCTGCCAGTTGCCCAGGTGTGCGCCGCCGCGCAACTGTACGAATTGCGTAGACGGGAGGGCATAGGTATCCGCGTTGTACTGCAGTGAGTTCGGATCCTGGAAGGTTGACAGCCAGTTGTTGCGGCTCTGGTACTGGTAGTCCAGGCGCACGAAGGCCGCGTGACTCGCAAGCTGAAACTCATACGCGGCGCCGACCGCTACGGTCCACGGCGCCGTCGTCCCGGGACTGAGGTTGATGGAGTCCTGCCCTGAGATGGCGTTGCCAGTATTCGCCAACAGTGTCGCCTTGGTGTAGCGCGCATCGGTGTAGCCGACCGCCAGGTCAAAATTCATCGGCCCGAGCCTGGATTCCGCCTGCAGATCAAAGCCCTTGGCGACCGCAGTACCGAGGTTGTCGGTGAACTGCAGTCCGCAGCCGCCGCCGACATAGACACTCTGCTGGATGTCGCGCCATTTGATGTAGTACACGCTGGTGGCCAGCTTGAGCCCCGGGCCGAAGCTGTTCTTGGATCCGATCTCGTAGCTCTGCGTAGTGTCCGACTTGTAGGTCAACGGCGCGCCGTTCGCATAGCCATCGGCCTGCACGTCGGCATCGCAATAGGACGGCAGTGGTGGATTGCCACCGCCTACCCGGAATCCCTTGGCCAGGGTGGCGTAAAACAGATTGCGGCTGTCCATCTGGAAAGCCAGGCTGAGCTTGGGAGTGTTGGGCGTTTCCTGCTGCGCGGCGCTGGCTGTCTCGGGGCCATAATTCTCAAGGCCGTCGCCATAGTGCTGGAGCGAAAAACTGGTACGCGCTATGCGATCTCCCAGAGTGAGGCGCCAGCGTTCAGTGAAAGCGTAGCTGAGCTCGCCGAAGGCTGCCAGCTGCCGGTCGGTGGTTGAATTGTTGTTGTAGTAGATGACGCAGGCCGGAATCGCCGTGTAGGTGCCCTGGCCATTGCAGGAATAGAAATCACCATAGATGCTGATGGCATCAATGCCGTAGAGCGCCGTGAACAGCTCGTTGATCTGTGCATCCCTCAGTTCCTCGATGCTGCGTTGCTTGGACTGCTGCCAGAAAGCGCCGACCGTCCAGCGCCAGGGCGACTGATCATCGCTCGATTGCAGGCGGATTTCCTGAGTCCAGCTGCGTTGCGCATTGGTGATCGTATTGGGGGATTGATAATCGCTGAACCCGCTGGGCAGATGGATGCCGTTCGCGTCGATCAATGGATACCAGTCACAGGGCGCTTCTGTGGCCACCGAACCCGCGCCGCAACCGAGCCCGCCGGTATTCGGATTGTCCACCCAACCGAGGCCCTGGTAGTAACTCAGGTCATAGACCGTACCCTGATACCCCGAGATCTCATCGCGGGAAAAATAGGAGGTCGTGGCAATCAGCTGGCTGTGAGCGAAATTGGCTTCCAGCTTGAGCGAGGGCAGCAGGTACTTGTCCGGCACCGGGATACGCTCCGGCGTCGCGTTATTGAACTCGCCGGCGGACGGGTTCGAGTAGGCGGGCCAAAAGGTGGACTGATCGTGCTTGTTCGACTTCTGGTAAATGATGCTTGGCGTCACCGTGACCGCAGCCAGGGGCTGCCAGACCGCGGCCAGCCGCAGCATATAGGCATCGCCATGATTGGCGTTGCTCTCGGTGACCGCCCTGCTGGTCGGGTCGACCCGGTCGATCCAGCCGCCATCCTTGCGGTACCAGGCATTGGCGCGCACGCCCAGCGTGCCCTCGATCAACGCGCCGCCTTGTGCGAAGCCCAGTTCGTAGCTGGGTTGCCCGCCCTCGGTAAACGACAGCTCGCCGCGCATGTAGGTGCTCGAGCCATGCAGCTTGGGCGCGGTCAGCAGGTAACGCACCGTGCCACCCTCGGAGCCGGCGCCAAACAGGGTGCCCTGCGGGCCGCGCAGTACTTCGACGCGCTCCAGATCGAAAGTCTTGGGCAGGGTATCGTCAGGATTGAAACCTACCGAGCGCATCTGTATGGGGGTGTCGTCGATATAGATGCCGGTCGTGCCAGCGCCGCCCGAGGAGGAGATGCCGCGGATGGAAATCGCATTAGTGCCGGCACTGTCGAAATTGATACCGGGCGTGTAGCGGGCAATATCCTGGAAATCCTTGATGCCGCGATCGTCCATGCTCTCCTGCGACAGCGCGGTCACACTGATCGGCACCTTGCTCAAGGCCTCCGAACGACGGGTCGCGGTGACCAGGATTTCCTCGAGCTCACCCGCACTGGCGCTGGCGCCGCCTGGCGCGGCCGTCTGTGCGTGCAGCGGTCCGGCGGCAGTGAGCACCAGGATCAATGCGAGGCTGGTGGCGGCGCATTTGAGCACCGCCTGTCGTACGTTAACCATGATTCGCTCCTCTACGAAATTTCTCTGCGCGGCTGGCCTCATCGCTCATCGCGGCGAGGTACCAGTCCAGAAACCGGTTGGTGTAGTCTTCCATTGGCGATAACGGCCCCGGCTCAAAATAGCGTGACTCGACCCCCTGCTGATTGCGCTCAATGATCGCCTTGTCGGCGAGCGTTGTCACCTGCCAGAGCCAGATCAGCTGGTCGCGATCGTAGTCTTTGCCCTCGACTGCCGATTCATTGACCAGCCAGGTGATCTCGCAATCGGTGCTGTGCAGGCCGCGGGGCGTGAACCGGTACAGCACCACGTGATCGCAATAGGCCAGCCCGAATGTCATCGGCCCGAACTGCAGATCGGTCGCGGCACCATCGTAGGCCTTGATCGTGCCCAGCAGCGGCGCCAGCGGCTGACCGTCGCGGCTGCCAGTCTGATGACCGCGCAGCAGCGGGAAGCGATCAAAACAGCGATCGATGCCCAGGGCGCCGGAGTCCAGCCAGATGTTGCGGATCGTATGCTGCGTGAGGCCGGCCGCCGGCGCGCGCGCCATCACCTGCGCCAGCAATTCCTGCCATTCACCGACCGGCATGGCACGCGCATGGCCAACCGAATATTCCGGATGTGCCGGCCCGCAGTGATAGCACTCGCAATAATTTTCGATCGCCAGCTTCCAGTTGCTGGCAATCGGGTAATTCTGCCGATGCGCAACCTTGCTGCGCTCCAGCTGGTAGGGCGCCATGGGCGCGGCCAGGTCAGTGGCGATGGCATCGAATGGCACGGGATCGGCATCGAAGTTGACGAAGATCAGACCCGCGAATACCCGGGTGTGCACGCGGCGCAGCCCGTACAGTGCCCGATCGAAGCCCGGCGGCGTCTGGCTTGCGGCGCGCAGTGAGCCGTCAAGACTGTAGGTCCAGCCATGGTAGCGGCACACGAAGCGCGCCTCATGCCCCTGCGCGTGATCGCAGATCCGCGAACCGCGATGGCGACAGATATTCAGCATGGCATTGATCTGCCCGTCGTTGTTGCGGGCTACGATGACCGACTCGCCCGCCATCTCGAACAGGAAATAGTCGCCGCGTGCCGGAATCTGGCTCTGGTGACCGACGTACAGCCAGGACTTGAGGAAGATCTGGCGGATTTCCTGTTCGTAATGCTCAGCGTCGCGATAGGCGTCGCCGGGCAGTCCGAAGCCCGGCCGCCAGGCCGCCAGTGCGTCACGAAGTTTCGCGCTCATACCCCGTTCCCCTCTGCTGTCCGGCCTCACATTGTCGCCCGCCGTTTACCGGTGATCAGCGACGCGGTCGTCACGGCAATGATCACCAGCCCGATGATGATCGTGGTGATCGCGTTGATGTCCGGCGTCACCCCCAGCCGCACCTTCGCAAAGATCAGCATCGGCAGAGTCGTGGCTCCGGGCCCCGATACAAAACTCGAAATCACCAGGTCATCGAGCGATAGTGTAAATGCCAGCAGCCAGCCCGAGACCAGCGCCGGCAACAGCATCGGCACCGTGATATCGAAGAACACCGCCAGCGGCCGCCCGCCCAGATCCATGGCGGCTTCCTCGAGCGATTCATCCAGCACCGCAAGGCGCGAGCGCACCACCACCACCACGTAGGCCATCGAAAAAGTGATGTGGGCAATGGTGATGGTGCTGGCGCCGCGGCTCAGTGGCCAGCCGATCAGGCTCGCCATGGAAATGAACAGGAACAGCAGCGACAGGCCGGTGATGATCTCGGGCATGACCAGTGGCGCCGTGATCATGCCGCTCAGCAGGAGTCGCCCCGGCAGGCGGCGCACGCGCTGCAGGGCCAACGCCACCAGCGCGCCCAGTGCCGTCGCCAGCGTGGCGCTGACGACCGCAATACGCAGGCTCAGCAGCGCCGCCGCCAGCAGTTTGTCGTCGGCCAGCAGACTGACATACCAGCGCGTCGAGAAACCACCCCACAGCGTGACCAGCCGCGAGGCATTGAAGGAATAGATCACAACTGAGACGATAGGCAGGTATAGCAGCGCGTAGCCGAAGCAGGCGATGCTGATCAGCAGCGGCGAGCGATGGCGCTTCATCGCGCAGCCTCGTGTTCGCGATTCTGCAGGTGCTGGAACCAGACGATCGGGGCGATCAGCAGCAGCAGCAGCACGACGGATACCGCCGAGGCCACCGGCCAGTCACGGCTGACGAAGAATTCATCCCACAGCACGCGCCCGATCATGAGCGTGTCGGCACCGCCCAGCAGCGCCGGAATCGTAAACTCGCCCACCGCGGGAATGAACACCAGCAGGCAACCGCCCACGATGCCGGGGATCGACAGCGGCAGCGTCACATCGACAAAGGCGCGCCAGCGCCGCGCGCCCAGATCGGCGGCCGCATCCAGCAGATCTAGGTTCAGCCGCTCGAGGTTCGAATACAGCGGCAGGATCATGAACGGCAGGTACGAATAGACGATGCCCAGGTAGACCGCGAAATCGTTGTAAAGCATCGTCAGTGGCTTGTGGATGATGCCCACGCTCAACAGAAAATGGTTGATCACGCCGTGGTTGCCCAGCAGACCGATCCAGGCGTAGATGCGCAGCAGGAAGGAGATCCAGAACGGCAGGATGACCGCCAGCAGCAGGATCTGCCGGCGGCGCGGCGGCTGACGCGCAATGAAGTAGGCCATCGGGTAGCCGAGCAGCAGGCACAGCAGCGTGCCGATCGCCGCCATCTTCAGCGACGAGAGATAGATGATGCCGTAGTAACTGTCACGGAACAGGAAGGCGTAATTCTCAAACGTGGCCCTGATGCCCTGGATGCCATGCGTACCCCACACCAGCAAGGCCGTGAAGGGCGGCTGCGCAACGATGGGATCGGCAATGCTGATCTTGAGAATGATCAGGAACGGAGCGAGAAAAAACAACAACAGCCACAGATAAGGCAGCTGCACTGCGCGGCGCAACCAGCGCTGGGTCTGCGGACCGTGCTTGCTGCTGTCGTGTTTCATGAGCGCAGCAGAATGGTGCTGGCCACTTCCCATGACAAGTACACTTCGTCATCCCATTCAACAGTGAGACTCGCGGAGCGGCGCAGATTCTGCGCACTGACCTGCAGCACGGCGCCACTCTGCAAACGCACGTTGTAGAGCGACTGATCGCCGAAATAGCCCAGGTCGCGCACCACGCCCTTGACCACGTTGCGATCCTTGCCCTCCGGAGCCGTGCGGCTGATGGTGATCTTCTCGGGGCGCACCGCGATACACAGGGTTGCACCCGGTGCGACCTCAGCGATGGCCTCACCGTCGTACTGCACCGCCAGATCCGCATTGAGCGCCTCGCAATGCAGGTGCAGGCGCCCCGCCTCGCTGCCGGTCACCCGGCCCTCGATCAGGTTGATGTTGCCGACGAAACCGGCCACATGCCGGTTGGCCGGATATTCATACACCTCTGCCGGCGTACCCACCTGCTCGATGCGGCCTTCGGCCATGACGGCGATACGGCTGGCGAGCACCATGGCCTCATTCTGATCGTGGGTCACGACGACGAAAGTGGTGCCGAGCTGGTATTGCAGGTTGGCGAGTTCGAACTGCGTGTGCTCGCGCAGCTTCTTGTCGAGCGCTGCCAGCGGCTCATCGAGCAGCAGCAGCTTGGGCCGCTTGATCAGCGCACGCGCCAGCGCCACGCGCTGCTGCTGGCCACCGGACAGCTTGTCCGGCTTGCGCATCGCCAGGGCCTCGAGCTTTACCAGCGCAAGCATTTCCCTGACCCGCTCTTTGATCTGCGCTGCCGGCAGGTGCTCCTTCTTCAGACCATAGCCCACGTTGCCAGCGACCGTCATGTGTGGAAACAGCGCATAGGACTGGAACATGATATTGACCGGCCGCTCGTAGGGCGGCGCATCGGTCATGTCGATGCCGTCGATGAGTATGCGACCAGCACTCGGCTGCTCAAGACCCGCCAGCATGCGCAGCAGGGTCGTCTTGCCGCAGCCCGAGCTGCCGAGGATGGCAAACAGTTCGCCGCGCAAAATATCGAGCGTCACCCGATCCACTGCGGTAACCCCCGCGAACTGCTTCGAGAGCTCGCGGATCTGCACCATGGGCGTTGCCGGGGTATCGCTCACAGGCGCGCCTTTACCCGTGACCACAGGCGCGAGCGGGTGCGCTCTTCCCTGGGGCTGCGCAGCACGCCCCTGAACAAACGGCGCTTTACCGAGTCGGGCGGATAGACCGCCGGGTCGTTGCGCACCTCGGGCGCCACCAGCGGCAGCGACTTCAGGTTGGGCGAGGCATAGCGGACCTCATTGCTGACTGCCGCGATGACCTCCGGGCGCAACAGGTAATTCAGGAACAGGTGGGCATTGTCCGGGTGCGGTGCATCGGCGGGTATGAACCACATGTCGAACCAGGCCAGCGCGCCCTCGCGCGGCGTCGTATAGGCCAGCTGCACCGGCCGACCCGCCTCCCTGGCGCTGAACATGGCCTTGGCGTAGTCGCCCGACCAGCTCATCGCGATGCACACCTCTTCATTGGGCAAGTCGATCAGCATCTTCGCCGAGCTGAAATAACGGATGTAGGGGCGCACCTTCTTGAGCATGGCTTCGACTTCAGCGAGGTCCGCAGGCGCGAGACTGTTGGGGTCATGGCCGAGATAGACCATGGCCATCGGAATCACATCGGTCGGCTCGTCGATGAAGGTGATACCGCAGTCAGCAAAGCGGCGCGCCACTTCCGGCTTGAAGATCATGTCAGCGCTGGTCACCGGCGCATCCGGCATGCGCTCCCTGATCATCCTGACGTTGTAGCTGAAACCGGTGGTGCCCCACAAATACGGCACGCCATAACGGTTGCCCGGGTCGGCCTGGTCCAGCCAGTTGAGCACCCAGGGATCGAGATTGCCCCAGTTGCTGAGCTTGCGCTTGTCGAGCGGCTGGTAAACGCCAATCGGAATCAGGCGCGCGGAATAGCGCTCCGCGTGATCCACGAGGTCGTAGCCGGTACGTCCGGCCAGCAGGCGCGCCTCGGCCATTTCCGTGGAATCGTAGGTGTCGTAATTGACCTTGATGCCGTATTCCTTTTCGAAATTGGCAATGGTGTGCGGCCCGATGTAGTCCGGCCAGGTGAAGATGTTAAGCACCTTCTCCTCCGCGCCGCCGCCGGCACCGCTCGCCGCTGCGCACCACAGCAGCGCGGTCAACGTGCTCAACAGCGCCCGCACTGCTTACATTCCCTCGAGGCCGCGCTTGAACAGCGCGCGCGCGATGATGAGGCGTTGAATTTCGCTGGATCCTTCCCAGATCCGGTCGACGCGCAGCTCGCGAAAAAACCGCTCCGCGCAATTTTCGCGCATGTAGCCACGACCACCGAAAATCTGCAGCGTGCGATCGGCAATGCGGTTGGCCGCCTCGGTTGCGTACAGCTTGGCTAGCGAACAGTGCGCGTGCAGTGATCGAAGCTCATCGCCGCGATCATGCGCCCTGGCGGCCTCATAGGTAATGAGCCGCGCCGCCCACAGCTCGGTGACGCTGTCGGCAAGCATGGCCTGGATCATCTGCTTATTTGCCAGCGGCTCGCCGCCCACCATACGGGTCGCGGCAAAGTCCCTGGCTTCCTCAATCAGGCGGCTGGCCGCGCCGCAGCTGCGCGCGGCGATCATCAGCCGCTCGTGGCGAAACCAGCTGTGCGAAAACTGCATGCCATCGCCCTCGGGCCCGAGCCGCTGGCTGTCGCTGACCACGACATCGTGAAACCGGTAGGTGGGATGATGGTCGCTGAAGGTATGGCTGAACAGCGGCGTGCGCACCAGTTCGATGCCGGGCTGGTTCTTGTCGATGAAGAACAGCGAATGCGACCCGGCGTGCGCCCCGTCCGCGAGCCGCGCCTGCAATATGAAGTAGTCGGCATGATTGGCGCTGGTGACATACCACTTTTCACCGGAGATCCGGTAACCCTCGGCGCAGCGCTGCGCGCTGGTCTGGATCTCGACCTCTGATCCCGAGCCGCTCTCGGTGATGGCGTAGCACTCTTTGCGCTGGCCACTCATCAACGGCAGGATGTAGCGCTCGAGCTGCGCCGGGCTGGCGGCGTCAAACATCCAGCGTTGCGGCTCCGAAAAACACCAGCACAGCCCATTGGTCACCCGACCGAGCTGCTCCCAGACCGCCACCTGATCGACGCTGCGCGCCTCACTGCCGCCGTATGCCGTCGGCACGTCCATGGCGCTGAAGCCCAGCTCGACGGCCAGCTGCTTATGGCGCGCACGCACCTCGACCGGCAACACGCCTGAGTTGAGCTCGGCCTCCACTTCCCAGGGGATCAGTTCCTGGCTCGCGAACGCCGCAGCGCGCGCCTGCCATGTCAGAGCCGCATCGTCCAGTTCAATGCGCAAGATTCACTTCCCCATAAAGCTTCATGAGCGCACGCCCCGGGCAGGCGCCCGCTGCGCCGCCGCCTGGCCGAAATGCCTTGGAAACACGCCCGCCAGATAGGCCATCGTAATACGTCTGGCCAGCGCGCGGCTCATCGATTCCGGCCGCACCAGCAGGTCGAGCCACAGGCCGCCAGTCAGCGCGGACAGTCCGTCGGTCACCAGCGCCGGCTCGACGCCCGGGTAGTTGCCCTGCTCGCACAGCTTGGCACACATGCTGTGCGTCAGTTCGTCGTAGTACTTGTCGCGCGCGGCGCACAGGCGCCGGTAGGTGGGACGAAACTGGCGCTCGCCCCAGAACGCAAACCAGACGGCGAGCTTGTCGCGGGTGCAGATGTTGCGCTGAAAATCGAGATCGACCATGGCCGCCAGGCCCGCCGCCGGGGAGTGTTCGGCTGCGGCCGCCGCCACGCTGCAGGCATTGCGGTACTCGTCTGACAGGTAACGCAGGGTTTCGGTGAGCAGGCGCTCCTTGCTGCGAAAATGCAGGTTGATGATGCCCTGGCTCAGGCCCGCCTCGCGCGCCACGGTGGCGGTGGTAGTTTCCCCCAGGCCGCGCCAGGCGATGCAGCGGATCGTGGCCGCAATCAGCTGCTGGCGCCGCTCGCCGGCCGGCGCGGTGCGGCGCACTGTCCTCGAGGCTCGCGGACGCTTGGATTTCAGGGGCAACTCCAGCAAAGTCAGCAACCTGGCAGATACCGCGCGGGCACGGCGCGCCAATCTTAGCTGCTTTCACCGGCATTGCAATGAATGAATGACTATTCAGTCGCCATGGACGGCGGCAGCGAATTGTGGGAAGCTGGCCCGGTGCGATTGCCGCGCGACCGCAGGAGGGTCAAGCCCATGACACGCAGCCTCAAGAAATCCAACGCGCACTTCCAGAAGGCGATCAAGCGCCTGCCGCTGGGCGTGTCCTCGAACTTTCGCTACTGGGGCGAGGAGCGCACCATCTACATCGCCTCCGGCAAGGGTGCGCGCCTGCGTGACATCGACGGCAACGACTACATTGACTACCGACTCGCCTACGGCCCCTGCATCCTCGGTTACGCCGATCCGCGTGTCGACGCCGCGGCGCGCGCCGGCATCGAGATCGGCGGCGTGTTCGCGCTGTCCACCGAGCGTGAGCTGACCGTGGCCGATCGCATCGCCAGCATGGTCCCGGCAGCCGAGATGGTGCGTTTTTCAAATTCCGGAACCGAGGCGGTGATGGCCGCGCTGCGCCTGGCGCGCGCCTATACCGGCAAGGATTCCTACGTACTGGTCGAGGGCGCGTATCACGGCCTGTTCGACTCGGCGCTGTGGTACACACCGGTCGACAAGTGGCATGCCAACAGTGGCGACCCGCACCTGGTGCCCTACAGCGCCGGGGTACCCGGCATGCTGCGCTCGCTCGCGCACGCCACGCCGATGAACGACGCGGAGCGGCTCGAGAGCCTGTTCAAGGCCTACGGCCATGAGATCGCGGCCTTCCTGATCGAACCAATCATGGGCAACTGCTGCTCGATCTCGGCCACGCGTGAGTACCTGCACGCCGCTCGCGCATTGTGCGACCGATACGGCATACTCATGATCATCGACGAAGTGAAGACTGGTTTTCGCGTGGCGCGTGGCGGCGCCCAGGAGCTGTTCGGCGTGAAGGGCGATCTGTGCACTTTTGCCAAGGCGATGGGCAATGGCTATCCGATCTCGGTGCTGGCCGGCCGGGAAGACATCATGCGCAGGCTCGGCAAGGGCGTGGTGCACGGCGGCACCTTCACCTGCCATTCGGTTGCGCTGGCCGCGGCCGAGAAGACCCTGGAGATTCTGGCCGAAACGCCTGCATTGCAGACCATTGCCGAGTACGGCACGAAGATGCGCGCCGGCATCAGCCAGATACTCAAGCAGCGTGGCATCCCCCATTCCTTCAGCGGCCACCCGTCGATGAGCGGCCTGTTCTTCGCCGAACAGCCGCCGCGCAACTACCGCGACTGGGCCAGCAGCGACTACACCTTCTACGACACCATGGCGCCGCACCTGCATGACCTGGGCATACTATGCGAGCCCGATTCGCGTGAACCCTGGTTCATCTGCGAGGCGCACGATGATCTTTGCCTGGCCGAAACCCTGAATCGCTTCGAAACCGCGGTCGATCGCGTCCTGCAGCAGGATCGCAGCCCCGGCCCCGCGCACCAGACCGGCTAGGGATAGCGTGGCGACAGCAAATTACGATGCGATCGTGGTCGGCGCCGGCCACAACGGCCTGACCAACGCTGCCTATCTGGCGCGCTCCGGCCTCAAGGTGCTGGTGCTCGAGCGCAATCCCTGGATCGGCGGCGCGGCGGTCAGCCTCGAGATCCAGGACGGCTGGATCTACTCCAACTGCTCCTATGTGTGCAGCCTGCTGCGGCCCGAGATTTTTCGCGACCTGGAACTGGCACGCCACGGCCTGCAGATCGTGCCCTACGGCGGCGGCCTCACCATCACCAGCAGTGGCGACATCCTTGGCAATTACCCCGACGAGGATGTGCAGCGGCGCGAATTCGCGCGCCACAATGCCCACGATGCCGACGCCTATAACCGTTACTCGACCGATGTGATGCGCCAGTGCAAGTTCATTCGCCCGCTGCTGATGCGCACGCCCCCTGATCCCAGCTCGCTGCGGCCGCGCGATATCCGCGAAATGCTCTACCTTGGCAGGGAATTCCGCAAACTCGGCGAGCAGGCGATCTACGACACGCTGCGCTTCTACACCATGAGCATCGCTGATTTTCTGGGCGAGTACTTTGAGTCCGATCTCATCAAGGCGCACCTCTCCGGCAGCGGCATTATCGGCACCGCGCTGGGCGTGTACTCGCCGGGCACTGCCTATGTGCTGCTGCACCACTACATGGGCGATGTCGATGGCTCGATCGGCTCGTGGGGCTTTGCCCGCGGCGGCATGGGCGCGGTCTCCAACGCGATCGCCTCGGCCTTCAGGTCGCACGGCGGCGAGATCATCACCGACGCGCCGGTCGAGCGCGTGCTGGTCCGCCACGGCAAGGTGACTGGTGTCGCGTTGGCGAATGGCAACGAGTACCACGCGAAGATCGTAGTGTCGAATCTCGATCCCAAGCGCACCTATACGAAGCTGTTCGACGATAAAGACCTGAGCCCGGCCTTCATGAAGCGCGCCCGCAATTTCAAGATCCGCGGCTCGTCGGGAAAACTCAACATCGCGCTCGATGGCCTGCCGATATTTACCGCCCTGGGCACCGACAACCCGCTGCGCTTCGGCGACATGCACTTTCTCGATTCGCTCGAAAAAATGGAACGCGCCTACGACGACTGGAAGAGCGGCACCTGGTCGAAGGACCCGTACCTCGATCTGTTGATCCCCTCAATGACCGACCCGACCATGACGGCGCCCGGCAAACACTGGATGTCGGTGTTCGTGCAGTACGTGCCAGCGCAGATTCACGGTCGCGACTGGACCGACGCGGATCGCGACGGCTTCAAGCAGACCGTACTCGACAAGATCGCGCGCTACAGCCCGAATTTCAAACAGCTGATCCGCCATGTCGAGGTGCGCACACCCAGCGATCTCGAAACCGAAGTGGGCCTGACCGAGGGCAACATCTTCCAGGGCGAACTTACCATGGACCAGCTGCTGTTCAACCGCCCGTTTCCGGGTTACGCGCAGTACCGCGGCCCGGTCAAAGGTTTTTACATGTGTGGTTCCGGCACGCATCCGGGCGGCGGCGTGATGGCGGCGCCAGGCGCCAACGCGGCCCGCGAGATCCTGATGGATCTGCGCCGGCCCAGGCAGGTGCCCGAGGGGTGGCGCGATGACTGAGCGCAAACGGGTCATCGTTATTGGCGCCGGACACAACGGTCTGGTGTGTGCCGCCTATCTCGCCCGGGCCGGTCACGAAGTGCTGGTGCTCGAAGCCGCCGAGTGCGTCGGTGGCGCTGCCATCACGCGTGAGTTCGCGCCCGGATTTCGGGTCTCGGCCTGCGCCCATCTCTCCTATCTGCTCGATGCCACCATCGGCCGTGAGTTGAAGCTGGCGACCCACGGCCTCAAGTTCGCGCGCACCGACCTGCGCACCGTGGCCCTCGCCGCCGCTGGCGAGCATCTGCTGCTCAATGGCGCCGCGCTCGAAGCCGGCCAGGTCTCGCCAGCCGACCAAGCGGCGCTGCGC
>JBAVRE010000161.1:0-9997 GCA_049694695.1 Steroidobacteraceae bacterium | reverse complement strand
GAGAGCACGCTGACGTGCGCGGCGACATTGGCGGCGACGTGCGCCACCACGCCGGGCTCGGAATCGCGAATGACAAAGGCGTCAAAGTGCAGCGCTTCGAGTGTGTGGATGGTGTCGAGCATGCTCTCGCCCTTGGCGCGCGAGGACAGCTGCACTTCCAGGTTGATGACCTCGGCGCCCAGTCGCCGGCCCGCCAGTTCAAAGGAAACGCGCGTGCGCGTCGACGGTTCGGTGAACAGATTGCCGATGGTCCTGCCCGCCAGGGCGCGATTCGTCGGCGGCGTGGCGCCGGGGGCGCACACGTAACGCTGTGAGTGTTCGAGCAGGCGTTCGATCTCGGCGCGGCTCAGATCTGCCAGCGTGATCAGGTGGCGAAGTGAGCCATCCGTGCGCCGCTGATTGCTCATGCCCGTGAATACTCCAGACTTTCAGCCTACTCGCCGCGCAGCCAGCGCTCCAGAATGATGGCCGCCGCGACACTATCGATATCGGCGCGCTGCACGCGCCGGCGGCGCGTGCCCGCGGCGCGGCGCTCCTGCAAGGCGGCGCTGGCCTCCTGCGACGAGTTGCGCTCGTCGACGCGGGCCACCGGCAGCTTCAGGCGCTGTGCCAGCTGCGCCGCGAACTCTCCGGCGGCGGCGCCCATGGCGCCCGGGGTGCCGTCGTCATTATAAGGGTTGCCCACCACCAGCACGGCGGGTTTGTAGGCGAGGATCAGCGCTTCGATGGCGCGCCAGTCGGGCCCGTGCGGGCCGTTACTGACGGTGGCGAGCGGGGCGGCGGCACCGGTCAGCGAATGACCACTGGCGACACCAATGCGGCGCAGCCCGAAATCAAAGGCCAGCGCGGCGCCTGCAACGTTCAGGCGTGGCCCGCCACCGGACTGATGCGCGAGCTGTGTATGCCCAACTGCTGCCAGGCGGCCTGCCAGCGCTCTTCGAAGGGCACTTCATAGACGAGGTGCTCGTTCATGGGCACCGACAGCCAGGCATTGTCGAGAATCTCGCGTTCCAGCTGGCCCGGCTCCCAGCCGGCATAGCCGAGTGCGATGAACGCATCGCGCGGGCCTTCACCACGGGCGATGGCTGCCAACACGTCGCGCGAGGTCGTCACCTGGATGGAATCGGATATCCGGTGGGTGGAATCCCACTCGCCGCCGGGCCGATGCAGCACAAAACCACGATCGGTGTGCACCGGGCCACCGCGCAGCACGGCACGCTCGCCGATTTCGATCTCCGAGGTTTCCAGCTTCATTTGCGCCAGCACGTCGCCCAGCTTCATGTCCAGTGGCTTGTTCAGGACAATTCCCAGCGCGCCACGCTCGCTGTGCTCGCAGATCAGCGTGACGCTATGTGCGAAGTTGCCGTCGGCCAGCGACGGCATCGCGATCAGCAGGCAGTTGGCCAGCGAATTGGAGTCGCTCATGGCAGCAAGTATGGGGGCGGTCAACGAGCGCCTCAAGGGGCGTTTTCACCATTCGTGCCGGCCGTCACGGCCCCGCCATTGGCCTGGCCGCCGACGAATTCCCATTGGTAGGCGAAGCGCAGGCTGCCAAAGTCGCGGGCCAGGTCCCTGGGGAAGGGCTCGAAGGGGCTGGCCAGCCGCAGGATCTGCAGGGCCGCCTGGTCGAGCTCGGGATGGCCGCTGGCCCGCTGCACGGCCGCCTCCAGCAGCCGGCCGTCGGCTCCTATCGCCACCTCTATGACAGGGCTCCCGGAAAGCTCGGTGCGCCGGGCAGCGGTGGGGAAATTGAGTGTGCCAACGCGCTCGACCTTGCGCCGCCAGGCATCGAGGTAGGGCGCCAGGCGCGAACTCCTGGTGTCCGGGCTGAGCCACTGGCCGGTTTTGGGATCACCGCGCAGTACCAGCTCACGGGCATCGCCCCGGCCATGGCGCAGTTCGCCCTCGGGCGTACTGCGCGCCAGGCGGGTATGCGCCGCCTGGCCTGGATCGCTTTGGCCCAGCCAGTGGATCAGTGGCGCCGGTGCGCCGGTGGTCAGAAGGTGTTCGTCGCTGGCCGCGGCTCCGGCGCGTTGGCTCTGGTCGGATTCGCCATGCTCGGCGCCGGCGGCGAGCGCCGCGGCACGTTCCGCCGGACTGCCGGTAGGCAGGACCCGGGTGTTGCCCGCGCCACGCTGGGTACGTTGCGCCAGATAGGCGGCCCGCTCGTTACTGCGCGACTCAGGCAGATCTTCGCTGACCAGCAGCACTTCCATCCCGGGCGGTGCGCTGGATCGATGTGCGACGCCGAAACTGATGCCGAGGATGAGAATAGCGTGGGCCATGGCCGCCAGGAACAGCATGCTGGTGAGCCGCTCGCGCACCGGTGCGCCGCCTTCACGGCCGCCAGCCAGGCCCTTGAGCGTCATCCGCTGCACCGGGGCGTTCACGGCGTGCGTGCCGCCAGGCGTCGATCGATGGCCCGCATCAGCAGCTCGATCGCATCCACGCCGCACTGCTTGTGCAGCTCACGCGCCCCGGTCGGGCTGGTCACATTTATCTCCGTCACGAAGCCACCAATCACATCGAGCCCGACAAACAGCATGCCCGCCGCCCTCATGGCCGGCCCGATCTGTGCCGCCAGCCAGCGATCGCGCTCATTGAGCGGCCGCGCCACACCGGTGGCGCCAGCAGCCAGGTTGCCGCGATTGTCATCCGCCGCCGGGATACGCGCCAGTGCGTAGGGCAGGGGTTCGCCGTCGATGAGCAGTACCCGGGCGTCGCCGCTGGTGGTGATTTCCGGCAGGTACTTCTGCACGATGGCGAAGCGCTGGCCGTAGCCGGTCAGGGTCTCGTAGATGACGCGGGTGTTCTTGTCACCCGGCGCCACGACAAAAATGGACTTGCCACCCATGCCTTCGAGCGGCTTGCAGACTACCGTGCCATGGCTGGCGGCGAAGCCGGCCATGGCCTCCATGTCGCGCGTCACCAGCGTCGGCGCGCAGCACTGCGGGAACCAGGCGGTGTAGACCTTTTCGTTCATGTCGCGCAGGCCGCGTGGCCGATTCACCACCAGCGCGCCGGCCAGTTCCGCGCGTTCGAGGATGTAGGTGGCGTAGATGTACTCGGTATCGAAGGGCGGGTCCTTGCGCATCAGCACCACATCGATGTCGCCCAGTGCCAGGGTCTGGGCGGCGCCGAGCGTGTGCCAGTCGCCGCCATCGGCACGCACGCTGAGCGCGCGCGCGCGCGCCTCGGCCACGCCGTCACGCAGGCGCAGGTCGGCAAGTTGCGCATAGAGCAGCGACCAGCCGCGCGCCTGTGCGGCCAGCAACATCGCCAGGGTCGTGTCTTTTTCGAATTTGATCTGCTCGATGGGATCCATCACCACGAGCAGTTGTGCGGGCTTTGCCATCATCAATCCTCGTGCGGAGAGCGCTGCCAACCGGGCCGGGCGTGAATTATGTCCCTATGGCGCGCGCTCGGTTGCTCAAAACGTGACGCCATTGGCATAGCCGGGTGGGTGCCGATATGTTAAAAAGGTCATATCTATCTCAAGGCGTTGCCTGCGTCACAGCGCACACGTCCAAGGGTGGCGGACGATGGAAACCAATGCCCACAGGAGTCACTCGGACGTGAACGATTCGAGCTCGCCATTTCGTGGCCTCAAGGTGCTCGTCATCGACGACAGCAAGACGATCCGGCGGACTGCCGAGACGCTGCTGGCGAAGGAAGGCTGCGAGGTGTTTACCGCGGTCGACGGCTTCGATGCGCTGACCAAGATTGCCGATCATCAGCCCGATATCGTGTTCGTGGACATCATGATGCCCAGGCTCGATGGCTACCAGACCTGTGCGCTGATCAAGCACAACAAGGTGTTCCGTTCCATTCCGGTGATCATGCTCTCGTCCAAGGACGGGCTGTTCGATCGCGCCCGCGGCCGCATTGTCGGTTCCGAGCACTATCTTACCAAGCCGTTCACCAAGGACGAACTGCTCGGCGCGATCGAAGCGCACATTGGTAGATGAGCCATGGCGCTGATCCTCATTGTGGATGATTCGCCCACGGAAGTGCACGTGATGCAAAAGGCGCTCGAGCGCCACGGCTATCGCACCGCAGTAGCGGGTGATGGCGCGGAGGGCATCAGACTGGCGCGCCAGATGCACCCGGATCTGATCTTCATGGATATCGTCATGCCGGGCGTCAATGGCTATCAGGCCACACGCACGCTCTCGAACGATCCTGACACGCGTGCGATTCCGATCGTCATGGTGACCTCCAAAGGGCAGGCGACTGATCGCATCTGGGGTCTGCGCCAGGGCGCGGTCGATTACATGGTCAAGCCGGTGTCACCGGATCAGCTGGTCGAGAAGGCGCAAGCCGCACTCGCTGCCTGAACATGTACTGCTGAAAAATGACGGATAGCGTCTCATCCCTAAAGGCTCTGCGCGACCAGCCGTACGAACTCCTCGCGGAGCTCGAGCGGCGTGGCCGCAATGCCACGGCCAGCCCGGAAGCGGTGGCCGCCACCGGTCGGGAGTGGGTCGGGGTCGCTGCGCGCATGGCCGGCGAGCTCTACCTGGTGGCGCGCGAGGAGGCCCGTGAAGTACTCGGCGTGCCCGCGCCGCTGACCCGCGTGCCAGGTGCCAAGCCCTGGCTGCTGGGCCTTGCCAGCGTGCGCGGCCAGCTCTACCCGGTTATCGATCTGCGCCAGTTCCTGGGCGGTGGCGTCACGCCGCTGTCGCGCACCACACGCATCATTATCACCAGCCATCGCGATGTGCCGGCCGCACTGGTGGTCGATGAAGTGCTGGGTTTCAGGCGCTTCACCGAGACCGAATTTTCCGGTGCGGTGCCGGTGACCATCGTGCCGTGCGCGCGTTTTCTGGCGGGCTCTTTCCAGCATGAATCCGAGCAGTGGCCGGTGCTGAGCCTGCGTCGGCTGCTCGAAGACCCGACGTTTGCGGCGGCGGCGGCATGAGAAGCTCCGACCTGATCGACACCCGCCTGCTGCGGCGCCTGACCCTGAGCGCCGCCGGACTGCTGCTGGTGGGTGCGATTCTCGGGCTGTTTGCCACCTCCCGGCCGGCGCTGGCCTGGCTGGCGGCAATTGTGCTGTTGCTGGCGTTGGCGCCTCTGGGCGTGCTGCTGATGCAGCTCGCGGCCGTGGCGCGCTCGGCCGAGCGGCAATTGCAGGCTGCCGCGTTGCAGCGCCAGGAAAATGAGCGCAACCAGCAGGCGATCCTGCGCTTGCTCGATGAAATGGCCAACCTCGCCGATGGCGATCTCACCGTGCAGGCCACCGTCAATGAGGACATTACCGGCGCGATTGCCGACTCGGTCAATTATGCGGTCGAGGCGCTGCGCAAGCTGGTGACGACCATCAATCATTCGGCCATCCAGGTGGACGGCGCGGCGCGCCAGACGCAATCGCTGGCGGCACAGCTGGGCAAGGCCAGCACCACGCAGACCCGGCAGATATCTTCCGCCACGGAATCCGTGGCCGCCATGGCCGCTTCGACCGAGGAGGTTTCCGGCAACGCCGAACGGGCCGCCGATGTGGCCCGTCATTCGGTCGACGTGGCGCACAAGGGTGGCGAGGCCGTGCGGCGCACAATCGATGGCATGAACGCCATTCGTGAAACGATCCAGGAAACCAGCAAGCGCATCAAGCGGCTGGGCGAGAGTTCGCAGGAGATCGGCAATATCGTCGAGCTGATCAGCGACATCGCCGAACAGACCAACATCCTGGCGCTCAATGCTTCAATCCAGGCGTCGATGGCGGGCGAGGCGGGCCGCGGCTTTGCGGTGGTCGCCGATGAAGTGCAGCGCCTGGCCGAGCGCGCCGCTACCGCCACCAAGCAGATCGACGTGCTGGTGCGCACCATCCAGACCGACACCAACGAAGCGGTGGTGTCGATGGAGCGCAGTACCACCGATGTCGTGGGCGGCGCGCTGCTGGCGGAAAACGCCGGCGCGGCGCTCCAGGAAATCGAGCAGGTATCCAATCAGATTGCCAGCCTGGTTCAGAATATATCCAGCAGCTCGCGCAGCCAGTCGGCGGCCGCGCAGAACATCGCGCGCAATACCCAGGTGCTGCGCGAAGTCAGCGTGCAGACCGCCGATGTCACCAGCGCCACCTCGCAGGCCATTCTCAAACTGGCGGATCTGGCCGCCGCACTGCGCAAGTCGGTGGCCGGCTTTCAGCTGCCAGCGGCGCCCGCGCCCGAGCCGGTTGATCGCAAGTCGGCGGCCACGGCAGCGCCGCGGCAGCAGAGCAGCGAGACCGGTTCGCATACGCGCCTGAAGATACTGGGCGGACCTTAGGCCGGCACCAGCATGAGTGAACTGGCAACACAGACCCTGCAGGTAGCGGCGCGCGAGATCAGCGTGGCGTTGGGCGAGGCGCGTGCGGCGCTCGAAGCCCATGTCGAACAGAGTGACAACCTGGCGCTGCTGGAGCGCTGTGCGAGTGAAGTGCACCAGGTGCAGGGTGCGTTGCGGCTGCTGGAAATCTACGGCGCCGCGCTGCTGGCCGAAGAGATGGAACAGGTCGCACGCTACCTGATCGGCTCGCATGGTGAACGCAAGAACCAGACCGAATCACTCGATGCGCTGATGCGCGCCATGGTGCAGCTGCCCGGTTACCTGGAGCGGGTGCTGGCGGGCGGACGTGACATGGCGCTGGTGCTGCTGCCGCTGTTGAATGATCTGCGCGCCGTGCGTGGCAGCGCACTGCTGTCGGAAGGCACGCTGCTGCTGCTCAATCTCAAGTCGGATCGCCAGGCGCAGCCGACCGCACCGGCACCGGGCGAGGCGCCGCTGTCGCCGGCGCAATGGGCGCGCCGCCTGCGCTCACGCTTTCAGGCCGGCCTGGTCGGGTGGATACGCGGCGAGCGGCTCGAGCAGAATCTCGAAATCCTGGCCACCGTGGCGACCCGCCTCGAGCAGGTGGCTACGCAGCAGTGCGTATTCCAGCTGTGGTGGGTGACCGGAGCGTTGCTGGAAGCGCTGCGCGAAAATGGCGTCGAGAGCAACGTCTCGATCAAGCGTCTGCTGGGCCTGGCTGATCGCGAAATCCGCCGGCTCTATGAACTCGGCGAGGCGCGCTACGCACAGAACCCACCGGTCGAGCTGCTGAACAACCTGCTCTACTACATCGCCCGTTCCACTTCGGCCGGGCCACGCGTGGCGGCGGTGCGCGCCTCATTCCGCCTGGCCGAGTTGCTGCCGGTGGACGAATCGGTCGAGCAGGAACGCGAAAACCTGTCGGCGCCTTCCGTCAAGCTGATGCACACGGTGGCCGCGGCGATTCGCGAGGATCTGACCCGCGTCAAGGACGTGCTCGATATTTTCGTGCGCCGCGGAGGCGGGCAGGCCGAGGAGCTGACACCACAGATTGAATTGCTGCGCAAGATTGGCGATACCCTCGGCGTGCTGGGCCTGGGCGAACTGCGCGCCAATGTACAGGAAGCCAACGCCCGGCTGGAAGGCGTCGTGGCCGGCCGCGAGAGCGCCGACGAAGCCACACTGGTGCAGGTGGCGGCCACGCTTATACGGGTGGAAGACCGGCTCGATGATCAGCTGGTCGGGCTGATCCTGCCCAGGAAGATTCCGCTCGAAGGCGTCAGCGAAGAGCACGATCAGGATTTCGAACAGGTGCAGAGTGCGGTGCTGCGCGAGTGCGTGGTCAATCTGGCGCGCGTCAAGGAAAGCGTGGCGCAGAATGTCGGCGGCACGCTCGACGCCGCCGGCCTGGATAGCTGGGCCGAGCTGATGCGTGGCATCCAGGCTGGCCTGTTGATGCTCGGCAAGTCGCGCGCGGTCGAGATTGTCAATGGCGTCAACGGGCAACTCAGGCGGGTGATGCAACCGGGCGGCATGCCGCTCTCGGGCGCCTATCTGGACCGGCTGGCTGACGCCATCGTGAGTCTGGAGTATTACATCGAGACCCTGCAGGCCGGTCGCAGTGACCCCTGGTACATGCTCGACAACGCGCAGCTGTGCCTCGAGGTGCTCGAGCGCGAGCCCGAGCGTATCGTGCCGACGGTTGCGCCCATGAGCGCGGTCGACTATGCACGTACGGTGCGCCTCGGCCCGCCACCCGAGGCTCATGGCCCGGGTCCGGTCGATCTCAGTGGCACCGGGCGCCTGCCGGCGCCACCTGTGCTGGCGGCGGCGCCGGCCGGCGCTGTGGCCAGCGAGCCCGCGGACCCGGAGCTGCTGCACCTGTTTGCCGAAGAAGCCCAGGAAGAGCTGGAGAAGATACGCCTGCAATTTCCGGTCTGGGATCAGAACCCGCTGGAAGTCGACGCACTCGCCAACGTGCGGCGTTCCTACCATACCCTCAAGGGCAGTGGCCGCATGGTCGGGGCGCGCGAACTCGCCGACTGCGCCTGGGCCATGGAAAACCTGCTCAACCGCCTGCTCGAGGGCACGCTCGGGCGTTCTGCCGAAGTTCTTGACACGCTGCGCGCCGCGGTTGCCGTGTTACCGGCGCTGGTGGCTGATCTGAGCAGCGATTCGCCGGTGCGCAGCAATGCCGCGCAACTGGTGGCGCGCGCGCACGCGCTCGCTGCCGGACGCGAGCTGCCGAAGGCGACGGGCGAAACTGCGGCGCTGCCCACACCGATCAGCTCGCTCGCGCCAGAGCAGGTGCTGGCGGCGGGAGCGGCAATGGACAGTCCCGGTGCGGCGCCCGCGCCCTATGCCGCGACCCTGCGCCTGACGCCAGATGAAGCCGCGGCGATTGCGGCCGCAGGCCGCCCCGGTCTGCAACCGCCACCGCCGGTCGCAGCTGCTGCTGCCACTGGCAGCGACGACGACTCGGCGCTGCGCGAGATCTACGCGCGTGAAACTTCAAGTCACGTCGCGACGGTGCGCCGTTGGCTGGCGCGCGAGCAACCGCATCCGGCGCCGCACGTGCTCATCGAAGAGGTCTACCGCGCCTGCCATACGCTTTCGGGCAGTTCCAAGATGGCCGAGGCGCGCCATGGCATCCGCCTGGCCGAGCCGCTTAATCACTGGTTGCGAAAGTCCTTTGATAGCGGCGTCGGGCTCGATGATTCCGACCTGCTGCTGCTGACCGATTGCATGACGGCGATGGAGACGGTGGCCGGTCATCTCGATGAGGAGACCGGCTATTTCGTGGTGCACGACACGCTGCGCGCACGCGTGGCGCGTGCCGAGCTGGAGCTGGACCGGCGCATCGCCGAGTCGAACGAGCAGAGCGTGCGCACCGGTGTGCACGCCCTGCCAGTCATGCCGGAGCCGCCGTCCGTGGCGTCGGCATCGGCTGTGGCGGCCGACGTGCTGTCCGCACCGGCGTTGAGCATTGACTACGATCCGGAAGTGGCCGCGATCTTCTGTGAGGAGGCCAGCGAACTACTGGAGTCATCGCAATCGGCGTTGCAGATCTGGAATTCCGCGCACGGCTCGACTGAACACCTGGCGGCGCTCAAGCGCTCGCTCCATACCTTCAAGGGCGGCGCGCGCATGGCCGGCATCGCCGCCATGGGCGATCTTGCCCACGAACTTGAAAGCCTGATCATCCAGATTTCGCTCGGTACGGCGAGCGGCGATGAGCGCGCGCGCGCCATTGCCCAGGATGCCGTGGATGAACTGGCGCGGATGCGCGAACAGGTGTCGGCCGGACGCCCGGTGCCCCAGGCGCAGGCGCTGATCGGCAGAATTCAGGCGATCGCACGTGGTGCAGAAGCTGAACTCGCGCTGCCCGCTGCAGCGACCGTGGCGCCCGCGCCGGTGATTCTGGCGCCACCAACGCCACCAACGCCGCCAACGCCAACGCCAACGCCGTTGCCGTTGCCGTTGCCGCCGGAAGTGTTGCCAGCCATCGCCACGCCGATGGTGCCCACGCCGGTCGTGCCCGACGATTTCGATATCGTGATCGACGGCGCCAGGCCAACGCTGCCTGCAGGCGTGGCGCCAGCCGTGCCGGCCGCTCTGGCTGCGCCGCTTGCGCCGCCAGCCCTTGCGCCCGCGCCAGTGTCGCCTTTCGAATTGCCCGCTCCGGCGCTGGTGCCGCCGGGTCGCGAGC
>JBAVRE010000160.1:0-7545 GCA_049694695.1 Steroidobacteraceae bacterium | reverse complement strand
GGTTCACGACCGGCAGGCCATAACGCTTACCGATAATGAAATCGTCCTGGCCATGCGCCGGCGCCGTGTGCACGGCGCCCGTGCCTGCTTCAAGGGTGACGTGATCGCCGAGAATCACCGGCACCTGCTTCGCCAGCCACGGGTGCTCGAGCTTCAGCCCCTCGAGCGCCTGACCCTTGAAGCGGCCCAGCAAGGTGCCCCTGAGGCCATAGCGCGCGAGGCAGGCCTCGGCCAGCGACTCGGCGAGCACCAGCACTTCGCGCCCGACGGCGTAAGCGGCATAGTCATAATCGGCGCGCAGCGCCACGGCCTCATTGGCCGGCAGTGTCCAGGTCGTGGTCGTCCAGATTGCGATGGACACACCACCCGCCCCTGCGGCATTCAACGCCGCCGCTGTGATGCCCGTGCGCCGCGTGAAATCGGCCAGGTCGACACAACGAAAGCCCACGTCGATGGCGGTCGAGGTGCGATCCTCATACTCGACTTCGGCTTCCGCGAGCGCCGAGCGGCAATCGAGGCACCAGTGCACGGGTTTGAGCCCGCGATAGAGATGCCCGTTGGCGATGATCCTGCCCAGCGCCCGGATCTGCTGCGCTTCGTAATGCGGATCCATCGTGAGATAGGGCCGCTCCCAGTCGCCGAACACACCCAGGCGCTTGAAATCAGCGCGCTGGTTATCGATCTGCTTCGCGGCAAATTCGCGGCAGGCGGCGCGAAACGCCGCCGCATCGAGCTTGTGCCCGGGCCGGCCATGTTTTTTCTCGACCGCCAGCTCGATCGGCAGACCGTGGCAATCCCAGCCCGGTACGTAGGGTGCATCCTTGCCATCGAAGCCGTGCGACTTGACGACGATGTCCTTGAGCACCTTGTTGACCGCGTGGCCGAGATGGATCGCGCCATTGGCGTAGGGCGGCCCGTCGTGCAGCACGAAGGCCGGGCGCCCGCGGGCCTGCTCACGCATGCGTGCGTAGATATCGAGCTTCGCCCAGCGCTCCAGCTGCGCGGGCTCACGCTGCGCCAGATCGGCCTTCATGGGAAAGTCGGTGCGCGGCAGGTTGACAGTGTTTTTGTAGTCGGTCACAGCGATTCCAGTTCTTCAGGACAACAGTCGCCGCGCGGCAGCGGCATCACGATGCATTTGCGCCGTCAGCGCAGCCAGCGATTCAAAGCGCTGTTCGTCGCGCAGCCTGGCAACGAACTCCACTTCGATCTCGCGGCCATACAGGTCGCCGCTGAAGTCGAACAGGTGCACTTCGAGCAGCGGCTCGACGCCATTCACCTGCGGGCGCGTACCGAGGCTGGCAACGCCCGGCCAGCCATTGAGCGCCGCGACCGGCTGGGCCGCGATGCTGGCGGCTGGTGCGTGCACGCGCACTGCAAAAATACCTGAAAACGGCAGCGCGCGCCGCTGCATCGCCAGGTTGGCGGTCGGAAATCCCAGCGTGCGCCCCAGCTGCGCACCACGCCGCACGCGCCCGCGCATGGAATAGGCCCGGCGCAGCATGCGTTGCGCGCCGGCCAGGTCAGCGCGCGCCAGCGCCTCGCGCACCATCCGCGAACCCACGCGCTCACCGGCCAGCATCACCGGCGCGACGATCTCGACTGCAAAACCGAGCGGCGGCCCGTGTTGCACCAGCATGGCCGCGTCGCCTGCGCCGCCGTGACCGAACCGAAAATCGTGGCCCACGGTAATGTGCCGCGCGCCGACGCGTGACAGCAGCTGCATGAAGTCCGCTGCGCTCATCTGCGCCAGGTCCGCGTCGAAACGTACGACCAGGAATTCATCCAGCCCCAGCGACTGCAGCAGGCGCCAACGCTCGCGAAAATTGGTCAGGCGCGCCGGCGCGCGCTCGTGCTGAAAGAACTCACGCGGCAGGGGCTCGAAGCTGAGCAGGGACACTGGCAACCCCAGGCGCCGCGCGGCGCTGCGCGCGCACCGGATGAGTTCCTGGTGCCCTAAATGCAGGCCGTCGAAGCCACCAATGGTCAGCGCCCGGGCACCGGGCCATGAAGCGCGTGCGCTCGACAGGCGCACCAGTTTCATGGCGCCACGCGCGTCTGCAGGTCGCCACGCCGCACGCCCAGCGCGTACAGCACCAGGAAATACAGCAGCGCGGCCAGCGCGATGCCGCCGAGGCAACGCCCCAGGCGTTCCAGCTGGCGGTAGGCGAGCCAGGCATCGAGGCTCGATGCCATCCACCACAGCAACGCCGCCATCGCCACGCAGGCCACGGCCACGCGCAGCAGCAGAGCGCTCCACAGTCGTGAGGGTTGATACACGCCGTTGCGCCGCAGGCCGCGCCACAGCAGCACCGCATTCACCGCCGAGGAGATGCAGGTCGTGGTCGCGAGCAGCAGATAAGGTGCGCTGAACTTCAATTTCACCGCTGGCACCACGATGCACAGGTTCAGCCCCATGTTGACGGCCAACGCGATCATCGCGGCACGCACCGGCGTGCGGGTGTCCTGCCGCGCGTAATAGCCCGGCGCCAGCACTTTCACCAGACTGAAAGTCATCACACCCCAGGAATAGGCCATCAGCGCCCAACTTGCCATCTGCATGCCGGTGGCCGATACCTTCCTGAAGCCAAATACCGCCGTGACGATCGGCCCCGCGAAGAACATCATGCCGATCATCGCCGGCGCCACCAGCAGCACCGTGATGCGCAACGCCCAGTCGAGCGTGGCCGAGAACTCGGCGCCGGCCTGCTTGGCGTGCTGTGCCGACAGACTCGGCAGGATCACCGTGCCCAGCGCAATGCTGAACACGCCGAGCGGAAACTCCATCAGGCGATCGGCCAGATAGAGCGCGCTGATGCTGCCGACCGCCAGAAAGGTGGCAATAGCCGAGTTGAGCAGCAGGCTGACCTGCGACATCGACGAACCGACGATGCCCGGGCCCATGAGTCTGATGATGCGGCGTACGCCTTCGGCAGCGGGCCGCCAACGCGGCCACGCCAGCAGGCGCAGGCGCGCCACCGCTGGCAGGAGCGTGAGCACCTGCAGGACTCCGGAAATGAACACACCGATCGCCAGCACCAGGCCCGGCTTCTCACTGCCCGACGCCAGCCAGATCGCCGCGGCGATCATCACCACGTTCTGGATCACCTGCGTGAAGGCCGGCAAGGCAAATCGCTGGTAGCTGTTGAGCACGCCGGCGTAGAGCGAAGTCAGCGAGATGAACAGCAGGTACGGAAACACCCAGCGGAACAGCTCCACCGCCACCGCCATGCGATCACCGCCCGCGTGCGCAAACCCGGGGAGAAACAGATAGACAATGACCGGCGCGGCCACTACGCCGACCAGGGTTACCAGCAGCAGCACCGCGCCCAGCGTACCGGCGGTGTCGGCCACCAGGGCCCTGACCTCGGACTCCGGGCGTTGCTGCCGGTATTCCGAGAGCACTGGGACGAACGACTGTGAAAATGCGCCCTCGGCGAACAGGCGGCGCAGGAAATTGGGAATCGCATAGACCGCGAAGAAGGTGTCGGAAACCGCGCCCACGCCCATGGCGGCCGTTATGGCCATGTCCCGTCCCATGCCGGTCAGGCGCGAGAGAAAGGTGGTTACGCCCGTGACGGCAGTATTCTTGAGTATGGGGCGGCTCATGGAACCCAAGGGCAACGCGGCCCCTCACTATACCGGAGGCGCATTGACAAGGCCCGGGCGGCTACGCACACTACGCGGCCCCGAGGGGGCACCAGTTTTCAGCACGGCGGAGTCAGTCACTTGGCAAATACCAAATCAGCGGAAAAAGCGGCACGTCAGGCAGCGCAGCACCGGGAACGCAATGTCGCATTGCGCTCGCGCATGCGCACCGCCATCCGCAAGGTCATCGATACCACCGCCGCCGGCAAGAAGGACGAGGCCCAGGCCAGCTATAAGGCTGCCGTGCCGCTGATCGACACCCTGGTGAACAAGAAGATCATTCACCGCAACCAGGCCGACCGGCACAAGAGCCGCCTGGCCGCGCGGGTCAACGCCCTCGGTTAAGACCTGGGTCGGGCCGGCTTTATCGCCGAGATGAGCTTCAGGCGGTGCGCCGAGGCCGCGCTGGCCTCCATATCCTCGACCGCCAGCAGCAGCGAAGTGCGCGTATCCCCGCGCGCAATCTCGCGCCAATGGGTGCCTTCCGGCCACGGATCCAGTGCCCCCGCCAGGGCCCACAGCAGATTGAGCGACGGCGCCGCGCCCGAGCGTTTCAGCTCTGCATAGACCTTTACCGCCCCCTGCTTGCGCAAGGCATCGGCCGTGTATATGCCCAGCGCACCCAGTACCTGTTCGGATTTCACGCCCAGATTGCGCAGGTCGCGAATGCGCAGCTTCAGCTTGCCGGCTGCAATCCGCTGCCGCACTTTACTGTTGCGCATTTTTCTTCTGCTGTTCCAGGAAAGTCATGATGGCTTCAGCCAGCTCGCGCGTGCCGCGCCCGGTGGCGCCCGAAATCAGATGCAGCGGGCCCTTGTAGCGGAGCCGGCGCGCAATATCCTTCGCCAGCGCTTCGGCTTCCTTGTCAGGCAGCAGATCGCGCTTGTTGATCACCAGCCAGCGCGGCTTGGTGCCCAGATCCGCACTGAAGTTCTTCAGCTCCTGGACAATGGCACGCGCATCGCGTACCGGATCGGCGTCCGGATCGGCCGGCGCCATGTCGATCAGATGCAGCAGCACGCCGGTGCGCTGCAAGTGCTTCAGAAACCGATGTCCCAGCCCCGCGCCCTGCGCCGCACCCTCGATGAGTCCGGGAATATCAGCCATCACAAAACTGCGATGCTCACCGCAATACACCACGCCAAGATTCGGATAGAGGGTGGTGAAGGGATAGTCGGCCACCTTGGGCCTGGCGGCCGAGAGGGCACGAATCAGCGTTGACTTGCCGGCGTTGGGCAGTCCCAGCAGACCCACATCGGCGATGACCTTGAGCTCGAGCAGGAGCGTACGCTTCTCGCCCGGCAACCCGGAACCAAACTGGCGCGGCGCGCGGTTCGTGCTGCTCTTGAAACGCGTGTTGCCCCAACCGCCCTTGCCGCCCTGCGCGACCTTGAAATCCTGGCCGGCCAGCTTCATGTCGCACAGCTCTTCACCGGTCTCGGCATCGCGTATCAGCGTACCCACCGGCACTTTCACGTACAGGTCTTCACCGCCCTTGCCGAAGCAATCGTTGCCCGACCCGCCCTCGCCCGATTTGGCCTTGTACAGGCGTTCGTTACGGAAATCGGCCAGCGTATTGATGCCTTCGGCGGCACGCAGCCAGACACTGCCGCCGGTCCCGCCATCGCCCCCGTCCGGCCCGCCGAACGGCAGGGATTTCTCACGGCGAAAACTCAAGGCACCGCGCCCGCCATTACCGGCCTGTACCCGCAGCGTTGCCTCATCGACGAATTTCATCCGGCCAGCTTACCCGTATCGGGGGAAGGCGGTGCGCAAAACCAAAAACCCCGGCTCTGGGCCGGGGTTTTCAGTAAAAAACTCAGCTGCTGCGCCTTAACTTGTCGCGTCGGTCCCGCTCGGCAGCACGTTGACATACATCCGCTGATCGGCGCCCTTGCGACCAAACAGCACATGTCCGGCTTTCAGGGCAAAGAGCGTGTGATCGGTGCCGATACCGACGTTGCTGCCGGCGCGCACATTGGTGCCGCGCTGACGGATGATGATGTTGCCGGCCAGCACCGCTTCGCCGCCGAACACCTTCACGCCCAGCCGCTTGCTGTGGGAATCACGACCGTTGCGGGTACTGCCGCCTGCCTTCTTATGTGCCATGTGAGCTTAACTCCAGATCTGCTGCTGAATCAGGCCGCGCTGATCTCGTTGATGCGCACCTGGGTGTAATTCTGCCGATGACCTTTCATGCGCAGGTAATGCTTGCGGCGACGAAACTTCACGATCGTGACTTTATCGCCCTTGCCGTGCGACTCGACCGTGGCGCTGACCTTGCTGCCCTTGAGCATTGGCTTGCCGACGGTGATCTTCTCGCCATCGGCGATCAGCAGCACCTGGTCGAATTCGACCGTGGTGCCCGCTTCGGCCTTGAGCAGTTCCACGCGGAGCACGCCGCCCTTTTCTACCCGATACTGTTTGCCGCCTGTGGCGATGACCGCGTACATTGTCTCTATGGCTCCGTGTGATTCGCTGCCCGCCTCAGGGCGGCGGGATGCGGAAAAGGCCGCGCATTCTACTCAAGCGTTGCCTCGCCGGTCAAACCGGGTTTTCCTTGGAGAAACAGGTAGTTGAATAGCGTACTCAAGCCCCTGGAAGGCCTGCAGCCTGGCTCAGCCGCCGCGCTGGAGGAGATTCGCACCCTGGTGAGAGCGGATCTGGAGGCCGTCGATGCCGCCATCCGCAGCGGTCTCAAGAGCATTGTGCCCCTGGTAGACCAGATCGCCGAGCACATTATTGCCGGTGGCGGCAAACGCCTGCGACCGCTGCTGGTGGTGCTCGCCGGACGGGCCTGTGGCGCCGAGGGCGGCGCCGGTTCGGCGCCAATTCAGGCCGCGGCCTTTATCGAGTTCATCCATACCGCCACCCTGTTGCACGACGACGTGGTCGACATGTCTGCACTGCGCCGCGGCCGTGACACCGCCAACGAAGTGTTCGGCAACCAGGCCAGCGTGCTGGTGGGCGATTTCGTGTATTCCCGTGCCTTCCAGATGATGGCGGCGGTGCGCTCGCAGCGCGTGATCGAGATCATGGCCGAGGCCACCAATGTGATCGCCGAAGGCGAGGTGCTGCAGCTCATGAACGCCCGCGACCCGGATACCACGGAACAGCGGTATTTCGAGGTGATTCAGCGCAAGACCGCGCAACTGTTCCAGGCCGGCGCTGAAGTCGCGGCAGTGGTGAGCGGCGCCCCGCTCGCCGTGCAGCAAGCGCTCGCCAGCTACGGCCGCCACCTCGGCGTTGCCTATCAGCTGGTCGATGACGTGCTCGACTACCAATCCGACCCCGATACCCGCGGCAAGAACCTCGGCGACGATCTGGCCGAGGGCAAACCCACCCTGCCCCTGATCCACGCCCTGCGCAGCGGTGATGCCGCCACCGCCGCCCTGATCCGCCGCGCCATCGCCGGCGACGGCCGCGAGCAGTTGGGTGAAATACTCACTGCAATTGAATCAACGGGAGGCCTTCAGTACACTGCCCGGCTCGCGCAAGCCGAAGCCGATCAGGCCGTTGCCGCCCTGCAGCAACTACCCGAAACGCCCTTTCGCGCTGGCCTCACGGCCCTGGCCCGCTTCGCCGTCGAACGCCAGCATTGATTTTCGGGGTGTAGCTCAGCCTGGTAGAGCGCTACGTTCGGGACGTATAGGTCGCAGGTTCAAATCCTGTCACCCCGACCAATAGATTCAAGGTTTCCGCCCGGGCGTCGCACAGGGCCGCATCTTCAAGCTGCTATTGAGCGCACGGGGTTGAGAGGACGTGTCCGGGAACATCGGACACGTCGCCAACTTTGACCGGCTTCAACATTGAGTGCTCTTTGATCCGGGAAAAGGGTTTTGCAGACGCCCTGCGCCCTGGCGAGGCGCGCGCACGGCGGAGTCATTTGTCCCCGCA
>JBAVRE010000159.1:0-4410 GCA_049694695.1 Steroidobacteraceae bacterium | reverse complement strand
GGCCCAACGCCGATCTCGGCGCTGATCCACGCCGCCACCATGGTCACGGCCGGCATCTTCATGGTGGCGCGCATGTCGCCGCTGTTCGAGTATTCCGACACGGCACTGTCCTTCGTGCTGGTGATCGGCGCCACCACGGCCCTGTTCATGGGTTTTCTGGGCATCGTCAACAACGACATCAAGCGCGTGGTGGCTTACTCCACGCTCTCGCAGCTCGGCTACATGACCGTGGCGCTGGGCGTTTCGGCCTACAGCGTGGCGATTTTTCACCTGATGACGCACGCCTTCTTCAAGGCCTTGCTGTTCCTGGCGGCCGGTGCGGTGATCGTCGCCATGCACCACGAGCAGGACATGCGCAAGATGGGCGGCTTGCGCCACCGCATGCCGCTTACCTATTACACCAGCCTGATCGGCGCACTGGCATTGATCGGCACACCACTGTTTTCCGGCTTCTATTCCAAGGACGCGCTGATCGAAGCCGTGCACGCCTCGCACCGTTACGGGGCCTCCTATGCCTATTTCTGTGTGGTCGCTGGCGTGTTCGTCACCGCCTTTTACACTTTCCGGCTGATCTTCATGACCTTCCACGGCAAGGAGCGGCTCGATCATCACGCGCAGGAGCACTTTCACGACGTCGGCTGGAATATGAAGGGGCCTCTGGTGGCGTTGGCGTTCTTCTCGCTGTTCGTCGGCTATTTTACGATTGAGCCGGTGCTCTTCAATGGTTACTTCGGCAGTGCCATTCGCGTGCTCGAGCGCAACGACGTGGTGGCGGAGATCGGCCGCGAGTTCCACGGTGCGGCGTCGTTCGCGCTGCATTCGGTGTTCAGCCTGCCCTTGTACCTGGCGATAGCCGGCGTAGCCGGTGCCTGGTACCTGGTGCTCAAGCGCCCGGAGCTGGCAACGTCGCTTCAGCAGCGTTTCAGTTGGGTCTATCGGCTGCTGGATAACAAGTATTACTTCGACTGGTTCAACGAGAAAGTGCTCGCGCGGGCCAGCCGTGCCCTGGGCTTTGGCCTGTGGCGAGGCGGCGATCAGGCGATCATCGACGGTGTCATGGTAAATGGCTCGGCTGGAGCGGTGGGGTGGTTTGCCGGCGTAGCGCGCCAGATTCAAAGCGGCTTTCTCTATTCTTACGCCTTCTGGATGATTTTTGGCCTGGTGCTGTTGCTGGGCTGGTTCCTGATCAGGCTGTAGCGGATACCTTCACACCATGCACGGACTGACTCTGCTCTCCACCCTGATCTGGCTGCCCATCGGCGGCGGCCTGCTGACGCTCGCCATCGGCGATGCGCACGCACGCGTCGCACGCTGGTTTGCCCTGGCCGTTGCGCTCATGACACTGGGTCTGTGCGTGCCGCTCTATCAGCGCTTTGACAATTCGACCGCCGCGTTTCAGTTCCTCGAACGCCTGCCGTGGATTCCGCAGCTGCATGCAGATTATTACCTTGGTATTGACGGCATCGCGCTGCCGCTCATCATTCTGACCGCGTTCATGACCGTGCCGGTGCTGATCGCCGCCTGGACCGTCATCGACAAGCGCCCGGCGCAGTACTTTGCCGCCTTCCTGGTGCTCGAGGGCCTGATGATCGGCGTGTTCTGCGCCATGGATGCGCTGCTATTCTATTTCTTCTGGGAAGCGATGCTGATACCGATGTTCCTGATCATCGGCATCTGGGGCGGACCACGGCGCGTCTATGCGACGCTGAAGTTTTTCCTCTACACCTTCCTCGGCTCGGTGTTGATGCTGGTGGCGCTGATCTATCTGTATCTGAAAGCAGGGGAGTATGGCATTGCCGGCTTTCAGTCGCTGCCACTGACCTTGATCGAACAGCGTTGGATATTCCTGGCGTTCCTGGTGGCCTTCGCCGTCAAGGTCCCCATGTGGCCGGTGCACACCTGGCTGCCCGATGCCCACGTCGAGGCGCCGACCGGAGGCTCCGTGATCCTGGCGGCAATCATGCTGAAGATGGGCGGTTACGGCCTGCTGCGCTTCAGCCTGCCCATGACCCCGGACGCCTGCCGCGAGCTCGACTGGCTGGTGATTGCGCTGTCGCTGATCGCCGTCGTGTATATCGGCTTCGTGGCGCTGGCGCAGACCGACATGAAGAAGCTGATTGCCTATTCCTCGATCGCACACATGGGCTTCGTGACCCTGGGCGCATTCCTGGTGTTTGATATTGTCGCCGCCACTGGCGGCACCAGCGGCGCCATCACCGGTCTGGACGGCGCGATGGTGCAGATGATCTCGCATGGCCTGATTTCCGGAGCGCTGTTCCTGTGCATTGGTGTGTTGTACGACCGCCTGCACAGCCGCGAGATCAGCGCCTATGGCGGCGTCATCAATGTGATGCCCAGGTTCGCCGCGCTCATGGTGTTCTTTGCCCTGGCCAATTCCGGTTTGCCGGGTACCTCCGGGTTCGTCGGCGAGTTCCTGGTCATCCTGGCGAGCTACAAGGCCAATTTCTGGTATGCGTTCCTGGCGGCAACCACGCTGATCCTGGGCGCGGCCTACACCCTGTGGCTGGTCAAGCGCGTGATCTTCGGTCCGGTGGGCAACGACAAGGTGGCCGCCATGAGCGATCTGAACGGCCGCGAATTTCTGGTGCTGGGCGTATTGGCGGCGACCGTACTGTTCGTCGGCCTGTGGCCGGCGCCGCTGGTGCAGACCATGGAAGCCTCGGTGCACCATCTGCTCGAGCAGATCGTCGTCAGCAAGATTCCGGTGGGCTGAAGCATGGATGAATCGGCAATGACTCTGGCTTCGCTGGCTCCTGCCATCACCGAGATTGCGCTTGCCTCAGGCATCTGCATGGTGCTGATGTTCGATGTGTTCGCCGGTCGCCGCTGGCGCTATCTCACGCACGGCCTGACGCTGGTGGTGCTGGCGATCTGCGCCTGGTTGACGGTGACGGTCGGTGCGGTGCACGAGCGCACGGTGCTGTTCGATGGCCTCTACGTAGCCGACCGCCTGGGCGTGTTTCTCAAGCTGGCCGCGCTCATGGCGACGGCGCTCAGCCTGTTCTATTCGCAGGCTTATCTCGATCGTCGCCGCATTCACGGCGGCGAGTACGACATCCTGTCGATGACCACGCTGTTGGGCATCTGCGTGCTGGTGTCTGCCAACAACCTGTTGACGGTCTACCTCGGTGTCGAGCTGCTCTCGCTCTCGCTCTATGCGCTGGTGGCCTTCGATCGCGACTCGGGTGTCGCCGCTGAAGCAGCTATCAAGTATTTCGTGCTGGGCGCCATCGCCTCGGGTGCGCTGCTCTACGGCATGTCGATGCTGTACGGCCTGACTGGCTCGCTGGCGCTCGACAAGATCGCGACGCTGAGCGCTGCCCACGGCGCCGGCTTCGTCATCGCGGTCGCGTTCATTATCGTCGCCGTAGCGTTTAAATTTGGCGCCGTACCGTTTCACATGTGGGTGCCCGATGTCTATCACGGCGCCCCGGCCAGCGTGACGCTGCTGATATCCACCGCGCCGAAACTGGCATCGTTTGCCCTGGTGATGCGCCTGCTGGTGTACGGCCTGGGCGCCGACCCGACCTTGTGGGTGCAGATGCTTGCCGCGCTCGCCGTGCTCTCGCTGCTGCTCGGCAATATTCTGGCCATTGCACAGACCAGCATCCGCCGCATGCTGGCGTACTCCGCGATCGCCAACGTCGGCTTTATCCTGCTTGGTTTCATTACCGCCGATACCGCCGGTTACCGCGCTGCGCTCAGCTACACCCTTGTTTATGTGTTGACCACGCTCGGTTCCTTCGGCGTCGTGCTGCTCGCCGCGCGCAGCGATGGTGAGGCGGAGGAACTCGACGACTACAAGGGCCTGGGCGCGCGCGATCCGCTGCTGGCGCTGCTGATGCTGGGCCTCATGCTCTCGACCGCAGGCGTGCCGCCGTTCGTTGGCTTCTGGGCCAAGCTGTGGATCATCCAGGCGCTGCTGCACACCCAGCACCTGTGGCTGGCGATCCTGGCCGTACTGGTCTCGGTGATCGGTGCGTACTACTACCTGCGCGTCATCTGGTACATGTATTTCGACGCCGGCCGCGAACAGACGCCGATCGCACGCCAGACAGGCGCCAGGCTCGCCCTGAGCCTGAATACGCTCGCAGTACTGGCATTGGGCCTGCTGCCCAACGCTTTGCTGGCCCTGTGCAACAACCTGATCGGGACGCCCTGAGGGGCGCGGGTATACATCGGGCGCTCTTCGTGTAGAATGCGCCTCCCTCCTGGTGCGGGGTGGAGCAGTCTGGCAGCTCGTCGGGCTCATAACCCGAAGGTCGTAGGTTCAAATCCTACCCCCGCTACCAATTTCACGGACAAAGTACCTGGCTCCCTGGAGAACGACCATGCGGAATTCCACGAGCATATTGGGAACCATGCTGCTCCTTGGGCTTGCTGCGAATC
>JBAVRE010000158.1:0-3096 GCA_049694695.1 Steroidobacteraceae bacterium | reverse complement strand
CTCAGGAAGTTGGCGCGCACGCCCTTGCTCGGCGGCTGCGCCGCAATGGCTGGAATGCGCAGCGAACGGCCATCGATAAAGCCGCGCCTGCTGTAATCGCTCACCAGCACCTCAGCCATGTATTTGTGCGCGCCGAAACTGAGCGTCGGCAGGGGCACGGTCTGCTCATCGATGACCGAGGGCATGGGCACGCCGTAGACGCCAGTCGTGCTGGCAAACACCAGCCTGGGCTTTTGGCCGCCGAGTCGCAGCGCCTCCAGCAGCTCAAGTGTGGCCTGCAGATTGATGCGCAGACCCAGCGCGAAATTCTGTTCGGCCGTGCCGTCCGGAACGCCCGCCAGATGAAACACGCAGTCGACGCCGCCCTCAAAGGCACGCGTCAGCACCGCGCGATCGCCGAACTCACCCTCCACACAGCGCACCCTGGGCGAGCTGCTGGCCGGGCCCATGTGCAGATCGAGTCGCGTGATCACGCTCGCCGGCAGCCCCTGCTCGCCCAGTGGCGCGTCATGCAGCAGGCGCGCCACCAGCGCCTGGCCGATAAAGCCTTCTGAACCGATGACGACTACCCGCATGACTGGTCCCTCACAGTACTTCAACAACGACAAACGAAGTGCGATATCAAAAACGGTGACGCGGCCAAACCGTGTCAGAGTGTGCCCAGCAGCTTGAATTCCTCCAGCTTGGCGGCCTTGCGATCAAAGGTCACCGTGTACTCACAGCCCGCCCCCGCGTTGTTCACTCCGAGCAGGCAGTCGGCAAAATCAGCCGTGCCGGATCGATAGCGCTGCAGCGCAGCGACCGCTGCCGAGGCATTCCCGGTGCGCAACTGGGCGCTGCTGAGCAGCCCATCGAGGGCGGCAGCAATCTGCGCACGCGAGTAATCGTAAAAACCCTCCAGCACCCAGGCGGTTTCTACCAGAACGATGTCTGATAGCAGCGCCGGTTCGTCACTGGAGCAATGGGTCTTGAGGTAGCGCACCGCGGCAGCGGTTTGCGACTCGTCGTCGACCACCAATAGGCGCACGACAACATTGGTGTCCACGCCTATCACGAGCGTCGGCGATTCACGGCGTGCTGCCGGATGACCGCGTCCAGCTCCTCAAGTGTTGCTCGACGTTTCGGGCGCGGCAGAATGTCTCGCAACGTCGCCACATCGCGCGTAGCCGCGGCGAGGCGCACCGAGCCATCCGCATCCACCAGAAATCGCAGCCGGTCCCCGACCTTCAGGTGCAAGCGGGTGCGAATGGCCTTGGGCACGGTGACTTGTCCCTTACTTGAAATCGTTGACTCACTCACAGGGCGCTTTACCTATATAAGAATTCTTTACCTAGAGTAAAGCATTCTAGCACTGGTTGCGGCCCTGCGCAATGTGACCTGTAAGCTTGCAGGCCACCCCATTCTGACCCGTCTTGGGAAATCCCTGCGATAGCGAAATCTCGTGCGATTGCGCGAAAACAGGATCAATCGTGATGTTGGCCCATCAGTGAAATGGGTTGGTCACGGTCAGCGTGCCGTAAGTGCGGCCGTCCTGAAAATCCTCGCTATAGAGGATGGTGCAGTCAGATTCGAGGGCGGCTTCGATGATCAGCGCATCCCAGAATGACGCCTATCTCGACGCCTGGTTTGAGGAGGCACCCGACGATGCCACTGGTATCGCCCGTGCACTCGGCGATATTGCCCGCGCGCGAGGCATGACCCAGGTGGCCCGCGATGCGGGTTTGAGCCGGGAAAGCCTTTACAAAGCGCTGAGCAAATCCGGCAACCCAAGCTTCACGACTATACTGAAAGTGGCCCGCGCACTGGGCGTCCGCCTCCACGCTCAATCAGTGTGAGGCAACATTGCCATTACCTCAGCAGCAACCTGCAGCCGTCATTGACAGAGGCTGGGTGGTGCGATGTTCGTATCGGAGTAGCTAGCCAACCGCACCACCACGGAGCAGTATCACTAACGTCGCGGTAACTGCTGTAGAGACCGCCAGAAAGCTGCCCAAGCGCACCGTCAGGCGTTGCTCAATGTGCTGCATGGCCTCCGTCAAGTGCTTGTCCAGCAGGTCGAAGCGCCTGTCTACTTGCTCGAAACGTCGGTCTATCTGCTCGAACCGGCGATCTATCTGCTCGAAGCGGCGATTGATTTGTTCAAAGCGCCGACCAATCTGCTCGAAGCGCCCCCGGAAGGTATCCATCTCTGCACGCAGGAGGTGGAATCGCCCCGCTGAGTGCTGGTCGAGCGATTCAAACTGCGATTGCACCACGACCCGCACCGGCGCCCGCTCAGTTCAAGCGCGCGCGCGCCTCACTCAGATTCGTGACCTTGGCGCTGTCGACCTGAACCGCCGCCAGGCCGTTGCGCTCCATCCACACCAGATCCTGAATCGGCTCTCCAGGCTGGTATTCCTCGATCGCATTTTGCAGCAATTCACGGGCGCGCCGGCAATCCACGGTCTGCACGGTGGCCGCCAGCTCGCGCAGCAACAGTTCGAGTTTCTCCCAGGTCAGACACCTTTCAACTGCGCGCAGAATCCGCGGGTGTTCCGTCCCCGCCACATTGGTGCCGATCAGCAGCTCCTCGAACATCTTTTCTGCAGGCCTGAGCCCCGTGTACACGATCTCGATGTCACCTTCCGGGTGAGCGGCATCGCGCACCGTGAGCCCGGCCAGCGTCACCATGCGTTCGGCGAGATCCGTGATGCGCACCGGCTTGCCCATATCGAGCACGAATACATCCCCACCGGTCGCCATCGAGCCCGCCTGAATGACCAGCATGGCTGCTTCTTCAACGGTCATGAAATAACGAATGACGTCCGGATGGGTTACGGTAATCGGGCCGCCAGAGCGGATCTGGTCCTGGAACAAGGGCACCACGGACCCGGAGGATGCCAGCACATTGCCAAAGCGCACCATGCAGAAACGCGTCCTGCTGCCCCGCTGCTGCAGGCCCTGGAGCACCAGTTCCGAGAAGCGCTTGGTGGCGCCCATGACGTTGGTCGGGTTTACGGCCTTGTCACTGGAAACCAGTACGAAGGTCTCCACCCCGCATTCAGCGGCCGCCTCGGCCGTGTACCAGGTGGCGACTATATTGTTCTGGATGCCTTC
>JBAVRE010000157.1:0-9659 GCA_049694695.1 Steroidobacteraceae bacterium | reverse complement strand
TCTTGAGGCAGTGCACGACCAGCAGCACCTGCAGGCCATAGGAGATCAGCAATAGCGGGCTCATGCCGCCAAGCATAAGGGCAGGTGGCAGCGCAACGGAAGCGCGGCGCGCGCGTGCTACCATTGGCGTGTAATTGCAGCGCCGAATGCGCAGCGCAGGTGATATGCGATTCCCGGCACTTCTAGTTTGCGCATTGCTGATCCCGACCATGGCGGGCGCGGCCGAAGCGGCCCCGGCACCGCTGCGCATTGGCCTCGTGCTCTCGGGCGGTGGCGCGCGTGGCACGGCGCATGTGGGCGTGCTCAAGGTACTGGACGAACTGCACCTGCATGTCGATGCCATCGCCGGCACCAGCATGGGCGCGGTGGTCGGTGGCCTCTATGCCAGCGGCATGAGCGGCCTGCAGATCGAGCAGTTGCTCAGCTCGGTCGATTGGCAGGCGGCGTTTCGCGATCGTCCGGCGCGCGCTGACCTGGGGTTCCGGCGCAAGCTGGAGGAGCGCGATTTCCTCGTCAACCTGCCGCTGGGCGTGCAGGGGCACCGGCTGTTGATTCCCACCGGCCTGATCCAGGGCCAGAAACTCACGCAGATACTGCGTCGCGCGACCCTGCCGGTGGCCGGTGTCAGCGATTTTGACCGGTTGCCGATACGCTTTCGGGCCGTGGCCACCGATCTGGAAACTGGCGAAGCCGTCATCATGGCGACCGGCGATCTGACCACGGCCCTGCGCGCCAGCATGTCGGCGCCCGGCGTGATCACGCCCGTGGAGCGCGACGGCCACCTGCTGGTCGATGGCGGCCTGGCCGAAAACCTGCCGATCGACGTGGCCCGCGCGATGGGCGTGGACGTGCTGATCGTGGTCGACACCGGGTTTCCGCTGCGCACGCGCGACAAGCTGACTTCGCTCACCAGCGTATCGAATCAGGCGCTCGCCATCCTGGTGCGACGTGACGTCGAACGACAACGTGCCACCCTGACGGCACGCGATGTGCTGCTGACGCCGGTGCTCGGTGACCTGGCCTCGTATGATTTCAGTGCTGTCGGGCGCGCGCTCAGGGCCGGCGAGCTGGCGGCGCGCGCGGCAGTCGATCGGTTGACGTCACTGGCCGCGGCCGCCCCGCAGCTGGCGGTGTCGATGCCCGCTCCGGCCGGAGTGGCGTTGCCGCCGGTGCAGTTTGTGGTCGCTGAGCCCGGATCCGGACGCTACGCGCGCCAGATCAGCGATTACTTCAAGGACCAGATCGGCAAACCCCTGCAGCCGGAAATCCTGGCGACTCGCATCGAGACCCTTTACGGGCGCGGCAACCTGGAGCTGCTCGACTACCGCCTGGCCCGCGAGGCGGATGGTGCCACCGGGCTGGCCTTCAGCGCGCGCCGCAAGTCCTGGGGGCCGAACTACCTGCGCCTCGGGCTGGCGTTGCAGGATGATTTTTCCGGCAACAGCAAATTCAACGCCGCTGCACGCCTGGCCTTTACCGAGCTGAACCAGCTCGGTGCCGAATGGGTCCTGGATCTGAAAATTGGCGCCTCACCCCGTGTCGCCACCGAGTTCTATCAGCCGCTCAATAGCCTGCACGGCTACTTCATCGCCCCGCACCTGCAGGCCGAGGCGCACGATGTGCCACAACTCTCCGGCACCACGCCGATTGGCGAGTATCGGGCGCGCAGTTTTGAATACGGGCTGGATCTGGGCCGCGAACTGGGAAACTGGGGAGAATTGCGCGGCGGCCTGCTCGATGTGCGTGGCAGCACGCGCGTGCGCCTCGGTGACTTCTCGGTACCGGAAACCAGTTTTCATAGCCATGCCGGATTCCTGCGTTTCAGTTACGACCGGCTCGACAGCGCCAATTTCCCGCGCTCCGGCCAGGCGCTGACGCTCGACTGGCGCATCGAGCAGAGCGGCCGCGGCGCCCGCGGTTCGGATCTCGTGACCCTCGATTGGCGCGCGGCCTGGTCGCGCGGCAGGAATACGGCCCTGGCCTGGCTCTCAGGCGGCAGCACGGTAGGTGGCAGTGCCGACAACGTACGCTCCTGGTTTCCGCTCGGCGGTTTCCTGAATCTCTCCGGCCTGGGCGCGCAGTCGCTGGCCGGACCTTATTTTGGTATTGCGCGTGCCTTGCTGTATCGCAGCGTCGGCAATGGTGGCGAGGGCGTGCTCAACGTACCCGCCTATGCGGGTGTCTCGCTCGAACTCGGCAACGTCTGGAGCGAGCGCAGCGCCATCAACGTAAGTTCAGCGCGCCGCGACGCCGCGCTGTTCTTCGGCGCCGATACCTACATCGGCCCCACCTACCTCGCTGCCGGCTACGATGAGGACGGCAATACGGCCTTTTATCTGTTCCTGGGCCGCAGTTTCTGAGCTCAGGTATTCCCACCCGCGGTTACAGTCCGCGGCTGGCCGCCAGATTTTCCACCTTGGTGTAGATCAGGGCAGGGCGGTCGCCGGGACGGGAGTACTCATGCTTGCGGCTCATCTCGAGCAACGCGGCATCGCGCTCCGCGGCGGTGGCATACCAGTGCGTGCGCTGCCAATCCGGCCCACAGAGCTTCGCAAAGGGGTCGCCGGTGCGCAAACCCACCCGCACCCCGTAGGGGCCAGGCCCGCTGGTGGCCGCGCGCTGCAGATTGTGAGGGTTGGATATGCCCATGAATGGCCGCCGTGTTGGTTGCTGGACTGTGCCGGAAAGAGCGCTATTCTAATGCCAAATTACCCACCGGCAGCGACCCGTTGCCAGGATCCTTCATGAACACCAACGCCATGCACGCAAATCATTTCGTCAACGGCCATGCCATCAGACCGCCGTTTCCGGCCGGGCTCGAGCAGGCGGTGTTCGGGATGGGCTGCTTCTGGGGCGCTGAGCGCCTGTTCTGGCAGCGGGCCGGCGTGTACTCCACCGCGGTCGGCTATGCCGGGGGCACGAGTGTGAACCCGGACTACAAGCTGGTGTGCAGCGGTCGCACCGGCCACGCCGAAGTCGTACTGGTGGTGTTCGATCCCGCGCAGATTGCCTATACCGAGTTGCTGCGCCTGTTCTGGGAATCGCACGACCCTACCCAGGGCATGCGTCAGGGCAATGACATGGGTACGCAATACCGCTCGGTGATCTTCTGTTCCAACGCAGCGCAGCGCCAGGCGGCCGAGGATAGTGCGCGTCACTACGGCGCGGCCCTGGCGAAAGCCGCGCGCGGCGCCATCACCACCGAGATACGCGAGGCGCCGCAGTTCTATTACGCCGAGGATTATCACCAGCAATACCTGGCCAAGAATCCTGATGGCTATTGCGGGATCGGGGGCTGCGGGGTTGCCTACAGTCCCAAAGAGTTACCCGAGGCTGTGCAGGCCTGAGGGCCGTGGGGTCCGGGTGCGCATCCTTTCAATCGATTAATTCGATTGAAATAAATAAAAAGATCGGTTGGATTCATTCATGCCGGGGTGCTAGTTTGCTCCGGAAAGGTGAAAACCACCGAACTCAAGCGGAGCGAACATGGAAAGCGAAAGTAAGTGCCCGTTCTCGGGCGACGCGCGCAAGCACACGGTAGCCGGAGCCCGATCGAACGCCGACTGGTGGCCCAATCAGCTCAAGCTGAACATCCTGCACCAGCACTCCTCAAAGTCCGACCCCATGGGCGAGGAGTTCGACTACGCCAGAGAGTTCGCGAGCCTCGACCTGAATGGCGTCGTCAGGGATCTCCAGGCCCTGATGACCGATTCGCAGGACTGGTGGCCGGCCGACTTCGGCCACTACGGACCTTTGTTCATACGCATGGCATGGCACAGCGCCGGCACCTACCGCATCGGCGACGGTCGCGGCGGCGCAGGCAGCGGCAGCCAGCGCTTTGCTCCCCTGAACAGTTGGCCGGACAACGTCAACCTCGACAAGGCGCGCCGGCTGCTTTGGCCCATCAAGCAGAAGTACGGCCGGAGAATTTCCTGGGCCGACCTGATGATCCTCGCTGGCAACGTCGCTCTGGAATCGATGGGCTTCAAGACCTTCGGCTTTGCCGGCGGGCGGGCCGACGTCTGGGAGCCGGAAGAAGACATCTACTGGGGCTCGGAGAGCGCCTGGCTGGGTGACAAGCGCTACTCCGGCGAACGGGATCTCGAGAATCCGCTCGCGGCCGTGCAAATGGGCCTGATTTACGTGAATCCGGAAGGCCCGAACGGCAACCCGGATCCGCTCGCCGCGGCGCGGGATATCCGCGAGACCTTCGCGCGCATGGCGATGAACGACGAAGAGACGGTCGCGCTCATCGCTGGCGGTCACACCTTCGGCAAAACCCACGGTGCCGGCGATGCGGCACTGGTAGGGCCGGTGCCGGAAGCTGCCGGCATCGAGGAGCAGGGCTTTGGCTGGAAGAGCAGCTTTGGCACCGGCAAGGGTGGTGACACGATCAGCAGTGGCCTGGAAGTCACCTGGACCAGCACGCCAACGAAGTGGAGCAACGACTACTTCTCGAACCTGTTCGGCTACGAATGGGAGTTGACCAAGAGCCCGGCCGGTGCGCACCAGTGGCGGCCAAAGGGTGGCGCGGGCGCCGCTACCGTGCCCGATGCCCACGACCGGTCGAAGCGTCACGCGCCGGCCATGCTGACCACCGATCTTGCCTTGCGGTTCGACCCGGCCTACGAAAAGATTTCGAGGCGCTTCCACGAGAATCCGGATCAGTTCGCGGAGGCATTCGCGCGGGCGTGGTTCAAACTGACGCACCGCGATATGGGTCCCCGGTCCCGTTATCTCGGCGCGCTCGTTCCCAGGGAACAGCTGCTGTGGCAGGACCCCATTCCCGCACTTGATCACAAATTGATCGAGGCGCAGGACATTGCCGCCCTGAAGGCCAGCATCCTTGCATCCGGACTTTCCATCTCCCAACTGGTCACCACTGCCTGGGCGTCGGCGGCAACCTTCCGCGGCAGCGACAAGCGTGGCGGCGCGAACGGCGCGCGCATTCGCTTAGGGCCGCAGAAAGACTGGGAGGTCAACCAGCCGGCTGAACTCGCCACGGTCCTGCAGAAGCTGGGAGCGATCCACAAGGATTTCAACAGCGCACAGTCCGGCGGCAAGCAGGTTTCGCTCGCTGACCTGATCGTACTGGGCGGCTGTGCAGCGATCGAAGCGGCTGCGAAGCAGGGCGGCCAGGATGTGAAGGTGCCCTTTTCGCCGGGACGCGTGGACGCGTCGCAGCAGCAGACCGATGTGAACTCGTTCGCCGTGCTGGAGCCGGCCGCGGATGGATTCCGCAACTACCTTCGTAAGGGACTCGAGCGTTCGGCAGCCGAGCTGCTGGTGGACCGGGCGAACCTGCTGACGCTCACGGCTCCCGAGATGACGGTGCTGGTCGGTGGCATGCGTTCCCTGAATGCGAACTTCGGGCAGTCGCAGCACGGCGTGTTCACCAGGCGGCCCGGAACCTTGAGCAATGATTTCTTCGTGAATCTTCTCGACATGAACACGAAGTGGCAGAAATCCGCCACATCGGCCGGAGTGTTGGAGGGGTGCGATCGTGTGACGGGCAAGCTCAAGTGGACCGGTACTATTGTTGATCTGGTCTTCGGTTCAAACTCCCAGCTTCGAGCCCTCGCGGAAGTCTATGCCTGCAACGACGCCCAGCAGGCGTTCGTGCGTGACTTCGTGGCGGCCTGGAACAAGGTGATGAACCTGGATCGCTTCGATCTGGCGTAATCCGGCGCCTCGGCTATTGACAGATATGTCTCAAGTAGCCATATTGATGCATATGAGAACCACACTGATCCTGAATGACGAACTGCTGGACAAGGCGCGGCGATTGAGTGGGCTGGCCGAGAAGACGGCGGTAGTGCACGCCGGGCTTGAGGCGTTGATTGCACGTGAGAGCGCCAGGCGTCTGGCAATCCTGGGCGGGAGTGAGCCGAAGCTGCAGGCCGTTCCGCGGCGGCGTTCGCGCGCGGCGCGCTAAGGGCCAGCCTGAGCCGTGCTCGTCGACACCTCGGTCTGGGTCGATCATTTTCGGCGCCGCAACGTCCGGCTGGTGGCATGCCTTGAATCCGGGCAGGTCAGTATCCATCCCTTTGTCATCGGGGAACTGGCCTGCGGAAACCTGGCGCGCCGAACTGAGGTGTTGAGCCTGTTGCAGTCACTTCCTGCCCTGTCAGTCATTGAGCATGAAGAGGTGCTGGAGTTTGTCGGTGCACTACGGTTGCACGGGCGGGGCTTGGGTTGGATCGACATGCATTTGTTGGCCTCGGCACGGCTGGCGCGAGTGCCGTTGTGGACGGTGGATAAGCGGCTCGCTGTAGCGGCGGGAATGGTCGGCGTTGCTTTTGTGGGGGCGTAGATTCGGGAGTGGTGTTCGGCGCTGGCCTCATAGTCCGTGAGTGAGATCGCGTCCTGGCTGACGCCGAGTGAGCCGCCACTAGATATCCGTCTTCCCGAAGCGCGCCAACCCCTGGTTGATGCCGGGCGGATCGAGAACCGTGAGGTCAAGATCAACTGCGGCGCCTAGCCACCGGCCGAGGCGCGTGTGATCCGCGAGATCATCATGCGTCAGCGGATGCACCAGCGCGGTCAGTCCGGTTTCCCGAATGATGTCCTCGATCATCGAGACAAGCTCGGCGGTGTAATGCACCTCGAACTGCGGTACCAGGTGCGGGCCCGTCTTGTGATCGCGCAGTTCGCCGATGAACAGCAGTTGTGGGGTTTCGCCTGACTCCTTCAGCCTGATGAGGCGTTCGCGGATCGCCTCCGCGCGGCCGCGATCATCAGGAGCGTAGTAAATATGCGCGTGCCAGGGAGCCTTGCTGTCATCCATTGCGCGTGCCCTGCCGTTCGTTTCTTGCTGGCAAGTATGCTCCGGGGTTCATCGATCGATCATGCGATTGAGCTGCTCGGGGTAGCGTTCCCCCTGCACGGTGATCTTCGTCGCCGCTGCCTTGATCTCGCGCAGCTCATCCAGCGTCAGTTCGAGTGCCGCAGCGCCGATGTTCTCCTCGAGGCGGTGCAGCTTGGTAGTACCGGGGATCGGCACGATCCATGGATTCTGGGCCAGCAGCCAGGCGAGCGCCAGCTGGGCAGGGGTCACCCGCTTGCGGGCGGCAATCGCGGCCAGTGAGTTGACCAGAGCGCGGTTCGCCTTCCTCGCCTCGGGCGCGAAGCGCGGCACGGTGTTGCGAAAGTCCGCGCTGTCAAAGGCCGTGTGCTCGTCGATAGTTCCCGTCAGGAAACCTCGGCCGAGCGGGCTGAACGGGACGAAGCCGATACCGAGCTCCTCGAGCGTCGGCAGCACACTCGTCTCGGGCTCTCTCCACCACAGCGAGTACTCGCTCTGCAGAGCCGTGACCGGCTGCACCGCGTGAGCGCGGCGAATCGTCTGCACGCCTGCTTCGGACAGGCCAAAGTGCCTGACCTTGCCGGCGCTGATCAGGTCCCGGACCGCGCCCGCAACCTCCTCGATGGGCACCTCGGGGTCGACCCGGTGCTGGTAGAACAGGTCGATCGCATCAATCCTGAGGCGCTTGAGCGAGGCCTCGGCAACTTCCCGGATGTGCCCGGGTCGGCTGTCCAGGCCGACCTGCTGGCCAGCGCCAATCCTGAAGCCGAACTTGGTGGCGATCACGACCTGCCCGCGGAATGGCGCAAGTGCCTCGCCCACCAGTTCCTCGTTGACATATGGGCCGTAGACCTCCGCCGTGTCAAAGAAGTTTACGCCGCGCGCGACGGCCGCGCGAATCAGCTCGATCATCTGCTGTCTGTCGCCCGCCGGCCCGTAGCCGGTACTCATGCTCATGCAGCCGAGGCCGAGTGCCGACACTTCCAGAGGACTGTTTCCCAATTTCCGCTTCTGCATGATTCCTCCTGACGTGGCGGGAAAGAGTAGGCCATCGAGGTTCTGCCCACCAGCGCAAATCCACTCATGACACGGGCATGTCCGCAGCACTTGCTTTATTCTGCCCATGCCCAGACCGAAGCAGTGCGACCAGTCGATAACAACGAGGATCAACCCAATGAAGCTCAAGAATCTATTGATTGCCGGTTTGATGGTGGTGGCGACAATCGGTGCGGTCGGCGCGGTGCAGGCCGGGGACGCGCGTCTGTTTGTTCGTCACGAGGTCGCGGACTATGGAGTCTGGAGAAAGGCATTCGATGCCTTTGCACCGACGGCCAGGAAGTCGGGGGCCATCAATGGCGCCGTCTACCGGTCCGCGGATAACGCCAATGACGTGACGGTTACTCACGACTTCCATAGTGTGGAAAAGGCCAAGGCCTTCGCCGCGTTGCCCGAGCTGAAGGCAGCAATGGAGAAGGCGGGCGTGAAGGGAGCGCCGCAGATCTGGATCACGACGAGAAGCATGAAGTAGTTCATAGCTACAGAGGGGCGGCCAGAGGAGCCGAGGCGGCGCCGCACGCGCAGCTCGCGCACCGTCGAGGAGGCGAGTGCCATGTACGACTACGTCATCGTCGGCGGCGGTTCCGCCGGCTGCGTGCTGGCCGCGCGGCTGAGCGAGGACGCGAACCTCACGGTGTGCCTGCTCGAAGCCGGCCCGCCGGACACCCACCCCCTGATCCACGTACCGATGGGGCTGCTGTGGATGATGCGCAGCAAGGTGCTGAACTGGCGCTTCCACACCCAGCCCGAACCGCATCTCGACGGGCGCCGGCTGTTCTGGCCGCGCGGCCGCACCCTGGGAGGCAGCGGATCGAGCAACGCCATGCTCTACACGCGCGGCCATCCGAGCGACTACGACGCCTGGGCCGCGCTCGGTAACCGTGGCTGGTCCTACAGCGACGTGCTGCCCCACTTCAAGCGTGCGGAGAACCACGAAGCCGGTGCCGACGCGTTCCACGGCGTGGGCGGACCGATGAATGTAGCTGCGCAGCGCAGCCCGAACATTCTCACGCGAACCTTTGTCGAGGCCGGCGTCCAGGCCGGCCTCCCGCACAACCCTGACTTCAACGGGCCCGAGCAGGAGGGAGTCGGGCTGTACGAGGTGACACAGAGGAATGGCCGCCGCTGGAGCCAGGCGCGCGGCTATCTTGGACCCGCCATGGCGCGGACGAACCTCACGGTCGTCACCGGGGCTCACGCCACGCGCATCCTGTTCGAAGGCGATAGAGCAGTGGGCGTCGCGTATGTCCGCAAGGGCCGCTCCGGGCAAGCGCGGGCCAGGCGCGAGGTGTTGCTGTCGGCCGGGGCCATCCAGAGCCCGCAGCTGCTGATGCTCTCGGGCATCGGCGACGCGGCGCAACTCGAGGCCAAGGGCATCGCGCTGCGCAAGCACCTGCCCGGCGTGGGCAGGAACCTGCAGGACCACCTCGATGTCCTGATCGTGCACACCTGCAGGAAAGCAGTGTCGGCCGGCTTCACGCTGCGCAACTTCGCGCGCGCCGGGTTTGAATTCGTGCGCTACCTGGTCCTGGGCAAGGGCATGTTGACCATTGTGGGCGCCGAGGGCGGGGGGTTCGCCAGCTCGTCGCCGGACGAGCCGATCCCCGATCTGCAGTTCCACTTCAACCCCCTGCGCCTGGCCAATCACGGGCTGGACCTGAAGTTCCTGTTCGGAGATGGGTATTCGCTGCATGTGTGCAACCTGCGCCCCAGGAGCCGCGGCGAGATCCGCCTGGCCAGCGCCGACCCGATGGTCCAGCCCGAGATCCTTGCCAACTACCTGTCCGACCCCGAGGGC
>JBAVRE010000156.1:0-9622 GCA_049694695.1 Steroidobacteraceae bacterium | reverse complement strand
TCACACTTCAAGGGCAAAGAGCCGGAGATCGGCCCCCGGGGCTACCCCTACAATCCTCCCAAGCCAAGTACGAGGGCCGCGAAAACCGATCGTGGCCGGGCGCCGGATACCGTCGAGATGCATGTGGAACCCGCAAACCTTAGTGCAGAGCTCAAGCCGCCTGTGCCTGCACGAATGAGTTCCACATTAAGTTTAATGCTGGTCGACGACCACGCCATCTTGCGCGAGGGGCTGCGCGCGCTCCTCGAGCTCGAGCCCGAATTCAACGTGGTGGGTGAAGCCTCTTCGGTCGATGCGGCCATAGAGATGGCCACACGTCTGCAGCCGGACGTGGTGCTGACCGATATCGGCATGCCGGGCCGCTCAGGCCTGGCGCTGGTGCGCGAACTGCGTGCGGTTTGCCCGAACGTACGCGTGGTGCTGCTGACGGCGCACGCGTCCGAAGAATACATACGCGCCGGGCTCGATTGCAGCGCCGATGGCTACGTGCTCAAGGATTCTGGCCACGCTGAACTCATGACGGCAATTCGCACCGTGGCGACCGGCCAGCAGTTCTTGTGCAAGGCCGTTGCCGGTCGAGTGCTCGCAAGTTATCTCAGTCGCGAGGAGCGATCGGCGCAGGATCCTCTGAGTACCATCACGGGTCGGGAACGACAGGTGTTGACCCGTATCGCCTCGGGCCAGTCGAACAAGGCGGTCGCGCGCGATCTCAACCTCAGCGTAAAAACCGTCGAGAAACATCGTGCCAATCTGATGCGCAAGCTCGAGTTGCACAACGCTGCCGGCATTGCCCGCTTCGCGCTCAATCACCATCTGATTTCAACAGATGGCTCCGATATGAAGGATGAATTGCCAGGCGGGATGCCCAGTTGAAGGCACGAGTCGCCAGCAAGTTGACGCAACGGCCTGGCGCTCGCCGGCTGATCGCAACCCTGGCCGTGCTCGCCTTTGCGCTGCGCGCACTCGTGCCGGTGGGCTACATGTGGACCCCGGTAGCAGGGCGCCTCGCGGTGGTGGCCTGCTCAGATTACGCTTCAGACGCTGTGGCGCTGGCCACGCAGCACCAGCACGCCCATCACCATCACGGTGGCGGCCATGCGGGCGCCTCGAGCGATAGCTGTCCCTACGCGCTGGCTGGTGGCGCCGCGCTCGCGGCCAACGCGCCGGCACTGGCGGCGCAACAGTTTGAGATCGTGCAGTCCCGGCTGCCGCAGTTCGATTACTCCGCGCCACGTTCCATCCCGCCCCGATTCCACGCTCCCCGCGGCCCTCCCGCCGCCGTCTGAAAGCCGTTTGCTCATGAAGCGCCGCGCCGGGCTGTTGCCGGGCGCGAGCGCTATCCGAGACGATTTCACGGGAGTTGATCATGAACTTTTTTCAAATGCGCCGTTTGGCGCGCGGCATCAGCCTGGCACTCATGGCCGCGGCTTCCTCGCTACCGGGTACGGTGGCGGCCTGTGCCTGCGGCTGCGGCATCTTCGATGTCGGCACCAGCGCGATGTACGCCAGCCACGCCGGCGGCATGGCCTTCCTCGAGTACGACTACCTGGACCAGAGCCACAACCGGTCGGGCACCTCCAGCGCGCCGGCGGCGGATAATCCGGACAAGGCGATCCACAGCACCTTTGTCACCGTGGGTGGGCAATACCAGTTCAACCGTTCCTGGGGCATTTCGATCGAGGTGCCGTACTGGCAGCGCTATTTTCAGACCACTGATGATGACACGGGCGCTATCGTTGAGTTCAACCACGGCGCGATGGGCGATATCCGCATCAAGGGGACCTACACCGGTTTCTCGGCCGACATGTCCACGGGACTGACCTTCGGCCTGAAGCTTGCGAACGGGGAGAGCAACTACCCGGGCTTCGATGCCGACACGCAGATCGGCACTGGCAGCACCGACCTGCTGCTCGGGGCCTATCACCTCGGGCGCCTGAGCCAAGACAATCAGTGGGCCTACTACCTGCAGGGGCAGTGGGACGTGCCTGTGGCGCACAAGGACAGTTACCTTCCGGGTGCCGAGGTGGTGCTGGTGGCAGGCGTCTACCATGAGGGCTGGCAGCTCTCAAGCGGCGCCAAGCTGAGTCCGGTCGGGCAGCTGCGCTATGTGTATCGCAAGCCCGACGGCGGGCCAGACGGCGTGCCGGATGAAACCGGCTACTCGCGGGTACTGGTGTCGCCGGGACTGGAACTGAAGATGGATAAACTGAGCCTCTATGCTGATGTCGCCCTGCCGCTCTATACCAACGCGCGCGGCAACCAGCTGTTCGCCAATGCAATGTGGAAACTCAATGCCAGTTATCACTTCTAGGCGACCTGCATTCACCCGGCGTGCGCTGGCCGCGGTGGCGGTCGCGTTGCTGGCAGGGCGGCTGGCCCTGCAGTCGGCCGTGGCTGGCGCCGTGCCCGCCATTGGCCAGCCCGCGCCGGCCCTGGTTGCGCGCCAGTTCGATGGCCAGATCATTGATCTGGGCGCCCTGCATGGCCATGTGGTGGTGCTGAATTTCTGGGCCAGCTGGTGCACGCCATGCCGCGCCGAGATGCCGGCGCTCAATGCCCTGGCGCGTGAGTTTCAGGCGCGCGGCGTGACGGTTATCGGTTTGAGCGTGGATGATCCTCATGATCGTCGCGACGCACTCAAGGCCGCGGAGGGCTTGAGTTACTCGCTGGGTATGCTCTCTGAAGCGCAGCGCAACGACTTCGGCGCGCCGCGCAGCCTGCCGCTTACCTACGTGATCGGCGCCGATGGCGTGATCCGCGCTGTGTTGAGCGCCAACCGCGGCGCGGTCAGTGCAGAAGCGTTGCGGGCTTCAGTTCTTCTTGCGCTCGAGTAGCAGGCGCTCGAGAAACTGACGGTCGATGGTATCTTTTTCACGATGCGTCTGTTTTGTGCGTATCAGGGTCGCCGGCGAAGCGATAGGTATGGGTACGCCCTCGATGGTGATGATCTCCACGTCTTTCACGGCGTCTTCATACCTGACGCCGCAAGCGGCGGCCATGAGATCCACAGTGATTTCATCGCCCACCCGAATCACGACGTAGTCGTTCAAATCGTCGCCGGCGATTTCCAATACCGCCTTGTCGGGCAGAATTTCGAGAGATTTTTTGACACGCGACTGATTTTCGAGGCTGCCATCAACAAGCAGGTCGATGTCCATCGTGGCGCGCGTATAGCCATGCTGGTTGACCGCCAATCCGCCGATCACGATATAACGAGCGTTCTGGGCGTTCAGGCTCCTGCAAAGCAGCAGCAGGTCGGCTAGGGTCGGGGGTCGGCTTTCGCCCGGGTCAGCATCTTCAGTGTCCATTCCTCGGCTTCTTCATGGGTTCTGAATCGATAAACGCCGCGTGGAAAAAGGGGCCGGTCGCCGCGCAGGCGGATGCACATCTCAAAGAAACCTTGCAGGCCGGCCAGCCCTCCGGAATACGGCCGGCGACGGCCGACTGTTTTCATGGGGCGCAGTGAGGTCGCTATCGGGGCATTCGCTGTCATTGGGATCAATCGTACTCCATCCGCGAGTAAGAGTCGTACGGCAATGACTCCAGCCACTTACCCAAAGGTAGCACCTTGAGGCCGGATTTTTCCCTTGGCCGGTCGAGGTGCCAGACCAGTTGTATCGATTCACGGGGTCGAAGCCGCTCGGTGTAATACTGCAGACTCTTGCTGAGATCTGCATCCGCCGACTTGACTTCGATCAGGGTATCCACTCGCCGGTTGAGCGTCAGAAGAAAATCAACTTCCCGTTGTTCCTTGTCGCGCAGGTAGTACAGCTCCCGATTCTCTCCGGCGGTGTCTTTCCTGAATTGCACGAATTTCAGCAGTGCACTGGCCACAAGGTTTTCAAGCTGCGCGCCGCCGCTCTCATCGTAGGCGGCGGCGCAGTCGAAGAAATACACTCGCCGTTCCTTGCGAATGCTTCTTGACAGCCGGTTGGAGTAGGGCGGCAACAGAAATATGAGATACAGCTTTTCAAGCAAGCCCACCCAATTCTTGACGGTGGGCGAGGAGATGCCCAGCGTCCGCGCGAGGCTATCGTAGCTGACTGGCTTGCCCACGCTTTCGCGCAGCAGCTCCACTAAATCGGAGGCGCCGCGCCACGAATTGAGGCGCGACAGATCCATCAGATCCTCGCGCGTCACCAACTCCATGCGATCGTTGCGCAATCGCGCGGCATCGGCAGGGTTCAGGAGGGACTCTGGAAAGCCCCCGGACTGAAGCAGGCGCGCGACTCTATCCTCCAGCTTCAAGTCAGGCAGAAAGCATCTCGATTCGGCGACATCGACTGGATGGAGCCGATAAAAATATGTCCTGCCGGTCAGCGCATCACCCGTATTGCGAAACGCATCAAGGCGGGCGCTACCGGTGACAAGCAGTGGTGGCCGGTTACCGAACTCATCGACAACCCCCTTAAGGAGATTCTTCCACTTGGGTGCCTTGTGCAGCTCGTCAAGAACGACGAGGGAGGCATCCTTGGGCCAGGCAACTTCACGGATGATTTTTCGATCAGCAGAGATGTCCCAATTCAGGTAGGTGCCGTGGGTATCTAGCAGAGATTTTGCCAGAGTGGTCTTGCCGCATTGGCGGGGACCGGCGAGCAATACCAGCTTCCTGGCCAGATCTCGCTGCAGCTGGGGAGCCAGATACCTCATACGGCTATTATAAACCCGATATCAGTTTGGTCAAGGCCAAAACAAAGTACTGTTTATGTTAGCCGTAGCGCTCGCGGCGGCTGGAAATGGATTAGACATGCTGGCGCCAGGCCTGAAATGACAATTCATGCCATTTATTGCCATTTCTGGTTCAATCACCCCTCCTGCACAGGGACCGAGGCGGAGCATGGATATTTTACTCCCTGAACCGCGCGAGCATTGCGTCGGTGAAGAGTGCCCTTACTTCTCTGACGTATGTGCCTGATCCTCATTGCCTGGCGTGTCCACACCGATTACCCCTGCGTCATTGCCGCGAATCGGGACGAGTTTTACAACCGTCCGACCGCCAGTGCGCAGTGGTGGACCGGCGCTGGCCGTCTACTGGCGGGCCGCGACCTGCAGGCCGGGGGTACCTGGCTGGGTGTGACGCGTGCGGGCCGCTTCGCCGCGCTGACCAACTATCGTGATCCCGCTGCACAGCTGGCCACCGCTCCCAGCCGCGGCGCGCTGGTGGCCGGGTTTCTGGAGCAAAGCCTGCCGCTGCAGGCGAGCCTCGCGGAGGTAGCCCAACGCGGCGCGAACTGCAATCCCTACAATCTCATTGCCAGTGACGGGCAGGAGCTGGGCGTCCATGCCAGCACTACCGGCGAAACCCGGGTGCTGGCACCGGGCGTCTACGCGCTCTCCAATCATCTGCTCGACACGCCCTGGCCCAAGGTTCAACTGGCGAAGTCGCGCCTGACGACGGCGCTGGCGGCACTGCCCGATACCAGCGCTCTGCTGGAGCTGTTGCGCGATGACCGGCCCGCCGCCGATGAGCAATTGCCGCGCACTGGAGTCAGCATCGAGCATGAACGCATGCTCTCGAGCGCCTTTATTCGCGGCGAGCACTATGGCACTCGCAGTTCGACCGTCGTGACGATCGGCGCGGATCGCGCCGTGAGCTTTGGCGAGTGGCGCTGGAATCGGGCTGGTGGTTTGGACGGTAATGTCCACTTTGGCTTCGATCTCGAGCCGGCGGGCTGACCCTGGTATGCCACTTTCCCACAATCCCACAATCCCACAATCCCACTTGACTATAATGGGCTGGCGCGGTAGGGTGGCACGATGAAATACGCCGCGCTCGCCAAGAACGTCGATTCCAAGGGCCGCCTGACCCTGGGCGAATCCTTCGCCAACCGCACCGTCCTGGTCGAAGATCGTGGCGCCGGGGAGGTGCTGGTACGGCTCGCTCGCGTCATTCCTGAACGGGAAGCGTGGCTCTACGACAACAAGGGCGCACTGGCCGCCGTGCGTCGTGGGCTCAGGCAGGCGGCTGACGGCAAATTGACCAGGAAGGGGCCGGATATGAAGTCGGCGGCTGCACTGGTCGAGCAGCTGCAAGACGAGTAATGTCGTTCACGCTCCGTTGGACGGAAGAGGCGGATGCGAACTTCCGTGAGCTACAGGCGGCGGCCGCAGCGTCGCTGCTGAATCGAGAAAAGCGGCGCAAGCCCAAGACTTCCAAAGCCGAGGGCCTGTTCAGGCAGGTCGATAAATGCGTACGCCTTTTGGCTGACAACCCAAAGCACCCGGGCCTCAAGACGCACGAGTATGGTTCGCTCGATCATCCTTATAAGCACGGCGCCAAGGTCTTCGAGGCCTACGTTCAAAATAGAACTCCGGGTGCGTACCGGCTGTTCTGGTGTTACGGACCCGGCAAGGACGAGATCACCGTCATCGCCATTACGCCACATCCATAGCGGGCGGACTGCTCAGAACAAGCTGTTCTTGTTCATGGATTATGGCGCTGCGAATGGGTACTCTTCAGGGCACGGGGCGGCGTAAACGGAGGGCAGGGCCGATGCGAAAATGTCTGGTGGTGCTCTTGAGCGTGGCGCTGACGGCCTGTGCGAGCACCGGCCCGGTGGCGCGCGCCGCGCGCGCGCAGCAGAACACGGCAGTGGTGCTGGCTTTCCTCGACATGGTCTTCAACAGGCATGATGTCGAAACAGCCTTCAAGCTCTACGTCGGGCCGGAGTACCGCCAGCACAATCCCGCAGTGGCCGATGGCAGGGCCGGCGCCATCCAGGGCCTGACGCGCCTGACGCACGAGCTCTACCCCGAGCTGCGCCAGGAAGTTAAGCGCACGGTGTCGCAAGGCGATCTGGTCGCCGTGCACTCACGCTACCTGCGCACTGCCGGCGATCGCAGCAGCGCCCGGGGGCTGGCGGTTGTCGATATGTTCAGGCTCGAGCATGGACGCATTGTCGAGCACTGGGATGTGACGCAGGAGATACCCGAAACTTCCGCCAACGAGAACACGATGTTCTAGCATGCGCGCATGAGTGCCTCTGTCTACCTGCCGACGCCTGGCGAATCGCTGTTGGTCGCCGACATCGGCGGCACCAACGCGCGCTTTGCCCTCTGGCACCAGAACGCCCTGCATCTCGAGCGGGTGTACAAGTGCGCCAGCTACGCAGGTCCCGCGGCTGCGGCAACTCAGTATCTTGAGGATCTGCGTGCCACGCAGTCGCTGCCCAGGCCGCGTGCCGCAGCCTTTGCCGTCGCCGGACCATTGCTGGACGATCGCGTGGCCCTGACCAATAACGGCTGGGATTTCTCAGCTGCCGAGACCCGCCAGGCCCTGGGCCTCGAGCGCCTGATGTTCCTGAACGATTTCACGGCGCTGGCGCTCGCCGTACCGGAGCTCAAGGCCGCCGAGCGCTGGCAGGTGGGCGGTGGCGCGCCGCGCGCGGGGACAGCAATCGCGGTACTGGGCCCAGGCACGGGGCTGGGCGTTTCAGGTCTGCTGCCCATGGAGGGACGTTGGCTTGCCTTGCAGGGCGAGGGCGGCCACGTCACGCTGCCGCCGGTAGACGAACGTGAGATTGCGGTGGTGACGCGCATACACCGTCAGTATTCCCATGTGTCGGCCGAGCGTATCCTGTCTGGCAGCGGCCTGGAATTGCTCCACCGCACGCTGGCGCAGGTCGATGGCCTGGCGCCTGGCACGCTCAGCGCCGAAGCCATCACCCGCCAGGCGCTCGATGGCAGCGACCCGCGCTGCCACGAGACGGTGTCGATGTTTTGCGGCTGGCTCGGCAATGTGGCCGGCAATCTGGCGCTGACGCTCGGCGCGACCGGTGGCGTCTATATCGGCGGCGGCATCATTCCGCAGCTGGGCAAATTCTTCGCAACCTCGCCGTTTCGTACCCGCTTCGAAGCCAAGGGGCGCTACACGACTTTTCTGGCGGCGATACCGGTGTATGTCATCACCGCGCAGTTCCCCGCGCTGGTGGGGTGCGCACAGGCCTTTACCCATCCCAGCCCGCGGCTGGAGGCCGCTTAGCGGCGGTTCGCCATGGGACTAGCTACGCTTTGAAGCTGGCGCCACGCGAGCGACCCCGCCTTTAAGGGCTGCTTTGGCCAGATTGCCATCGAGTGTGGCGATGGGTAGACCCAGACGCATGGCCAACTCGAGATACGAGGCATCGTAGGCGGAAAGGTGATGCTGACGTGATAGCTGCAGGGTGTTATTGAGCGCGTTCGCATGGGTCTGGAAATCACACACGATGGGGAGTGCGCTTAGTGTGTTCAGGAAAGCCTGGCTGCGGCTTGCGAGGAGCAGGCCACGTGACTCGCTTTTGGCGATGACATTGGCAATTTCCAGACCCCAGATGGCTGGTACCTGCGCCTGCGCAGTCGGCTTCTTCATCGAATTGAAGATCGAGTTCGCATAAGCCTGATCAGCTCCAGCGTCCTCCAGCAGCCAACTGAGCGCCACCGAAGCGTCAAGAACAAATGTCACTCGCGGCCTTCCTCGATCAGCGCCCTGATGTCGACTTTGTGATGCAGGGGATTCGCCTTGCAATAGGCCTGAAAGGCTTCGATCGCCGTCCTGGCATCCTGCTTCGGCCGTTTGCTCGGCGGCCCCAGCTCCGCCACGGCTGCGCCGCGATTGGTAATGGTAAAGCGCTTGCCCGTTTTTTTGACGTGCCGGAGCAATTCTGCCAAGCGGGTCTTCGCTTCGTAGGTGCCAATTTCTGTTTTCATGGGATTTCCTCGAACCTGGTCTAGTCTACAGACCAGACTATAAGAAGGCAATCGACTGCGGAGCCCGCGCACAGCCGAAATCAGCCGTTTTTAGCTGTCTGCCATGAATATCAGGGCCGGATGCTCCAGCAGTTCCTTCAGCGACTGGATCAGGCCGGCGGCATCCGCGCCATCGACGAAGCGATGATCGAAGGACGAGGACAGGTTCATCATCAGCCGGATCTGCACGGCGCCTGCAACGATCATGGGCCGCTCAGTGGCGCGATTGACGCCGATGATGGCCACTTCCGGCAGGTTGATGATCGGCGTGCTGGCGATGCCGCCGAGCTTGCCGAGACTGGTGACGGTGATGGTGGAGCCGGTGAGTTCTTCGCGTCGGGCGCTGCGATCTCGCGCCGCAGTGGTGACGCGGGAAATCTCGCCCGCCAGCGGGCGCAATTCGAGACGATGGGCGTTGCGTACTACAGGTACTTTAAGGCCTTCGGCGGTCTGCGTGGCGATACCCACATGTACGGCGCGATGACGCAGCAGCATTTCGCGGGCCGCATCGTAGTGCGCGTTGCACTGGGGAAAGCGTTGCAGGGCTTTGAGCAGCGCCGCGACGATGAAGGGCAGGTAGCTTAGCGGGGTCACGCCCGATCCAGCCTGTGCGTTCAGGTGCTCGCGCAGCGCGCGCAGCTCGGTGATGTCGACTTCTTCCACATAGGAAAAATGCGGGATGCTGCGTGCGGCTTCGCTCATGCGCTGCGCGATGAGTCGGCGAATGCCAATGACGGGAATTTCCTCGCTCCGTTCGTCGCTGACCTTCGATGCGCTCGCGCCGACCCGCGCGCTCAGATCCTGGGGCTGGATGCGCCCGCCCGGACCACTGCCGGCGAGCGTGCTCAGGTCGATGCCCGCCTCGACGGCCCGGCGCCGCGTGGCCGGAGAGGCGCGT
>JBAVRE010000155.1:0-15338 GCA_049694695.1 Steroidobacteraceae bacterium | reverse complement strand
TCCGTGCATGCACTGCGTGTTGCGGCCCGCCAGGCGCGCGCCCTGCTCTGGAGCGCCAAGCCGTGGCTGATTCGCCGCCACTATGAGAGCTGCCTGACCCACCTGAAGTGGCTGAGCTCAGGGCTCGGGCCATTGCGGGACATCGACGTCACGGCTCGCCTGCTGCTCTATCCGATTGCCAGGCATGCGCAGCTGAGCAGCGCGCAACGCCACACTCTCGCAATACTCATTGCCCGCGCCAGACGCGAGCTGCGCCAGACACTCTGGGGCCGCCAGGGTGGCGCAGGCGCTGCGGCGCACACGCGCATGGTCTGCAGACTGCTGCGCAGCCCACAACTCCTGCGCCGCAGTGCGCCTGACGCATTGGCTCCGTGGCGCAGACGGATACTGCATGCCGTCCGACGCTGCGAACGACGGCTGCGCAAGGCGCGCACCTCGGAACTCCACAAGCTGCGCATTCGTACCAAGCACTGTCGCTACGCCCTTGAAGCCCTGGGCGAGCGGGCGCCGGCGGCAGCTGTCCTCGAGCTGCGCAGAATGCAGCGTGCGCTCGGTCGCTATGTCGATCTGCAACTCGCTGCCGCGTGGTGCGAGACTCGAGCGGCCGGTGAACTCGACCGCAAGCTGCGGCGCCGGATTCGCCGCTCGGCACGCAGCCTGGCACGGCGCCAGGCGCGGGCAATTTGTTCAGCACGTAATCCGTGACCTTTGCAGGTGCGGGCGATGATTGCATGTGCCGCTCACAACCCGAATGGGTAGGTGTCGGGCAGGCCCGCTAGCTGCTCCGTGCGCAACGGGCTGACCGCGCGGGTCTGATCGAACCAGACGTATTCATCGAATTGCCGTGGCAGTACCGCCTTGAAGTAATGACTCTGCAATTCGGTCTCTGGCCGATAGATCACGCCGATGGCTCGCTCGAGCCGGGATCTCGACAGGCCGGTGCGCAATCGATCCGTCGCCGGACCCCGCAAGGGAAGCAGGAACTGCGGCACGCCGCTCTCGTGGCACAGACGTTCGTAACTGCCCGTCAAGGCCGGAACCACCGTCTTGCGATGCATGGCTCCGTCCCAGTCGGAGGCGGCGGCAACGGTGCCGGTGTTGGTGCCGAAGCCAATGGTATAGGCAGCGTCGCCGAACCGCTCTTTGGACAGATGTCCGATATTGTATTCGCCGCGAGCCGACATTTCCGTCGCCGCGGAGTCGCCGACATGCGAGTTGTGCGCCCACACAATGCCCTTGCTGTCGGGGCCGTGAAAGCTCAGCAGGCTCGTCAGCGTGTCGAACATGTGCTGATCGCGCAGATTCCATGAGGCCCGCGACCCGTAGTACATGATGCGGTAGTAGCGCTCAGCGTTGGTCACGAGTTGCGCGTTCTGCATGGCATCGAGAAACCGTTCGCCGTCGTGTTCGGCATAGGCCTGCTCCTTGACCCGCAGATCCTGCAGCACCGAGACCACCTGGGCCTCGCAGCTGCGATAGCTGCCGCTGAGCGCGGCATGGCCATAGGTGGCCGGGTCGGTCTGCCACGGTGTCAGGCAGCCATAACGCAGGCGCGCGATGCGCGCCGTGTCTGGATCGACCTGATCGAGGTAGCGCAGAACGGCGTGAATGGAGCTGAACAGGCTGTAGAGATCGAGACCGTGAAAAGCGACGCGCCGCCCGGGATCGAGGTCGGTGTTGTAGCTGCGCAGCCAGTCGACGAAGCCGCGTACCTCCTCGTTGCGCCACATCCAGACCGGAAAGCGCGCAAAGGCGGTCCACTCCGATGGCCGATACTGCGCATGGCGTACGTAGTGATCCACGCGAGCCGCATCCGGCCAGTCGCCTTCAATGGCAATGAACGAAAAGCCCCGGCGCTCGATCAGTTCACGGGAGATGCGCTCGCGCATCCGGTAGAATTCCGAAGTCCCATGCGTGGCCTCGCCGAGCAGCACGACGCGTGCATCGCCAATGCGCCGCAGCAATGGCTCAAGATCGACGGATTCGATGTCGGTGAATCGCTCGCAGCGGGTGGCGATGAGTCGCGCCAGCTCGGCGTCACTGTCCTGTTGCTGCAGCACACTCGCCTTGGCACTGGTGCCAGGCTCATGCTGTTCCGGCGCCCAACCCTCTTCGCCCACCAGGGGCACAAAGCGGACGTCCGCGATTTCTTCAGTCTGGTACTGGTGCGCGGACACCCGGGTGACGCGCACCAGTTCCTGGAGAGTGCGGTCCGCGCCAACCGGGATCACCAGGCGGCCGCCGATCTTCAGCTGGCTTTTGAGGGACGCTGGCACCTCCGGACCGCCGGCGGCAACCACAATGGCATCGAAGGGCGCGTGCTCGGGCCAGCCGAGCGTGCCGTCACCATGCAGGACGTGCACGTTGTGATAGCCGTGGGCCGAGAGGACATCAACCGCCTTGCTGGCAAGTTGACCGTGGCGCTCCACCGTGTAGACCTCAGCCGCAATCCGGGCGAGCACGGCGGCCGCGTAGCCCGAGCCGGTCCCGATCTCAAGCACCTTTTCACCGCCGCGCAGCCGCAAGGCCTCGGTCATTACCGCCACGATGTACGGTTGCGAGATGGTCTGGCCCTGATCAATGGGCAGCGGCGTGTCGTCGTAAGCAAACTCGCGCAGGTCCCTGGGCAGGAAATGCTCGCGCGGTACCTGGCTCAGGGCCTCGAGCACCAGCGCATCGCGGACCCCACGATGGGCAATGTGGTTCTGCACCATCGCCAGGCGGCGGGTGCGGGTGTCTGATGCAGAGTGGACGGCAGTTGCGTTCATCGCTTTTTAGATACGCCAACCGCCGGCCACCGACAATAGGGGTTTATATCTGCAACGCTGCTAACGCGCCGACTGCTGCGGGTCCCAGTCCTGCTTGCCGACCGGCCAATGGTGGGTCGGGTGGGGTTCACATAAGCGCTTGCGCGCCTTGTTTTCTTGCGTTTCGCGCTTTGGCGCTTCGCCCGATATGCCGTGCGGTATCCCGTGGTGCGTAGCGCCGTCATAGGTTAGGGACTACCGACTCATGCGCGGGGGCGCGCGCTTTTCTCGTCGCGGGAGTAGTGCGGGACGCCGGCAAAGCCAGGGCGCGCGTTAGACCGGCGTAACTTTAGTGCTGTGACTTTTAGTCGCTGGGGCAAGTGGCGTTTCCAGTGTAGATGCCCTCTAAATCGTTTGCGCGCAACGTATACCCTTTGTAGCCAATCGTGATGACTTCCCAGACTTGGCGCGTGCGCTTCATCTTGTGATCCGCGAGCCAGTCGGAAATCCAATAGTGCCCATACCCTTCGGCCACGCCCCACGCTAAGACCTGAAGAAGATCCGGATGCTGGCCAATTAAGTAGGACGAACCAACTTCGTGATAGCACTCCGGGTGCCTGGAGATCTGCGCCGTCTGGGCAACGTCAACAACATGCAGGGCTTGCCACGCTAGTTCGTCACGTGGCATGCTGGCGCAGCCAACCAAGGCGATAGCCAAAATGTATACAAGCGTTTTGACAGGCTTACCAATCGGCTAGTGTCTCCTCTCAGACACGTTATTGGCGCGTACCAGCAAAGTCATCCGGACTACCACCTAGATGCTCAACAAAAGCTAGAATCCGCGCCAGCCATGTGCTGCCTGTGAGTTGCGACGTGGTCAGGCACCCGCCGGTTTTGCACACACCCGCCGGGCGCCTTTGCACTTATTCGACACTTACGGAGCAAATGACCGAGAGCGAGAAGTCACGAAAGCCTACAAATCATGGTGGGTCGGGTGGCCACCAAGACTCCATCGTACCTCTTTGTTAATTAAAGCGTATTCCTGGCGCGTAGCTTGCTGGTGCCCCCAGAAATGCCCCCATTTTTGCCTATACTTGATTCCCAAATAGTCGCTGCCGGATTCCCGATTAGCCGATACTCTCAGGTCGAAATTTTCGTCTACCTTCAGGTTCCTTATTTGACGAATAGTCCCGTACGACCGGCACAACCGTAGCCCAGCCGATTCTTGTGTGGATTGAGTCCGCTGTCGTATGACGTGCGCTTGAAGGTCTTTTGACAAACTGGGCATCGGAAGACGTAGATCGGTCCCGGCCTCCTATGTCCCTTCGAGCCGGCACGAACGTTCTGCGAAGACGGCCAAATGGTTGCGCGGCGAGTTGCTGATTGAGGGACCGGCTGCGGACCACTGGAAGTCAGTTCAATCAGGTGTCTGGGTTGAAACCGTTCGTTAGTAACGACGGCCGACTCAATTCTATCTACGCGATAAGACCGATCTTCGGCGTCACTCCGGCGTACGGCGTGAAGTAGGTAATTGCCTTCGCTCGTTCGACGCAATGAGTAAGGCTCGATGCGCCGAACGCCGCCGCCATAGGCCAGGTCGATGCAGAGTCGGTTGGCCGCCGCAAAGCGAATGATCTCCAGGGGTACCCGCGCGCGCAGGGGTATGGCCAGCGGGAGTACGCGGTCTCGAACCGTACTGTCCCCGGCAGCCAGGGCCATAGGCAAACGCTGCGGGGATTCAGCTTCTCCTTCTATCCAGGAGAAGATCTCCGGCAATTCATCCAGGAACCCTTCGATAGGCGGCAAAATGGGTAACTGATGTGCCAGCATGTTCTCCCACATGGCTTTCAGGTCAGCCATATGGGGCTCAAGATCTGCGAGGCGTGGCACTTCTATTGCCTTGTAGTCGCACTTCTGCCTGAGAACGTCGCGTAATACGGACGCGGCAGGACGACTGTCACCGTGGCGGTACAGGTTTACAACATCATATAGGTCGCGAGGACGCGTACGCTCACCCAACGCCCGAACCTTTTCCGCAAAGGCTTCCTCGTACGCGTAGCACTGAGACCGGATGCCTGCGACCGGACGATCGGAGTACGGATGAAACACATCATTCCGCGCCGGTGCGAGCACCAATCGCTCGTCCGCTGTCAGGTCCAACTTGATCTTTGGCCACCCTCCCCCAGGCGGAGACACGGGACCGCGGTAGGCGATCCTTCCCTGACAGGATCGGTGACCCCGCGGGTTCTCATAGAAATCCAACCGGATCTCCGCGGCAGGCAGCGTGAGACCCGACTCCGTCGCGACCCACTTGACGACCTGGCCGAGTGCATTGATCAAGAACGCCTCGTCGAGATGGTCTTCGTCCTGGAGTGTAAAATCCAGATCTTCTGAAAATCTGTAAGTCTCGAAGTAGCACTTCTTCAGGCAGGTTCCGCCTTTGAAGACCCACGACTGGCGGAGAACAGGGTGCGCATCGATTCCTGCCAACAACCAGCCGAGCACGTAGTCCTTCTCAACGATAGACGGCAACAGCTTGAGCGCGCCGGCGAGCTCAAGGATCTCATTCCGATCAATCACGGCGACGACGTCCCCAGCGTTCCGGAACCCAGAGTCGCCAGGCAGTCACGAGCCGTGGACACGCCAACGCGGGGTCGAGGCGCGCATACCCTTGCGTCAGATGGTTCTTACAGGCCTCAACCAGCAACTGCTCGCCTGCCTGGGATGCGGCAAGAAATCCGAGTCGCTTGAAGACCGCGCCGTTGCCCAGTTTCTGCGCGTACTGGAGGAGAAGCTTGCGGTCTGCCTTGGGATCTCTCAGGTATGCCACCAGACACTCGGCGACATGATCGATGCCACCACCGGTGTCGGTTCTGGCCAGCATGTCCACTAGTGTGCGCGCGGGATCGGAGACCATCACACGCTGTCGGCCGCGCCATAGAGTCACCAGACCAAATAGCTGGACCGGTGCGACACGGTGGACGGCAAATCGAATGCCACTGGCGACCGGGTGTGCCTGTTTGACGCGCTTCGTCGTAAAGACCAGCGTCTCGTTGAACAGTTGCTCGGTCATCTCCCAGTGGTGCGCGGCGGTCCAGCCACCGATGTAGGAAGCGCCAAACAGGGGTGGAACAATGGCCCACGGATCCTGGACAACTTGTCCGACGTCGGCCAGTTCCAAGGGTACTGGGACGTAGAGCCCGCGGCCCACGCGGCGCAACCATCCTTGGGATTGCCACCGCGACAGGAGCTTGGCCGCCTCGGGGCGGCCGACGCCGAGCGTCGAGACGGTGGTCCCAATGGATACCAGCTCCCGCCCGGCTTGCAACACGGCAGCCAGGCGAGCTCTGGAAGGCGGAAAGCGGCTCTTTTCCAGCATGGTCGCTATACTATAATGCACGTTTATCGCAATAAATAGGACTTTAACCCTCCCCGATATAGTGTTTGGGGGCGCCCAGCCCTCCAATGTGCACAAAGCCCCCTTCGACCACAGGAAAGCTCGCTGGCTCGCGCGACCCGCGTCGCACCTCAGCACGTCGGCCGCCTGGATCAATTCCCTGCTCCAGGAAACGGCGCGCGACCAGATGCCTGGCTCGAGTCAATTCCGCCGAGACGTAAGGGTAGACCCCCAGAGCCAACGTTTTATCCCGGCCCCCGTACCGGTCAGTTACTGGTGCTGCCACCGCACACTACGTCCAAAATGACTACACAGCGTCTCCGATTGAGCACCGGTTCCGTGCGCTCGTTGATCTTCAATGTTATTTGCTGGCGGCCCGACGCTGGATAAGGAGAGTCTGTGAACAGAAGACTAATAGTCACACTCATTGGGTTGTTCGCGCTAGCGGCTGGCGGCTACGGCGTCTGGATTGCCTGGGATACCGGACTGGTGGGCGGCAGTGCGCGTGCGCCGGTGGCGAGCGCGATGGAGGCGTCGGTACGCCGACAGGCGGTTGTGAACGCGCTGATGATTGACCGTGACGATCCATGCGCAACCGTAGAACTGGGCCTGCCGCCACCGGATGTCGCCGGATTCGCGGGAATTACTCCAAACGCCGCCCCGGGCCAGTATGCAATAACGCTGCTGTTGGAGACCGAGCCGCGCTACCAGCCGTCGCGCGAGGTACAAATCGCGCAACTCGACTATCTCGCCGCTCACGGACTTCTCAAGCGAAGCGACGTCGAGGTTGAAACCGGTAGCGGGCCGCGGCCCGCCCGGAACTATGCCCTCACCTGGGAAGGGTATGAAAGCACCCAGCATGCCATGCCGCAATCCATGTGCATCGACTATGGACGGCGCGAGTTCGCTGGCATCAAGCAGATCGAGAAATCGCCTGAAAAGGTGATGGATTTGGAAGTGTACGATGTGGCCTACCGCACGCGGGTACGTGTTGTGCCGACCTGGGCAACCACGCCGGAAGCAGCAAGAGCGTTCCCCAAACTCCCCGAGTTGATCGCCGAGCGCATCAGCCACGCCAAACTGATCCGCACACGGCAGGGCTGGCGCGCGTCCTACGAGATGGACTTTGACACCGCTGCTGCGGCCAATGGCCCCAAAGCGGCCGATGCCGCGAGACTTATGGCGAAAGCTCTCTTCGCTGAACCGCCCACGCACGATCAAGTGACCGCAATGGTAAAAGAGAAGCTGAGCGATCCAAACTGGGTGGCTCAAAGCGGTGTCGCTTGTCTGCCATTGCGCCTGCAACGGGGTGGCGATGATCAAGTTGCCCGGCGTGATACGGGCAGCTCGTTCACCGTGACGTACTACGATCGCCCCGATCGAAATCAATATGAGTACGCGCCGATGGCGACCGCCCTGCAGGTGCTGTCCGCACTCGAATCAGCCGGCTTGGCGACCATGGACTACGTGGATTCAGTGGCGTCCGGACCCGTACCACACCCGTCCGGCGTGCGCTTCCGAATAACCGATGAAGCGCTCGCAGCACTTGGCCTGCCCGGTGGCGGCGGCTGCGTGCCGGCCGGCCGGATTACAGTGGATACGATCAAGATACACAGTGCTCCCGGTGAGACGTGGGTCATGGCGCGCGCGACCGTCACAGAGACGCCGGCCTGGGTTCTCAAACTTGCCGCGCGATTGCCAGCTCTCCAGGCACTGATCACGACCGGCATGCCCATGACGGGCATGATCCGATTCGCGCCTGAAGAAGGCGGCGCCGGGCACTGGATTGGCAACGGCCTGGAGCCCATGTACCCAACGGTCAGCTACGCCACACTGCCGGCGCATTTGACCCCCGTCATGCCAAAAACGTCAGCTGCTTTCCCCTCACCATCCATCAAGGCGCCGGCTTTCAGCGCGCCGGGCGCCGCGCCAGTCAGCAACCGGCTGTCAGAAGCCGCTGCGCTGCCAGCGCCTGAACCGGTGCAATCCGCCTCAGCGGCCTCGACGCCGTATCCGGCCAACAATTCCCATGTACATGTTGTGTCTATCAATGACGCCCCTCTACCCGGCGGCGGCCACAGCGGATTCGGCCGGCATCCGGATGGTATGGTGAGCGTCGTGGTCAGCGACCCGGATGCGAGCTTGCTGCTGTTGTCCTATGAGCCGATCGAATGGCGAATCACGGCGGCCAATGGAGTAAGACTCCGGCGCATCGTTGCGATTGGATTCTACGATCAGCGCGTGAAATTGAACGGCGGTGGCACGCCTGAGGTTACGACCGGAAAACCCGGTGTCGTGTTAAAGGACACTGGTATTGATCTGAACAACGGGTTTCCGACCCAGTCGGATGCCAACAGTCTCGTCACTATTGCCAAAATCACCCGCGTGCTGACCGGCACCACTCCGCAAACCTTCCAGGGAAGGGCGACGGCGCCCACTGAGGGATTTGTCGTCGGACCGACCACGCCCCGCTTTGTGATGCCCGAGCGCCGCGGCCCTGGCCAGGTAGGCGGCTCGGTTACACTGAAGGGCGAAAGTGTCCGTGGCGAGCTCGCTCTGCGCGGGATGAGTGGCGCCTACACGGAGGCCTATGCCGATCGCAGCTACTCAGCGGGCAAGGCCTACTTCGAGGGCACGATGCGCGTAACGGGCTCCCTCGCCGGCCACGGCGCGGCCAATATTGGCGTGTGTTTGGCGCGTTTTGGCGGGATTGATACGCCTGGTCATGAAACCATGGCGATCGCGGAGGGAGAGCAACGCCTGCATGCCGATGGTGAAGTATTCGGCATCGCCGCTGACTTCGATCAGCACCGCTTGTATCGTCGGGTCAATGGTGTGTGGATCGGCGGTGCGCCTGGCGGTAGCGGTGGTTTGCCACTGGAAAACAACAAGGAATACCGCGCGTGCTTCTTTGCATCGGGCACGACCACAGGTGAGGTAGCGTCGGGACAACCACGGTCCGACACCACGTGGCAGGTCAATTTCGGCGCCCGGCCCTTTGCCCAGCCAATCCCGCCGGGATTCGTTCCGTATCAGTAGGAGTTCCAGCAACGCCAGCCCCATTGGCAAGTACATTAGCCCGATTACGGGGGCCGATTGGGAAGGCTCGCGCGTGAAGCATCAAGCAGAGTGCTGCGTCACTGCTATTTTGGCGGCGCTGGCCTCAAGGTCAGGGGATCTACCGCCGTACCTGCAACTTCGGTCGTAAAGCGGAAGTGGCACGCCTCAATCGCCTGCCCATTCTCAATGTGAGTAACGTAGTGATACTGGTCCCAGGTATCTGACGGCGGCCAGCTCGTGGAGCGACTCTCAAAGTAGATTTTCCCGTTGCTTTCGAAGAACCTCGGGTCGTCTCCGCACCGCACTGGGTACCTATCTGTTGGATTGGCCTTCTGCATCTGCATCAGGAGATCGTGAGTGGCGCCATCCTCAAATCGGGAGGCGTTCCGATCGAGCTGATCGAAGAACGTTTCATTGGCGCGCGGCGCCAGCAATCAGCTGACTCGTGACTATTGGCCGGGCCCTGATTCAATCGCCTTTGTATCAATGGACTCGCGCTCAGCTACTTGGCTGGGCTCCTTTGCACACGCCACCAGGTTCATGCCTATAGCCAGAAGCAGCGCTACTTGTATCCAGTAAGCCTTCAACCAATTGTTCATTTGGAGCCGCCCTTGCTCATGTCCTAATTACAGGAACCGGACTGGCCAAGCTCCGCCCGCTCCCGCCTGAATCGAGGCGAGCCATCCGGTCACATTGTCGAACTGGCGAGCTGCCGCGATCGGTGCGCCGTATCCAGCTTGCCGCGACTCTCCACGCGCCGGAGCACCGAGAGCAGCTCAGGCGCCGTGATCTCCGTGATCGGTCGCTTCCCGAGCCAGGGCAACAGGTTCTTCTCGATGCGATGCCAATTCTTGGCGGCGTGTGATGCGACCCATGACGACTGCCGGGTGGCAAACCACTCGCGCGCCAGCGGCTCGAACGTGTTGGCAGCGGCGGTCTTGCGCGAGTTCTTCTGCGCCAGCCGCGCGGCGCCGGGATCAACGCCATTGGACAACAGTCGGCGCGCGTCATCACGGCGCTGCCGCGCCAGCTTCAGACCCGTCTCGGGGTAGACGCCGAGTGCGAGACGCTTCTCTCGTCCGGCGTATCGATACTTGAGTCGCCAGTACTTCGACCCGCTCGGTACGACCTCGAGATACAAGCCGCCGCCATCAAAGAGCCGGAGCGCCTTGTCGCTCGGGCGCGCGCTTTTGATCAAAACGTCGGTGATCGGCATTTGGGGGCATCTCCTTTTGCGCACACCCAGATGCCCCCAAAAATGCCCCCACTTTGCCTGCCTGTCAATCGAATTTCCCGGACGTCCCTGGACGCCGGATTTTCACTGAAGTGCCTATATTTCAGCCATTTCAGCAGCAGTCGGCGGTAGTCTGCGGACGTCTCTGGAAGAGGCTGATGGTGGGTCGGGTGGGGCTCGAACCCACGACCAACGCCTTAAAAGGGCGCTGCTCTACCGACTGAGCTACCGACCCGGATGCCTTGCGGAAGGGGCGGCATGATACCGGAACTGCAGGTTCAGGCGTAGCGAGTTGGATCGGGCACGCCAGCGGCCTCAAAGCCTTCGCGGCGCAGGCGGCAGGAATCGCAGCGTCCACAGGCCCGGCCCTGCTCATCCGCCTGGTAACAGGACACGGTAAGCGCATAGTCGACGCCCAGGCGCATGCCCTCGCGGACGATCTGCGCTTTGCTCATGCGCAGCAGCGGCGCCGCCACGCTCAGCGTGCGGCCTTCGACCCCGGTCTTGGTAGCGAGCTGTGCCAACCGGGTGAACGCGGCGATGAATTCCGGCCGGCAGTCGGGGTAGCCCGAATAGTCGACGACGTTGACGCCGATCACGATTGCTCGGGCTTCGACCACCTCCGCCCAGGCCAGGGCCAGCGACAGCAAAATAGTATTGCGTGCCGGCACATAGGTAATCGGAATGCCCGCTGCGGCCGGTTCAGCAGCGCTCCGCTCCGGAATGGCCAGGCCCGAGTCGGTCAGCGCCGAACCACCCAGCGTGCCCAGATCTACGTGCATGAGCCGATGCTCATGCGCACCCAGTGCCCGGGCGACACGCACGGCCGCGGCCAGTTCGGCGTGATGTCGCTGGCCATAGGCGACCGAGAGCGCAAAGCACTGGTAACCGCACTCGCGCGCCCAGGCCAGCGCGGTTGCCGAATCGAGCCCGCCGGAGAGCAATACCACCGCGCGCTCGGCGACTGCGCGCTCAGCGGCCACGCTCGTCACCCCAGAGAATCTTGTGCAGCTGGATCTGAAAGCGCACCGGCAGGCGATCGGCCAGTATCCACTCCGCCAGATCTCGTGCGGCCACTTGCCCATGACTGGGTGAAAACAGCACGCCGCAGCGATTGCTAAGGCTCAACTCCTGCAGCCTGGCGCGACTCCACTCGTAGTCGGCACGCGAGGTGATCACGAACTTGATCTGATCCTGCGACCTGAGGGTGAGCAGCTGATCGTAGAGATTTCGCGATTCCTCGCCCGAGCCCGGCGTCTTGACATCAACCACGCGAATGACGCGCGCATCCAGCGACTCAACCGGCATAGCGCCGCTGGTCTCGAGCGACACACGATGCCCCTGATCGCACAGCGCCGTCAGCAGGCTCGGGCAGGCGCGCTGCGCCAGGGGCTCACCGCCGGTCACACACACATCATTGGTATTGAACTCGGCGACCCGCGCGACAATGGCCGGCAGCGTCCACCAATCGCCACCATGAAAGGCGTACGCGGTATCGCAGTAATGACAGCGCAGCGGGCAGCCAGTCAGCCGCACAAAAACGCTGGGTACGCCGGCAAATTGCGCCTCACCCTGCAGCGAGTGAAAAATCTCCGTGATCTTAAGGCGTTCCCCGGCTCGCGGCACTGCGCTCAATGCCCCTCTGCGGCGATCTTTTGCAGCCGCTCAGCGGCCAGCCGTGCGGCGTCAGTGCCAGGAAAGCGCTGCGTAACGTCGGTGAGCGTGGCGCTTGCGTCGTGCAGATGCTTCTGCTGATACTGCGTATAGCCGAGCTTGAGCAGAGCATCAGGCGCCTTTCTGGAAGCGGGCCAACGCTCGCCCACAGCGCGAAAAGCCTTCGCTGCCAGATCGTAGTCGCGCGTCACGTAGTAGGCTTCGCCGATCCAGTACTGTGCATTGTCGAGCAACTGACTTTGCGGGTAGTTCTTGATGAGTCCCTGAAACTGCTCGATTGCGGTCCGATAATCACCGGCCTTAAGCTGCTCGAAGGCACGCGCATAGACCGCCTGGTCGTCCACGGGGGCAGTCGCGCCAGCGCCTGCCATGGCCGCCGCACCTGCGTTGGCACCCGCCGCAGACTGCACGCCGCCCTCCAGCGCTGCGATACGCTTGTCGAGATCCGCATACAGATCGCGCTGCTGTTTCCGCAGCGCTTCACTGCCGTTGAGCAGCACCTCACCGTTACCGCGTAATTCGCGCAGTTGCGCCTCCAGGGCATCGAGGCGCCTGGACATGTCGACCAGGCTCTGGTTGCTGACCACCCGCTCAACGCGGCCCAGGCGGGTGTCGAAATCGTTGAGCCTGATCTGCAGTGGATCCTCGGCCGGATTGGTGGCACAGGCGGCCAGCAGCAGAGCCGGCGCGGCGAACAATGCTCTGGTATTCATGGGGTCAATTCAGGTAGACAATTTCAACGCGACGATTCTTGGCCCAGGCATCTTCGCTCGCGCCGCTGACGGCGGGTCGCTCCTCGCCGTAACTGACAGTAGTCAGTTGCGATTCGGCTACCCCCTGCAGCAACAGCGCGCGGCGCACCGCCTGATCGCGGCGCTCGCCGAGGCCGATGTTGTATTCGGGCGAACCACGTTCGTCGCTATGGCCCTCGAGGCGCACGCGGATACTGGCGTTGGCGCTCAGCGCGTGCGCGTGAGCAGCGATGACGCTGACGAACTCAGGCCGTATTTCGCTGCTGTCGAAATCAAAATACACCAGTCGGCCAATGCCGGGTGGGGCCGAGGCGCCCTCGACTCCGCCGCCGGCCGTGCCGCCCGCCGCGGCGCTGGCGCCATTGTTCGCGCCGGCATCGCCGTTGGCACCAGTACCATTCTGGCCGCCAGCGGCATTGCCAGGCACCGTTGTGCCCGCCTCGCCAGCTGGCGTTTTCACAGCGTTCTTGTGCATGCAGCCGGTCAGCGCCAGCAATGCGAACCCGGTGATCGCGATTGTCAGTTTCATCGGTAAATTCCTGCTCATGGTTCAATACTCCTTGATTTCAGCCGCGGGGGAAGGGTCCCCAGACCGGCTCGCGCACATCACCGTGTTCTGCCTTCAAGCGCTGCGAAACCTGGCCATCTATCGCCACCGTCGCCAGCGCCCGTCTGCCGCCCTGCTGGCCGGCATAGATCAATGTCAGGCCGTTGGGCGCAAAGGCCGGCGATTCGTCCAGCGCACCACGCGTCAGCACGCGCACCGAGCCACTGGCCAGATCCTGCACGGCGATTCGATAGTCGCCGCCCTCGCGCGTGACAAAGGCCAGCGAGCGCCCATCGGGCGCCGGCCGCGCCCGGGCATTATATGAAGAACCGAAGGTGATGCGTTGGACGCGTTGATGCGCCGCTACGTCGGTGCGATAGATCTGCGGGCCCCCGGAGCGATCCGAGGTGAAATACAGATCGTTCCCATCGACACTCCAGGCTGGTTCCGTGTCGATGGCCGGGTCATCGGTGATACGCACCAGCGCCTGCGTGGCCAGCTCGAGCACGTAGATATCGAGGTTGCCGCCCGAGCCCGAAAGTGTGAGCACCAGGCGCTTGCCATCGGGTGACCAGGCCGGCGCGCCGTTCACGCCGGCGCGCGCCGAGACACGCTGGCGCTGGCTGCTGCGCAGCTGCTGCACGTATATGGCGGCGAGCCGGTTCTCGAAGGATACGTAGGCCAGCCATTGACCATCCGCCGACCAGGCCGGCGACATGATCGGCTGGCTGGAGTCGAGCACCACCTGCGCATTCTCGCCATCAGCATCGGCCACAAACAGCTGGTAGTGCTGGGCGGGTGGCGCGCCATTGACCACCACATAGGCAATGCGCGTAGCGAACGCGCCACGCACACCGACGATCTTCTCAAACACGAAGTCACTGACTTGATGGGCAACCTGATGCAGCGTGGCTGGCGTGGCGTTGAAGTGCGTGGCCCCAAGCACCTGGCCGGTGAGCACGTTGACCAGCTCGCAGGCCACGAGCAACGGCGCAGCGCTCGCTGCGCTGGCGCCCGTGACCCGTCCCACCAGTACGTAGTCATTGCCGGCCGCATGCCAGTCGGCGGCGACGACATCGACGGCGTGCTGCGGCTGTGAGCTCATGGCGGCACGGCTCATCGATTTGAAGCGCCCGCTGCCGTCGAGGTCGTGCTGTACCACGGCCGCCAGATCAAAGCCGCCGCCGGCCGGCGCCACATTGCCGAACGGCACGATCGCCACCGCAATGGGATCGGTCACACCCTGGGTAATGTCGATCTGCAACTCGGCATGCGCCATTGGCGCCAGCACGGCCACGATCAGCAGCAGAATCTTCTTAATCATGTACTCACTCATCGGGATGAAACCTGATAGTCAGATTACGATCAAACAGGTCCGGATTCGAGGGCGTCGGCAGCGGCGAGGCTCGATAGACCGCCGCTTCGATAGACTCGCGCGCCGCCTGGTCACCGTTGCAGCTGACGATCTGCACACCTGTCACCTCGCCACCCGGAACCTGGGTCACGTGCAGTATGCAGCTTAACCCCGCCCGCACGCTGGAGGGGCGGATCCAGGCGCGATTGATCCGCCCGGTAATCAGCGCCAGGTAGGAGGCCATCTCCGCGCTGCCGCGTGCGGCGTTGATCCGCTCCTCGCTGGCCAGCTGGGCGCGCAATTCCGCCTCCCGCCTCGCCTTGTCTGCTGCGGCCTGCTGCGCCTTGAGCTTCGCGGCGCTCTCAGCCAGCGCCTGCGCCTTCTGCACAGCGGCCTGCTCGGCCGCCGCGCGCTCGGCAGCGCGTCTGGCCGCCTCCTGCTGCTCGGCGTCGCGCCGCCGTTGCTCGCGAGCATGATCTTCAGCTTCCTGACGCTGACGCTCGGCGGCAGCCGCACGCTCGGCCACCGCCGCGGCGCGCTCGGCGGCAGCACTCGGTGGCGGCGGCGTAGGCG
>JBAVRE010000154.1:0-2954 GCA_049694695.1 Steroidobacteraceae bacterium | reverse complement strand
ACGCCGGCCATTGCCGCAGTGATCTGGCTGCACGGCCTGGGCGCAGACGGCTACGACTTTGTGCCGATCGTGCCGGAACTGAAATTGCCGCCGAAACTGTCGACACGCTTTGTTTTTCCGCACGCTGCGCCCCGACCAGTTACGCTCAATGGCGGCATGCGGATGCGTGCCTGGTACGATATTCGAGGCCTGGACCGCAATGCCGTGCACGATGAGCCTGGCATTCGCGCTGCGGCCACACTCATCGACAGCTTGATCGATGTGCAGGTCACGGCGGGCGTGCCGCGCAGGCGCATCGTGCTCGCCGGCTTTTCACAGGGCGGCGCCATTGCGCTGCACGCCGGTCTGCGCCAGCGCGAAGCGCTCGCCGGTATCATGGCCCTGTCCACTTATTTGCCGCTGGAGGCGACGGCCGCGGGCGAACTCACTGCCGCTGGCCGCGCTACCCCGGTGCTGATGTGCCACGGCAGCCATGATCCGGTACTGGCGCTGGAGCTGGGCGCGCACAGCCGCGAGCTGCTGCGCGCGCTGGGTGTAAGTGTGGACTGGCATGAATATCCCATGGCCCATGCGGTTTGCCCTGCAGAGATCCAGGACATTGCCGCCTGGTTACGCCAGCGCCTTGCATGATTCGGGCGCAATGCCGGTGAATCGGTTGGCGGACAGGAGGGATCGAGATGGCTGTTCAGACTGATGGGTCGAGGCGCCGCGGACTGGAGCTGAGGCTGCCACCACCGCTGGTTGCGTTGCTGTTGGCGGGTGTGATGTGGCAACTCGCGAAACTCACCCCGCAGATGGAGCTGTCAGGCTCGCTTCGCCACGTGGTATCGGGCGTACTGTTTCTGACTGGTGTTCTTTTTGCGCTGAGCGCCATGCTGGCATTCCGGCGCTCGAAGACCACGGTAAATCCGCTCAGGCCGGAGGCGGCTACGGCGTTGGTGAGTGGGGGACCGTTTCGGGTGTCGCGCAATCCGATGTACCTGGGGCTGCTGCTGGCACTCATCGGCTGGGCGGTGATGCTGGGGGCGCCGTGGGGCCTGGCAGGACCAGTGGCGTTCGTTCTGTACATACAGCGATTCCAGATCATTCCGGAAGAACGGGTGATGGCGCTGAAGTTTGGCGAAGTCTATGCGCAATATTGTGTCCGGGTGCGGCGCTGGCTGTGAGCTCGGCCGCCGACAAGCAGGCGCTCATTACCGTGCTCGATGGCGGTACCGGCCGGGAACTCAAGCGCATGGGCGCGCCATTTCGCCAACCGGAATGGTCGGCTCTGGCACTGATCGATGCGCCGGTTTTCGTCACGCGCGTGCACCAGGCGTTTATTGATGCCGGCGCTGACGTCATTACCACCAACAGCTATGCCCTGGTGCCGTTCCACATCGGTGCACAGCGGTTTGCGCAGGACGGTTTGGCACTGGCCCGTCTGGCGGGCCGTCTGGCCCGGGCGGCGGCTGATAATGCCCCGCGCCGCGTACTGGTGGCGGGTTCGCTGCCGCCGATCTGCGGCTCGTATCGCGCGGAATGGTTCGATCCGGCCTTTGCCCGACCCATCCTCTCCACCCTGGTCGAGGGCCTGCGGCCCTGGGTGGATCACTGGCTGGCAGAAACGTTGAGCACTATCGAGGAAGCGGAACTGGTACGGGAAGTCATTGGCCACGATGGCAAGCCGCTGTGGCTGTCGTTCACGCTCCGGGACGGCGACGCGGTCAGTGCCATCGAGCCGCGACTGCGCTCAGGTCAAAGCGTGGTCGATGCCGTCGCCGCGGCCGTGCGCCTTGGGGCGGACTCGCTGCTCTTCAACTGCAGCAAACCGGAAGTCATGGGCGCGGCCGTCAGCGTCGCGGCCAAATCGCTACGCCGCATCGCGCATTCGCCAGCTCCCGGAATCGGCGTGTACGCCAATGCGTTCACGCCGCGCAGCATGGAGGTGAAGGCTAACGCCAACGTGGATCTGAACGACATGCGCAGTGACCTGACGCCGGCTGACTACCTGGTGTGGGTGAATGACTGGATCGAGCGGGGCGCACGCATCGTTGGCGGCTGTTGCGGAATTGGCCCTGAGCATATCCGCGCGATCCGTGACTCGATCACCAGGCGCGCGCCTGCCAAGGGTTGACTGCTAAAGCGCATTCGGCCACTCTTCCCGACCATTGCATGCAGCGCAGGAAAGCTTCCATGAAAACGGTCTGTACAGCCCTGTTGGTTGCGTCGCTCACAGCGACAACCTTCAGTTGTTTCGCGGAAGCCCCGAGCGAGCGTGACAAGCCCGATATCGGGCGCCTGTGCAGGAAAGCGGTCAAGGACGATGACAAACATTCAGAATGGATAGCCCCGTCGGCTGAACAATCCGTGACCGAGCACCGGCTGAGCGTCGGCGGCAAGACCCTGGACTACACGGCTACCGCCGGAACGCTCATCATCCTGGACAACGATGACAAACCCATAGCCAACATGGGCTACGTCGCTTATACCAAGCGCGACGTGAAGGATGCGGGCAGCCGCCCGATCATGTTCGCATTCAATGGCGGGCCGGGATCTGCCTCCGTGTGGCTGCATATGGGTGTGCTTGGGCCGCGACGTGTCGTGGTCGCCGATCCGTTGCCGACGCCGCCAGCGCCCTACAAGGTGGTCGATAACGAATTTGGTGTCCTGGATACGAGTGACCTCGTCATGATCGACCCGGTCGGCACGGGAATCAGCCACGCCGCCTGCGACAAGCGCGACGAGGATTTCTGGGGCGTCGATGCCGATATCGACTCGGTCGGTCGCTTCATCGCCCAGTACGTCAGCGACCACAATCGCTGGGGATCGCCGAAGTTTCTGCTGGGCGAGAGTTACGGGACGACGCGTGCTGCCGCCATAGCTGACTATCTCTTCTCGCGCCGAGCCATGAGCCTGAATGGACTGGTGCTGGTCTCGGTCGCGACCGACATCGAGGCGATTTTTGCGGAAGT
>JBAVRE010000153.1:0-2456 GCA_049694695.1 Steroidobacteraceae bacterium | reverse complement strand
GCCGCGAACAGCTGGACCAATCGCGTGAACAGGCTGGTCTGGCCAGGTCGCGATATCGAGCGTATGCCAGCAATCATCTCGGCGTCCAAAAGCGTGCTTGCCTCTGCGGGCTCAGCCACCAGGGGCGTTGCGGGGCGCGGGCTCTCCGGGGCGTACACGTGCCCAGGCATCCAGCGCTGCAGCACCTCGCGCAAGTCCTCCAGGTAAAGCGGCTTACCCAGAAAATCATCCATGCTGGCCGCGAGGCAGTCTTTGCGATGCGTCGCCGAGGCATTCGCCGTGAGCGCGATTATTGGTGTGCGTCGCCCGCCGGCGGCGGCCTCCGCGCGACGAATCATCGCGGTCGCGTCGATGCCGTCGATGTCCGGCATCTGCAGGTCCATGAGAATAAGGTCGAAGGCGCCGGAGCTGGCACGCGTCACCGCAGCGCGCCCGTCGCCAACGCAGGTCACCGTACACCCCATTTCAATCAGGAATCCTTCGGCCACGGTCTGGTTTACCGGGTTGTCGTCGGCCACCAGCACGTGCGCCGGCAAGCGCCGGTCGCCACCAGGTCTTGGGGTGGCAACAATCGGCTTGGGTTGGCGACCGAGAGCGCACAGCAGCGCTTCGTGCAGCTCCAGGTGTTGCACGGGCTTGCCAACGAGCGCCGTCGCCGCATCGAGCGCGCCGAGGCGCGCGCGCAGCTGCGGATCGCCAGAGCAAAGGAATACCACGGGTGGCCGGCCAGATTGCGCTCTGTCCCGCGCAAACGCTACGGCCTCCTCAGCGAGCGAATCGGCGTCGATAATTACAGCGTCGATCCGTGGCGCTTTTGGGTCGGCAGCGACCTCGGCCAGGCGCCCGGCAAGTTCGGTGCCGCTCGCCACTGTCTCGAGCGCCAGCCCCCAGGTACGTGCGTCATCGACGATGGCGGCGAGCAAGGGTGGCCGGCCGCTGGCGATGAGCGCGCGGCAGCCGGCAAGCCTATCTGCGTCCGGCCGGGCAATCAGGATCCCGCGCGGCAGGCGCAATCGCAGTGTAAAGACCGAGCCGCGCCCCGGCTCACTCTCGACGCTGATCGAAGCGCCCATGAGTGCTGCCAACTCGCGGCAAATCGCCAACCCAAGGCCGGTGCCGCCGAAGCGACGGGTGGTGGACTCATCGGCCTGGGCAAAGGGTTCGAACACTCGTGCCAGGGCCTCGCGCGTCATGCCGATGCCGGTATCGCGCACAGTGATCATGATTTCCTGGTCAGTAGCGCTCGAGTCGCCGACCGTTGCGCGCACCACGATCTCGCCGCGTTCGGTGAACTTGACGGCGTTGCCAATCAGGTTGGTCAGCAGCTGCTGGATCCGCAGCGCGTCGCCCACGACCAGATGATCAATTGCCGGCGCCACCGCAACGATCAGCTCCAGTCGCTTGGCCTCCGCCTGCGGCGCCAGCAACTGCGCGGTCTGTCCGATCAGCGCGCCAATATCGAAGGCCTCAGGTTCGAGGCCCAGTTTCCCGGCTTCTACTTTCGCCAGATCCAGGATGTCATTCAGAATTCGCAGCAGCGACTGCGCCGAAGTTCTGGCAGTCGTTGCCAGTTTCGCCTGCTGCGCCGACTGCGGCGTACGCTGCAGCAGCTCGAGCGTGCCGATCACACCGTTCATGGGCGAGCGGATCTCGTGACTCATGCGCGCCATGAAGTCGCCCTTGACCTGATTCATGCGGTCGAGTTCGGCATTGCGCTCGCGCAGTTCATTGGTCCGGTCGGCGACTTCGGTCTCGAGCCGACGCCCGTACTCGGCGACCCGGGCCAGCTGGCGACGCTGAGCAAGGTGCCAGCCATACATCAGCAGACCCAGGGCTGTGGCATAGACCGCATACGCCCAGAGCGTGCGCCACGGTGCCGGCGCCATCACGATCGGCAGACTGAGGGCCGCCGGACCCCAGACGCCGTCGCTGGTCGCCGCCTTGACCTCGAGCACATAGCTGCCCGGGTCGAGATTTGTGTAAGAGACCGCGCGCCGGTGACGCAGCTGGACCCAATCCTGATCGAAGCCGCGGAGTCGATAGGCGTAGCGGTTCTGGTTCGGTGCGGCGTAATCGAGCGCCGCAAACTCGAAGGACACGATGGTGTCACGGTAACCAAGCTCGAGCCGGTCGAGCAGCGGATAGGGCTTGGTGGTCACGGCCGGCTTGTTCAGTACCTCGACGTTCGTCAGTACGACCCCGGGTGGAACGGACTGCTCGATGGCACGCAGCGGGTCGAAAAGATTGAAACCCTTCGACCCGCCGAACGCCAACAGGCCGCTGCGCGTCCGAAAATGAGCGCCAAAGTTGAACTCCTCTCCCTGGAGTCCGTGCTCCCGGTGATAGGGGCGTGCCTCGCCAGTAGCCGGGTCGAAGCGCAGCAGGCCCGCGTTGCCGCTGAGCCAGAGCCCGCCACGCTGGTCGGACTCGATGCCATAGATGACCTCACTGGTGAG
>JBAVRE010000152.1:0-3958 GCA_049694695.1 Steroidobacteraceae bacterium | reverse complement strand
GCACACTTCGCCCATGTTCGTATATATGCCGCGGTAGGCTGCCGTGACGGCGCGGTCCAGGTCGGCAACATCGGCCAGGAAAACCTGCGGCTACTTGCCGCCGCATTCCAGGCCCACATGTTTCAGGTTCGACTGACCCGCATACTGCAGGATCAGTTTGCCGACTTCGGTCGAGCCCGTGAAGCTGATCTTGGCGACATCCGCGTGCAGTGCGAGCGCGCGGCCCGCGACTTCGCCGAGTCCGTTGACGACGTTGAAAACACCAGCCGGCCCGCCGGCTTCGACAAACAGCTGCGCCAGCAACAGGCAGCTCATCGGCGCCTGTTCGGCCGGTTTCAGGACCACACAGTTGCCAGCCGCCAGCGCCGGCGCGATCTTCCAGACCGCCATCAGCAGGGGATAATTCCAGGGCGAGATGGCGCCGACCACGCCCAGGGGTTCACGCAGCACCATGTGCATGACGCCCGCTTCGGTGTTGGTGACCGAGCCGTCGATCTTGTCGATGCACTCGGCCATGAAGCGGATGGTGTCGATCACGCCCGGCAGGTCAGCGCTGATGACATCGGCGATGGGCTTGCCCATGTCGAGGGTTTCCAGCACCGCCAGCTGCTGGGCATGCTGGTCGACGAGCGTCGCGAAGCGAAACAGGATGTCCATGCGCGCGCGTGGCGCCAGGCGCGACCAGACGCCGCTCCTGAAGGCGCGCCGGGCCGCGGCCACGGCCCGATCAATGTCGTCGGCCGTGCCTGCCGACATCTCTGCCAGCGGCTCGCCATTGGCCGGATTGACGGTCGTGAATCGTGCGCCCTTGGCGGCATCGACGAATTGGCCATCGATGAACAGGCGTGTCTCGATACGCTTAGCAGCGCTGTGCGCCGCTGCCTGCCAATAGTTCCGATCCTGTCCGGCCAGTGTCTGAAGACTCATAAAGTTTGCCTCCGGGCAATAATCAGGGCATCGACGATCGTGCAGCCATCGGCATGCACGATCACGGGGTTCAGATCCATCTCGCTCAGGCTGTCGCCAAGCTCGGCGACCAGCGCCGCGAAGCGCGCCGCCACGACGCAGAATTCAGCCAGCGCGAGCGGGCGCTTATGGCGCGGGCTGCGCAGCAGGGCGGCGTTCTTCAGGCGCTGCACCAGCCGGCCGGCTTCATCGGCATCGAAGGGCGGTAGAGCGTAGACCACATCGGCCAGTGCTTCAACGTGCACGCCACCAAAGCCCAGCAGCACCACCGGGCCGAACTGCTGATCGTGAATCATGCCGAGCAGCATCTCCACGCCCTGGGCGCCAACCATGGGCGCCACCAGTGCCCGCGGCCCGAGACGACTGGCCAGTTCCTGGTAGGCGGCGCTCAGGCCCGCTGCATCCCGGATGCCCAGTTGCACGCCGCCCTGGTCGGACTTGTGGTTGATACCGCGCATCGCAGTCTTGAGTACTACGGGGTAACCCAGTTCCTGGGCGGCGCCGCGCGCCTCGGCGGCGTTGCCCACAATGCGCGAGGGATTGGCTGGCAGCTGGAAGTCACTCAGCAATTGCTGCGCCTCGCTTTCATCGAGCGTACTGCCAGCATCGAGGCGCGTGCGCCAGCGGGCGAGTGCGGCCGGCGGTTCGGGTAGCAGGGCAGTGCGCGCCGCCACGCGACGCTGCTGCGCCACCTGATCGCGCGCCACGTGGTCACGGTAATCAAGCAGGCACTTTGCGCCGCGCAGGAACGCGGCCACGCCATCGATCACCGGAAGCCCGGCGCGGGTGACGGCCACCACCTGCGGATCCGCGCCGGTGCCCTGGCGGTTGGCGACCAGGAAGGCGGGCTTGCCGGAGGCCTGGTGGCCGGCCCGCAGATAATCGGGATAGCTCGGGTGGATGCCGCCGCCCGCCACGCGATCGTGGATCACGGCGCCGAAGGCCGCGGCGGGATCGCTCATCAGGGCGCTGAAGCAGTTTCGCATGCCGGCGTGATAGTCCGGTCCGCCCGTGCTCCAGGAATCGAGCGGATTGATCGCAGGTAACCCCGGGTCCAGTAGTGCGGCAAGTTTTTCAGTGCTGGCGGCGTTGAGTTGGGTCAGCGGCAGCTGCGCATCGTGCGCCAGATCGATGAGCAGCTGCCGCTCGCCGCCCGAGTCATGGATCGACACCAGGCCGCCCGCGCCAACCGGATGGGGCTGCGCGAACATGATCAGCGCCGTGGTCAGCTGATCCATGTCCTGCACCCGCTGCACGCCGTAGCGATCGAACAAGGCCTGGTAGGCGCCGTCCTCGCCGGCAATCGCGCCCGAATGCGACTCGGTCAGCCTGGCCGACAGCTCCGTGCGACCGACCTTGAGCGCGACGATGGGTATGCGCCGTTGCAGTGCCTTGGCAAAAGCGCGTATCAGTCCTGCGGGATTGCGCGCGGTCTCCATGAACAGACCCACCACGCGGGTGGCGGGCTGATCGAGCGCGAAATCGAGATACTCGTCCATGCTGACGATGAGTTCCTGGCCGGTGGAAACTACCAGGTTGAAATCGATGCGCTCCTCGCAATCGACGATGCCGCACATGCCGGAGCCCGAGTGACTGATGTAGGCGACATTGCCGGTGCGCGCGTGCGCGCGGGTCTCGAAGCCGCAGACCCATACGCTATCGGTGAAATTGTAGAAGCCCATGCCGTTGGCGCCGCAGACCACCAGGTCAGCAGCACGGATCTTCGCCAGCACGCGCTCGCGCAGCAGTGGTTCCTGATCCTGCGCGAGCACCAGCGCGGACATCAGGGTCGCGGCGCGTGCGCCGTGCGCAATGGCTTCATCGAGCGCGACCTCGATGCGCTCATCGCTGACCGCGAAGACGACGTGTTCGACGGTCTCCGGAAGGGCGGCCAGGCTGGGAAAACAGGGCACGCCGCACACCGAGCTATAGCGCGGATTTACCGCGTATATAGGACCGGCGAAGCCACCACGGCGCAGATTCTCCACACTGGTGCGCCCGACCGTGTCGGCGCGCTCACTGGCGCCCAGCACCGCGATCGAAGCGGGACGTAGCAGAGGATCGAGCCGATGCCGCATGGCGCAAGCGCACTACGCGCGCTTCAGAAATCGGCAGCGGGAGTGGCGCGGCGCCGTGGCGGGTCATAGAAGGCGCCGGGCACCACGCGACAGCGTGCCATCACGCGCGACCATTTAAGCTCGCGCTGATAGTAGATCTCCGCCCACAGTTCATCGCCCGGCAATCCCCAGGGCATGTGCATCGAGGCCAGCGCGATGTTGGCCTTGGCCGAGGGCGACCATTCGGCCGAGGTGACGGTGCCGACCACCTTGCGCCTGCGATCGTAGATATAGGCGGCGCGCGCCGGCTTGTTGCCTTCGATATCCAGACGCACCAGCCGGAAGCGCGAACCGCGTTGCTGCTCTTCCCGCAGGGCGCGCCGGCCGTTGAAATTGGGCTTGCTGAAATCGACCAGCCGGCCCAGGTCCAGCTCGAACGGCGAGCGGGCGCGATCAAGATAGATCGCCTGATCGGCAGGCATGAAATCGACCTGCGCCTGTATGAAGCCGGCTTCGATGCGCGCTACTTCCAGCGCGTGCGTGCCCATCGGACGAATGCCGTGGACGGCGCCCTTGTCAAACAGGGCATCCCAGAGCGGTACGGCCTGATCCGGCTCGACCCATAGTTCATAACCGAGATCGCCGGTGTAGCCGGTGCGCGAGACCATGAGCTCGCCGCCGGCAAACGGGTACCAGCCAATGGCGAACGGGGCGAGGTGCTCCACGCCACTGCAGCCGATGGCTTTCAGAACTGCGCAGCTGGTCGGTCCCTGCAACGCGAGCCCGGCAATTTCATGCGTGTCCTCGACGACCGAGACGTCGAAACCATGCATCGAGCGCATCAGCCATTCGAGCTGGCGCTCCTGCGAACACAAACGGTAGTCGCCCGCACGCATGTGAAACACCGTGCCGTCGTCGATGACCTTGCCCTGGTC
>JBAVRE010000151.1:0-4530 GCA_049694695.1 Steroidobacteraceae bacterium | reverse complement strand
AGAAGCGCGCGGCGTACGCCTGCGATATCACCTACGGCACCAACAACGAATTTGGCTTTGACTACCTGCGCGACAATCTGGCCTTCCGGCTCGAGGATCGGGTGCAACGCTCGCTGGTCTACGCCATTATCGATGAAGTCGATTCGATTCTCATCGACGAGGCGCGTACGCCGCTGATTATCTCGGGTCCGGCCGAAGAGAGCACTGAGATCTACCAGCAGGTCAACAAGCTGGTGCCGCGCCTCACGCGCCAGGCCGCCGAAGACGGCCCCGGTGATTTTTCAGTCGACGAGAAAGGCAAGCAGGTGCATCTTACCGAAGACGGTCACGAGCGCGTCGAAGGGCTGATGCTCGAATCCGGCCTGCTGCGCGAAGGCGAGAGCCTGTACGACGCGACCAATATCCGCCTGATGCACCATCTGAACGCCGCGCTGCGGGCCCACGCCATCTACAAGCGTGATGTCGAATACATCGTGCGCAACGGCGAGGTGATCATCGTCGATGAATTCACCGGCCGCACCATGATCGGCCGGCGCTGGTCCGATGGTCTGCACCAGGCGGTCGAAGCCAAGGAAGGCGTGCGGGTGCGCGAGGAGAACCAGACGGTTGCCTCGATCACCTTCCAGAACTATTTTCGTCTCTACAAGAAGCTCGCCGGCATGACCGGCACGGCCGACACCGAGGCGCCGGAGTTCCTGCAGATCTACGGGCTCGAGGTGGTCGTGGTGCCGACCCATAGGCCGATGGTCCGCAAGGACAACCCGGATTTCGTGTATCTCACGCAGCCCGACAAGTTCGCGGCCATCATCGCCGACATCCGCGATTGCGCCGCGCGCTCGCAGCCGGTGCTGGTGGGCACGACTTCCATCGAGACCTCGGAATATCTCGCCGGCCTGCTGCAGAAGGAGAACATTGCGCACCAGGTGCTCAATGCCAAGCAGCATGAGCGCGAGGCACACGTGATTGCGCAGGCGGGCCGGCCGGGCACCGTCACCATCGCCACCAACATGGCGGGTCGCGGCACCGATATCGTGCTCGGCGGCAACTGGCAAGCCGAGCTGCATGACCTGGGCGAGTCGGTTGACGCCGCCACCCAGACGGCCGCGCACAGCGCCTGGCAGCAGCGCCATGATGAGGTGATCAGCGCTGGCGGCCTGCACATCATCGGCACCGAGCGGCATGAATCGCGCCGCATCGACAATCAGCTGCGCGGCCGTTCCGGCCGGCAGGGTGATCCGGGTTCGAGCCGCTTCTATCTGTCGATGGAAGACAACCTGATGCGCATCTTCGGCGATCCGAATCGCACCAAGCGCTGGTTGCAGATGGCCGGCATGAAAGCCGGCGAAGTGATCGAGAGCGGCATGCTCACCCGCCAGATCGAAAAGGCGCAGCGCAAGGTGGAGTCGCACAACTTCGACATCCGCAAGCAGCTGCTGCTGTTCGATGACGTGGCCAATGATCAGCGCAAGGTGGTCTATCAGCAGCGCACCGAGATCCTGGGTACCTCTGATCTGAGCGAGGCCGTGGCGGGCATGTTCCGTGAGGCCGTCACCGGCCTGATCGATGCGCATCTGCCCAATGGCCCGCATGAGAACTGGGACCTGGAGGGGCTCAGCGGCGCGCTGCAGCGCGATTTCAACGCGGCTGTGGACGCTCGCCCCTGGCTGGCGGCGCAGCCGGACATCGAAGAGACGGCGCTGCGGGAACGCATCATTCAGGGTGTGCTCGACAGCTACGAAAGCAAGGTGACGCGTCTCGGGGCGCCGCTCATGCGCCATGTTGAACGCGATGTCGTGTTGCACGTGCTCGATCAGCACTGGCGTGATCATCTGGCCGCCATGGACTACCTGCGCCAGGGCATACACCTGCGCGGCTATGCGCAGAAAGACTATCGGTACGAATACAAGCGCGAGGCCTTTGAGCTGTTCACCGCCATGCTCGGGCGCGTCAAATTCGACGCCGCCGCACGCATGGCTACGCTCGAGGTTCGTACCCAGGAGCAGATTGACCGCGAGGAAACCGAGCGACGCGAGCGCCTGATGCGGGCGCTGCAGGCACAGCACGCGGAGTTGCCCTCGGCGCTGGAAGCTGCGGAGACGGCCGCAGCTGATGCGGGCGCGGCCGCAGCCGCGACCGCTGGCGGTGGCGCTGGAATCGGGCGTGGGTCGACGGTCACGCCTTTCGTACGTGAAGATCGCAAGGTCGGTCGCAACGAGCCCTGCCCGTGCGGTTCGGGCCGCAAGTACAAGCAGTGTCACGGATTGCTGGCTGATGGCTGATGGGCGGCGTGCTCGCTGAGGCTGCGTATAAGGCAGCGATTCGTGTGGCCGCGGCCGTGCTTCGTGATTCACAGGGCCGGGTATTGGTGTGCCAGCGACCCGCCGGCAAGACGCTCGCTGGCCTATGGGAATTTCCCGGCGGCAAGCTCGAGCCGGGCGAAGCGGCCGAAGCGGCCTTGCGGCGCGAACTGTTTGAAGAGCTGGGCATAGAGGTGCGCAGCTGTCGGCCGCTCATGCAACTGCAGCACGAATATCCCGAGCGCCATGTAGAATTACTGGTCTGGCTGATCGAGCACTATGACGGTGAGGCGCGCGGACTGGAAGGACAGGCGCTGCGCTGGGTGCATGTGCAGGAATTGCCTGCGCTCGATCTGCTGCCGGCCGACCTGCCGATCATTGATTATTTAGTGAGGAATTGACGATGGCACAGGAAACAGGGATGCCCGATATCCAGGTGGATCGCAACGGGCTGTATCGCGAAGAAGTATTCACCGATCGCAAAGCCGGTACCGTGCGCCGCCTGCTGCCGGTAACCGCCGAGGGTGCTGCCGATGCTACGCGCCCGGTCCTGTATTCAGGGCAAACGCAGTTGCTCACGCCCGGTGGCGTGTTGCCGCTGGCATTTGAAATTGATGCGCTGACGCTCGATGAGGCGCTGACGCGCTTTCCGGCGGCCGTGCACGCCGCGCTTGAACAGGCCATCGAAGAAGCGCGCGAATACCGGCGCGAAGCGGGCTCGCGCATCGTCGTGCCGGAAGTCGGTGGCGGCGGTATACCGGGCGGCGGTAAGATCAAACTGGGTTAGGGTTCATGAGCGCCATATCTGAAGCCGAGCGCGCCGGATTTGACTTGAGCCTTGTGGATGAGAGTCTGCGCTGCTCATACGAGCAACGTGCGCTCCAGCACCAGCTGGCATTGGACCTGGCACTCGAAATGGAAAAAATAGGACAGCAGCTGCGTGACCGAACTCAACCGATTGCTGCAGCGCCTGTGTGAGGCTGATGTCGGTTTTGTAATCGTCGGCGGGTTTGCGGCCATTCTGCACGGCTCGGCGCTACTGACACGTGATCTGGACGTATGTGCGGTGCTGACCGCCGAAAATCTCGGCAAGTTGCGCGATGTATTCCGCCAACTACATCCAACACATCGTTTTACGCCCCAGCGTCTATCGTTCCTGGATAGTCCAGAGCCTGGCGCCGCTCTGAAAAACCTATACCTGCAGACCGACCTGGGGCCCATCGATTTTCTCAGTGCGATAACCGGGGTCGGCGACTACGAGCAGGTGCGCGCGCAGTCCATCGAAGTTGAGCTTTTCGGGCGTCGCGTGCGCGTCATTAGCGTCGACGACCTGATAAGATCGAAACTGGCGCTGGGGCGCGAAAAGGACCAACTGACCCTGAAAGAATTGCTGGCAGTTGTTGAAAAAAACAAGCTACGGAGCTAGTGGCAACCCCAGGTCACGCGCCACGGCGGCGTGCACCACCCGCCCATCGACCACGTTGAGCCCCGCCTTGAGTCCGGCGTCGGCTGCCAGCGCCGCCTGCCAACCCTTGTCCGCCAGGGCTTTTACATACGGCAACGTGGCGTTGTTGAGCGCCTGCGCCGAACTGCGCGCCACCGCGCCGGGCATGTTGGTCACGCAGTAGTGGGTGACACCGTGCAGCACATACACCGGGTCGGCGTGTGAGGTCGGACGACTGGTGGCAAAGCAGCCACCCTGATCGATGGCGATATCGACTACCACCGAACCAGCTCGCATGCGCTTGATCATTGCTTCGCTGACCAGCTTGGGCGCGGCCGCGCCGGGCACCAGCACCGCGCCGATCACCAGGTCGGCATCGGCCACCGCGCGCTCGATGGCATCGGAGGTTGAATAGAGCGTAAGGATGGCGCCGTGAAACTGCACGTCGAGCGCCCGCAGACGCGGCAGCGAGCGATCGATCACGGTGACCTCGGCGCGCAGGCCGTGCGCCATCTCGGCCGCATGCGTGCCGGAGACGCCACCGCCAATCACCACCACCTTGGCCGGCGGTACGCCGGCAACTCCGCCCAGCAATACACCGCGGCCGCCCTGGGCCTTTTGCAGGTAGTAAGCACCGACCTGCACCGACATGCGCCCGGCTACTTCACTCATCGGCACCAGCAGCGGCAGCGTGCCGTCGGGCGAGGTCACGGTTTCATAGGCAATGGCGACGGCGCGTGACTTGATCAGCGCATCGGCCTGGGCACGATCGGCGGCGAGATGCAGGTA
>JBAVRE010000150.1:0-1761 GCA_049694695.1 Steroidobacteraceae bacterium | reverse complement strand
GCAACCTGCAGGGCAATGCGACCCCCAACTTCGGGCGGGAGGTTTCCCCGGCAGCGGTGGCCCTGTACCCGACCCTGGTGCTGCCAGCGGCCGGCCATAACCCGACAGTCAGCGGCGGCTTCGGCAGCTACGCGGGCGGCGTCGCTTCGGGAGCGGGCTTTGCGTGGCCTGAAGTCGGCATTATCACTCTGACGCCAACGGTCGCGAACTACCTGGGCAGTGGCGCCGTCAACGGAACCGCGTCGGGCAATGTCGGGCGTTTCATTCCGAATTCCTTTGCGACGGCGCTCAATGCGCCAGCCTTCAGCACCGGCTGCAGCGCTGGTTCCTTCAGCTACCTGGGCCAGCCGCTGAAGTTTCTGCTCGCGCCGGTCATCACCGTGACGCCACTGGCGCTTGGCAGCGCCACGACACAGAACTACACCGGCGCACTGTTCCGGCTCACGAACAGCTCCTTGACGGGCAGGAACTATACGGCGACGCCAGCGAGCCCTGCATTGGATCTCAGCGGCCTGCCTGCGAGCAGCGCGGATCCGGCTATTGCGGATGCAGGCACCGGCCAGGGCACACTCACATTCGATGCCGGCTCTGGATTGAAGTTTGTGCGCGCCAGCGCGATCGCGCCCTTCAGCGCCAATATCGCGCTGACCATCAATGTTATCGACCTGGATGGCGTTAGCGCCGCAAATCCCGTGGTATTCGGCTCAGGATCGGGCATCGCCTTCAGCACCGGCGCCATGCAATACTACGGGCGCCTGAGCCTGGGGAATGCGCTCGGCTCGGAACTGCTCGACCTGCCGATGTCACTGGTGACGCAGTACTACCTGAACAGCACGCAGGGCTTCGTCATCAATGGCAGCGATTCCTGTACCACGGCGCCGGCCATCGGCTTTGGCAGCTACCAGTTGAATCTGCAGGCCGGTGAAACCTGCGTGCGCGATACCGGCAGTCCCGGCGGTTCTGGCGCAGGTTGCGCGGTTGCTGCGGTCAACAGCTATTTCCCCAAGGCCTCGGCCGGCAACTTCAACCTGATACTCGCAGGCCCAGGATCCGGAAACTCCGGCGCCGTCACCGTCACACCCGTGGCGCCGGCCTGGTTGCAGTACCTGTGGAATGCGAGTTCCGGCGTGGCTACCAGTCCGAGCGCGATGGCAACGTTCGGCATCTACCCGGGATCGGGCACGCGCATCTACCAACGTGAAGTGTACTGAGCCCGATCAAGGCGCGTGACGCGCCAGCGTCGCCAGTGCATACAGTCCAAAAAGCGCGATCGTACCGCCTGACAGAAGATTGATGCGGCGTAGGGCCAGTGGCCCGAGTCGTCCGCGCAGCAGGGATGCACTGCTGCTCAACAGCAGCCACCAGAGGGCCGAGCCCAGGAAGACCCCGCTGACCACGCTCACCGCGGCCCCTGCGCTGCCGCGCGCATTCAGGCCGAGGCCCGCATAGACGGCAGCGAACGACATGATGGTGAGCGGATTGGTCAGGGTCAGCAGCAGCGTCGAAGAATAGGCCTTGAGCAGCCCGGTGACTGGTGGAGTGCCCGCCGCATCGGTCGGTGCCGAGAGCGCGGTGCGCACGCCCAGGTAAACCAGAAAGATGCCTCCGCCAAGATTGAGCCACAGCTGCTGCGTGACCAGCGCCCCGGATATGGCCGTCAATCCAAAGGCAGCGATCGCGCCGTAAATGGCATCGGCGCTGGCCGCTCCCAGTCCGGTGGCGAGCCCGGCGGCGCGCCCCTGCTCAAGCGAGCGGCGCAGG
>JBAVRE010000149.1:0-8127 GCA_049694695.1 Steroidobacteraceae bacterium | reverse complement strand
TAGAGCGGGCACACCGATCAGGCGAGCCGGTGCTGCTCAGCGACGGCGACGGGCTGTACCTACGCAAGCAGACGCGCGACGGCGCCTCGTGGACGCTGCGCTATCACTTCGCCGGCCGACAGCATTGGCTCACGCTCGGCAACTATCCCGACATGCCGCTGGCGCAAGCACGCGTCGAAGCGCGCCAGGCTCGCGTGCTACTCGACAAACAGCAGAATCCATTGGCTGTCCGGCGTGCCGCGCTTGCCGAGGAACGCCAGAAGGGATTGTTCAGCTCGCTGTGCGAGGACTGGTATCGCGCCGAAGTTCAGGCGCGCGGGCTCAAGCACCCAGCCGTGCCGCGCCGGTATCTCGACAAGTACCTGCTGCCGAAGCTCGGGCGCTTGCCAGCGGGTGAGATTTCGCCCGCCGACGTGGCCCGCATGCTCGATGAGATCAAAGTCCGCGCTCCCACCGCCGCCAACGACCTGCTGCGGTTCACCCGTCGGATTTTCGCGTTTGGCGTGCGGCGTCGTTTCCTCTTGAGCAACCCCGCCGCCGATTTCTCGCCCCGCCTGGACGCCGGCGGTACCGAACGGCCGCGCAGCCGCGCTTTGAGCAGTGACGAGCTTGCGCAGTTGTTCGACAAGATCCGCGTGACACCTAGCTTCGGCGAGGACAACTTTCTGGCCATCAAGCTGCTGCTGGCACTCTGTGTGCGCAAGGGCGAATTGCTCGGCGCACGTTGGGAGGAGTTCGATCTCGAGGCGCTCTCGCCGTCTGGAGCGGTGTGGCGCCTGCCGGCGGCTCGGACCAAAACAGGTGAGGCTCTCGAGATTCCACTCGTCCCGGATGTCGTCGAATGGTTCCGGCGCTTACGCGAACTCGCGGCTGACAGTGCGTACGTATTCCCGAAGCGTCGCCGGGACCCTCGGGAGAGAGTGCCGCACGTCGGCGTCGACACGCTCAACGTGGCCCTGCAACGCGTGAAACATGGCCTACGGCACTTCACGCTTCACGATTTGCGCCGGACTGCACGTACGCATTTGGCCGCGCTCGGCATTCGCCGCGAAGTGGCCGAACGTTGTCTCGGCCATAAACTCCGGGGCGTCGAAGGGACATACGATCGCCATGACTATTTCAATGAAAGGCGCGCAGCACTGGAGCGCTGGTCCGTGCTCATCGTCCAAGCGGAACGTGGGCAGGCAAAGGTCGTACCGATTTTGAAGAAGAGGATTCGAACCAACATGTAGCTTGCTGTGCGTGTGGCCCGTTAGGTTGGATTCTGTCGCTACAGCTTCGTCACGGACCTCCAAGTTCCCCGTCATTGATATAGGTTGGGTCGAAGCCGGCGAGAGCGTCAAGAGGAGCGATCGTATCGCCCCATAGCCGCCTCTGCTCGGTCGACGCAAGGCTCCAGAATCTACTGAGCGCCGCCGTGTTGGCAAAGTGCGGCCAGAGATTTGTGTTGCCCATGACGCGCCGAATGGCCTCTCGCGCGATGCGTTCGACGATAGCTTCCTTCTTGACGAGATCCAGTCGGCTCACTCGGTCAAAGCTTTCGAGATAGCGGCTTTCGTGCAAATGTTCTACGGCACTGCGTACATCGTAGATATCGCCCATAAGGTCATGGTGGCCACTGCCGATGAACAACTCCGTCTTGCTCTTGAACTGTTGCCGCGACTTTCCTACAGCCGGAAGGATAAGGCCTTCGACGCAGCGGCAGTATTGGTGAATGCGATCGACCACTTCTGCAGTGACTCGCGCATCGACATAGACTTGAAGCGTGCGAAGCAGGCGCCAGCGGCCGCCGGCAATAGGTGCGGACGCGAAGGCCTCGAGGTCTTCTCCCAGCTGTGCGGCAAGCTGGATGTGCTCACGAGTGATCGCTGGATAGTGATTCGCGATGAGAGGGATGGGGGAATCCAGGTCCTGCTGCTGCCGAATGCCAATTTCTCCGCCACGACACGATCCCGTGATCAATACGGGCCGGTGCGCTGGCGCAAAGGTGCTGCTTAGCAGGAGTCCGACGTAGAAGTTCCAGACGCGTCGTTGCAGCAACTGGTCCTCTGCATCAAGGATCTCCGGAGCATGTGAGGTTAGCTGGCTGAGGAGGAACAGATTGCACTGCTCGACTTCCTCAGTGCGTATTGTCCCGAGCCATTCCTTCCATGTAGTCGGTATCTGAAATGCAAGATCACTCAAAGCCCGTAGGTTCTGACTTGCCTTGTCCGGCACAGTCCCTGCGACTTTGACGCTCAGACCGACTAGCGCATATTTCTGGTTGTCGACGATCCACGGGGCCGTTTGCGAATGTTGGGTCATGCGTTTAGATTGCACCGGATTGTCGGTATTTAGCGCGTCGTTACAGGCGACTCTATTGGGAGTCGTCGGAAGCGAGGCGCCTTAGAGTTGCAAGCAGGGCCGGCAGACGAGCCTGGCTAGCGACATCACCCGGCAGGTGCCCAGGTAACGCGGTGACAAACGCGTCCTGGAGGATTAGATCGGCAAATCGGCTGCGCAGGTACTCACGGATTTCCTTGCTCGCGGCCGCCAACTCATCGGTTAGTTCTGGGCGACCGTCCACGACCGTAATGATGTCCTCCAGATCGTGGCTTGCGAGAAAATCACCTTGCCCGCGGTCCAGGAACGCCTCCATTTTCGTGGCGAGAAACAATGGACTGGTAAGAACCCGGATCGTGCGGCCACTCGGCAATTGACGTGGCACTGCAGTTTGAACGGCCTGTGGATACCAGCGGTTATGAAAACTCAGGACGTCCGGCCCTGAAGGCAGGAGGTCGAGCTGCATGCCCGCGACATTCCAGCGGCAAATGACCTCCGGGTCGGGAGCGAACCCCTTTTCGCGCAGGCGTGCTTCGAGGATATGGTACTCCCGGATTGTGGTGGCTTCGGCTACAACGTCCACGTCCGTGGTCACACGCACTGATTGAGCGCGGGCCGCGGTTACGAGCAATTCGGTCGCGCAGCCACCAACGAAAACAAGGTCAGCAGCAAGGTCCCCAAGCAGCCCGACCATGATGTCGAGCAATTCCGTATTCGGGTGAGGCCCGACGTTCGCGTTCACTTGATTCGTGCCTCGAGCATCTTGCCTGCCATTTCGCGTTCACGTGCCTGGCCAATTCTTAGAGCGTCGAGCAGCGCTACCAATTCATAGAACTGGCTGTCCTCTTTCGCCGCCGATGGCAAACCGGGGTAGAGCGGCAAGAGTGTCTGGCCTCGTACACTTCCGTTCGGATCCGGCCAGACAGGCGGCAGGTCCGCAGTTGGGCCGAACTTGTCTTTAAGGGGCTGTACCGCATAGGCGGTGGGCGTTCCGATGACCACCTCTCCGCGGATGGGCGGGTAGGCGTATGGAGCGCCGTTTATCAGGAAGCGCCGCAGGGTTGCCGCGATCGGTCGGATTGCGCCGTCAATCGACACCGCCAGCTTCGCTGCAATCAGGCGCTGAACGGCGGCGTGCGCTTCGAATTGTGAGAGATGCATGGCCTTGCCCAAGGCGGCATAGGCCAGTCGTTCCGGCCCGAGGATGACCAGCTTGAGCGCGACCGCTATGTCCTGCGGTTTCAACACCCATTGCCGTGCAGCACCGCGGCGCAGCGCGACGGGGTCACTCTTGGGGGCACGCCTGTTCATATGCTGTATGCATATAGCATATGGCCCCGCGAATGTCCAGTGGCCTACCCCCTCGAGCGGCGAGCCCTTGCAGCCTTCCAATCGCGGTTGAGGCGGTTCAGGTCGAACCCCTTCGGATCGAAGACCCCGCCGATCCAGCGGACCATGTCTTCATGTTGTTCGTGGTCACGGTCGGCGATGATTTCCAGGAACAGCGCGTAGCCATGTGGGCCACCCACGTCATCCGGCGGGCACGCGTTCTCACCCGCTACGCAGGTAGGGAGCGGCAACTCGCAGGTTGACCATTGCGCAGGCGTTGACTCGATGACGATCCGGTGCCGCCAGCCGTCGCCCATGTCGTAGCGGTATTCCACTTCTCCGCCAAGCCCCAGCTCCGCAGCGATGGCCGCCACCGAGACTCGGCGCTCGTCGCGGTAGTTGGAAGTGTCCGAATCCAGGCCGACTTCGTGAATCCACCAGTCAGGCGCCACGACGCCGGCGCCAACGTGAAATTCATGCGCATGCGTGTCCATCCAGCCCATGACCCACTGCAGGTAGTTGTGCAGGCTGGCCAGCGTCCACTGATTGGACACCAGCACGCGGCGCCAGATCAGGGGCGCAACGTCCAGCAGCTCAATGCGCAGGGCGACGGGTTGAGGCTTTGGGGGCATGGGCTACGCGAGTTTCTCGATTGAGCTGGCAGCCTAAGGCATTGGCACGCAATCTTGAATAACAGCGAGCAAGGAACCTAAAACAAGGGCCGGCGCTATTTTAGGTTCAACCGTGACCCTAAAGTAGCGATCACATACATCCGTCACGGCGCGTGGCTGCCGACTGAACTGCTTGCTACAACCCGGCCTGATGTAATTCAGCGCGTCGTATCCATCTCCCGCGGACGCTGCCGCCGGGCCTGTTCAATCAATCCAGCCGTGAGCGACTCCCGCTCCGTCCTCGCCGGTGGCAGGGTGCGCACGAAGTGGCGGGTCTGTTCGGCGAGCGCGGTCTGTCCCTGGCTTCGCAGCGCTTCGCTGGTGGCGAGCCATTCCTGTTCAAGTTCTCGCCGTGTCTCACGTAGCCGCAGCTTGCCGGGCTCACCCAATCGATCCGCCGCCCGCAGTGCAGCCGCCGCCGCTTCGACCCGTTCGCGCATATGCGTGGACGCACCGCGCCGAGCGGCGCGGTAGATGCTATCGGACTTCCGCGGGCGCGTTTCACCGCGAACGAAGCGCGGCGTCGCATTGGCCGCAACGCCGACGCGGCGCAGCTGTGTCGCGAATTCCTCGCGCCATTGGCGCAGTGTGGCCTTGCGGATATTCAGGCGCTCGCCCTGCTCGCTGATCGCCTTGACGATCACATGGACGTGGGGATGCGGCTCGTCGGTATGCAGCGCCAGGACAAAGCGGTGCTTGAGCGCGAATTGCTCGCGGCAGAAGCCTTGCGTCGCGAGCAGAACCTTTTCCGCCGACGTCCCGGCCGGCATCGAGAACACCAATTTGTGCACCAGCTTCGGCGCCCGCCGTCCCTGCAATCCGCCGAGCCCAGACTGGCATTCCGCGAGGTCGAGGTCCCAGTCCTCGATCAGGTCTCCAGCGGCGTCACGGTCCTGCAGCCGCTGCCCGTCGTCGGTCCGCAGCTCGACATCGCCCTGCCGGCCGACGTAAGCGAGGTGCTGGCGCACCGCCGCCACGGAATTTGCACCGGCCGGCAATACCTTGACCATGACTTCCGGCGTGCGGGCGGCGGTGCGCGCAATCTGCTGGATCTGTGCCGGCGACAGTCGGTCACGCCGCCCTGGGCCGCGTCGACCATGGCTCACCAGCTCAAAGAGGGGCCCTTCAGGGATCCGGTTCGGCATACCCAACCTTCCAGCTCACGGCATTCTCCTTGAGCAGGGCTTTGACGTGATCCCGCAGGGCCTCGCAGACCTTGAGCATCGCCAGAACTTCCCTACGGTGAGGCCCGGTTGCTGGAGCGGCTTGATGAGTGGCCCGAGCAATCTGGTTGAGGTTGCGGCCGATGGCTCCCAGCTCGGCAACCAGGCGATTGAGCGCGCGCAGCTCGTCGTGCGGCAGGGGCACCAGGTGTCGCAGGTGCGCATGCACCAGCACCGTGACGTAGGTCGCGGCCGCCATGCGCCGGGCGGCGGCACGCTCCGCCAGGAGCAGCTGATCGTCGGGGCGGAGCCGGACATAGAGGCGCGCGCCCCGGGTGACCCTGGCCACCGGTTCGGCATCGTCGGGCGCCGGCACGGCGGGACCGCCGAGGGTCAGTTCCAATAGGTCCTTCAGGAGAGCGGATTCGCTGAGCTGGCGCCTGGCCGCCAGCGACTTGAGGCGATCCTTCGTCTCAGAGGAGACGCGCGCGGCGATGAATTGGTCGGCAACCATGGCCGACATTGTTTAACAACAGCGGCCGCGCGGCTATCCTGCAACCTACCCCAAAACGCGCAAAAACCTAACACCGGTTAACGGCAGCCGCTACGCGCGATGGAGGCTTGGCGAAGTCCCTGTCTCCGCTTGCGGACCTACGACGCGAGGACGGTACCAGGGTATTGCCGAGTTTTGCCCCCAGATCTAGCCTCGTTTTCTTGCACCAGCTAGCGGTAACCTTGATGTCGGTGACAACTCGCCCAGGCGCTACTGGAACCACACATTGGGATTGCATTCATGCCTGTTCAATCCGCCACTTCTGCACCGACCGTACAGATTCTCCGTCTCCCGCAAGTCTGCAAGGTCACTGGGCTCGGACGCTCCATGATCTACCAGCTCGAAGCCGAACGCCGATTCCCGAGCCGGGTACACATCGGCGTACGCGCCGTTGGGTGGGTGGAGTCGGAGGTTCAACACTGGTTAGCGAGTCGCATCGAGAATCATCGCGCCGGCGTTACTTGAACCGTGCGCCTGGCTAGCCTTATCTCCTTCGGACGCATGGCCGCAGGGGATCATGCCCTTTACAGAGCGGCCATGATCAAGTGCGGTCATGTTCGCGCTGCCAAGTTGGCTGTCATACGGAACGAACCTACCGAACGCGACGCCGTCCTACATGCCGCTGGATTGGAAACGAGCCTGCGGCACCGAGAGCTCAGAAGCTTTTGTTCGGCTAGTATTGCCGGTATTCGGTCTTCCTCTTTACTCAAGACGTTGAGTATTTTTACTCAACGTCTTGCGTCCAGCACGTGGCGCTTGCATTGCAGTGAACTACTCATGTATCGAGGCGACGTCGTTGACGCTGACGGCGACTCGCCCACCGTCCAGCATGAGCGCACGTTGGGCAGCCTCTGCCTTGTTTAATGTTGCTTGGTTTCGCGCTCCACTTGTGACCTTGTCCACATTCCCAATCATGGTGTTTGCCGTCACCGATGTAATGAGGCGAAAGAAATTTCAATCCCCTTATTTTTGCCAGCGCGTGCATGTCAGCCAGCGTCTTCTTCGCCTTTCCTGCGCAATAGGGACACCATCTTCCATTCTTGATGTTGCTGGGCGAAGCGAGCCACATGTGACCGTTACTGCAGCGCCAGCGAAGGGAACTGGAGCTGTTAACGTATTCGTCAGACAGGCATTCCCCTGATCGTGACGCCGCAAGAGATTTCATTGCGTCTATCCCCAGGCGCGCACTTCGGGCCCGTTCGATGTGGTTGGCCGAGCTGCAATGCGGACACCAGGAGCGGCGCTTGACGCTCCACGCCACGGCATTCCACCTATGCCCGTGGGAGCATTCAAAGTCTAATCTACTGTTGCCGTTCTTATAGCCGCCATTCAAGATCCTTCCACCGCGCTCTTTGACAACTGCACTCAGTTCACGCAGCCCGGATTGCCTTTGAGCTTCAATCACGCGCAATCTCGCACACACGGGGCACCAATGCTCACGGCTCTTTCGCGCTATGGCCGGCGACATTTTGAAGCCGTGACCTTCACCACAGCGCCAGTTCAAGTGAACCGTCGAACCGAGATACTCTGGCGAAGTGCAGCTGCCATCATGTTGAGCAGCGAGGCTCCGCATGTCCGCGATTGTTGTATGTTTGCCGGCGCATCTAGGGCAGCCGGTCTCATGCAGGACTTTGTGCGGTATCGCCCACCAGTCGTGCCCCTTCTCGCAGCGCCAGTGTAGCTTCCGGTTTGTACCAAGGTACTCTATTGATAGGAGCGCAATGCCTTTACTGAGTGCACGTGCTCTGACTTCATCGATGCCCTTGCGAACGTTTCCGTAACACATTGGGCACCAAGTGCCATTCTTGATGCCATTCGGAGCCGCCTTCCATTCGTGACCTTTTTTGCAAGTCCAATTGAGCGGATATCTATCACCGAGGTAGCTCGTGGATAGTAATTTGCCGCCTCGCGACCGCGCTATATGCAACAGAACTTCCAACGCGGACCTGTTAAACACACGATTCAGGTCTACCTTCACTTCTATCGGGTCGCGGGCAACTTCAATGTGCGCTGCTCTCAACCTGCTGGAGATCACTCCCGGAAGTTGATCGAGCGGGGTAAGTTTTGGAACCTCAGGAATCTCAATGAC
>JBAVRE010000148.1:0-3851 GCA_049694695.1 Steroidobacteraceae bacterium | reverse complement strand
CAGGGCAGCCTTCGGGCCGACGTAGGTAGCGGCGCTGGCAGCGGCCGCTGGCTTGGTGACTTCCAGCGCCTGGTGCGACTCGGTCGCGCAGCCGGCCAATATCGCAACAGAGATCGCGGCGAGCGCGGCGGCCGCCAGGAGGTATCGGGTCACTGCAGCACCGAGACTGACTGCGCGCAGAATGCGGTTGAAACCATCAACAGCAGCAAGGCTGGCACGTGCCCGCATTTCTTCAAATTGATTGCTGACATGACAACGCCCTCGTTAGTTAGATGAAGTATCTCCATAGGCTGTCATTGTTTCTGCGCGTGACTTACCACGTCAGAGGGTGGTGCTTGCACCGCCCCAAGCGCTGCTTATAGAGCCACTGACGCATTGCATTCTCTCGTGTGTTTCGCAGCTGCCTACATCAGAGGTCACTGCAAATAGGCCACTAGAATCAGTTCTTCGGCGTAGTCCGCGACGACCAGGCGTACCCCCGGCCCGGGTAAGAGCGCAATACCGACTGGGGAATTTAGCGCGCCCGGCAATGCACCGAGCGTGACACCAACTGAGCCCGGCATGCCGACCACGGTCGACACCACTCCGCCCGGTGTGATCTTGCGGATAGCGCTGTTGCCTTGATCGGCAACGTACAGCGTGCCGTCGGGTTGAGCGGTAACACCGGCGAGGCCAAAAAACCGCGCGGCCGTACCGGTGCCATCCACCCAACCGTACACACTGGTGCTACCCGCCACCGTTGTGACGGCACCGGCCGGCGTAATCTTTCGAACTGTGCTGTTACCGAGATCTGTCGCATAGATGTTGCCGGCGCCGTCCGTTGCGACGCCGACGAGGCTATAGAAACTGGCAGCACTGCCCGTGCCATCTGCACTTCCCGGGTTGCCGGCCAATCCGGCTACAGTCGTGACTGCGCCGCCACTATCGATTCGCCGGATTGTTGAACCATCTGCTACGTAGATCAGCCCGGAGGCATCAACTGTAATCGCGCCCGGGAATCCAAATCGCGCCATCGCGCCCGTGCCGTCGGTCGATCCAGTTTGGCCGGCAAGGCCTGCGAGCGTCGCAACTACTCCAGCGGGCGTAATCCTGCGAATCGTAAAATTTCCGGCATCAGCGACGTATACGTTTTGCTGTGCGTCAGTTGCAACACCGTATGGAAACTTAAAACGAGCAGCGGCGCCCTGGCCGTCGATATTCCCAGCGCTGCCCGTAGTTCCGGCGAGCGTTGTGACCACACCCGTAGGTGTGATCTTGAGAATGACCTGGTTCTGATAGTCAGCGACGTATGTGTTGCCGCTCGTGTCAGTGGCGATGCCCAACGGGCTCCAGTATCTGGCAGCGGCGCCTGAAGCGTCAATCGAGACCGGCGTCAGCGGAGCCCCCGCGAACGTCGTTACGGTTCCGGTGGGGGTTATGCGGCGGATGGAGTCATTGGCAGCGTCGGCGATAAACAATGTGCCGCCGAGGTCGATCGAGAGCCCTAACGGCGCGCCGAAGGAAGCTGCGGCGCCTGTTCCGTCGGCCCATCCGCTGATTCCGGGAGTGCCTGCGATTGTTGTTACCGCGCCCGTCGGTGTTACCCTGCGGATGGTTCCGTTACCGCCGTCCTCGACAAAGATGTTGCCCGCGCTGTCGGACGCAATACCGGCGGGACCTCTGAACAGCGCGGCGCCTCCGATTCCATCTGTTGACCCGAATACACCTGGTGTCCCGGCCTGTGTCGTCACGACCCCAGCCGAAGTGATCCGCCGCACGGTCGAATTGCCCGTGTCCGCAACGTACACGTTTCCGGCGTCATCGACTGTGACGGCGGACGGTGCGAAGAATAGTGCGGCCGCCCCGGCTCCGTCGGCGGCACCCGTCATGTGGGGCGATCCGGCGAGTGTGCTCACCACGCCCGCTGGCGTTATGATGCGGATGGTATTGTTCAGGGTGTCCGCGACAAGCACGTTGCCGGAGCGATCAACCGCGACTCCCTGCGGGCCTGAGAACCGCGCGGCGCTGCCAGTTCCATCGAGCGATCCGGGAGCACCGGCGGCTCCGGCCAGAGTCGTGACAACGCCTGCGACAGTGATCTTGCGAATCGTACAATTCTCCGTGTCTGCCACATACACGTCGCCCACTCTATCTACCGCGACGCCTTTAGGCCCCTGGAACCTGGCCGTCGAGCCGGTACCATCCGAGGACCCCATGGCGCTAGCGCTACCAGCCAAAGTCGTCACCAGGCCAGCCGGCGAGATCTTGCGCACGGCATGGTTATGCGCATCCGCGACGTAGACGTTTCCATTTGCGTCGACGGCCGTACCGGACGGTGTGTAAAAGCGCGCCGCGCTTCCGCTGCCATCAAGCGAGCCGCCACCACCCGGCTTACCAACGAGCACGCTCAGGACTCCGCTGCCGCAAGTGACCGCGACGTTCGCGATGGGCGTCGAAATCACAGTTCCTGACCCCGACGCTACAGCGCATGCCTGGGCTTGAGTGGTTGGCTGAGCCTTGACAGTGACTTCGTAGATTTGACCGGTTGCGACCGGATTCGTAAAGCTGAAGGTCCCGCTCGCCGAGACCAGCAAATCGTCACCAGCATTGTTCTGCAGAACGAGGCCCGAGCTGGTGAGGCCGGACACGGTACCGCCGACCGTAACGGCCGTGGTCGTGCAAGCGACCGCTACGTTTGAAATATTTGATGTTGCCACCGTGCCTGAACCGTTAGTGACAACACAACTCTGCGTCGGTGAGGACGGCTGCGTCTTCACCGTCACGGCGTAAGCAGTGCCACTGAAAGTGTAGAAGATGACAGTTCCGGCCGTGGACACTGCTATATCGTCGCCGCCATTGTTCTGCAATACCAACCCGGAACCAGCAAGGCCGGTGACCGTGACACCCACGGTGTAGAGCGTTACGCCGCCACCAATACCGTACCCGCCTCCGCTACATGCAGCAAGCATGAATAGCAAAGACAAGGTCGGGGCCACATGCTTCATTCTTGGGAAGGTAGTATTCATGGAGATCGCTCCCATCTCTTCTGGTGACTGACGGGATCTGTTCGCATTCCCTTGATTTACACAACCTCAATTCGCACAGTTTGTATGTGCAGACCCTGCGGCGCCGAGCGCGCCGCGGCTCACGGACAGCGCCGACTTGCACACGATGTCCGGTTGCCCATTCAGGGTAACAGTCGGATTTGGTCCATGAAATGCGGCGCTCGACAGGTCGCCGACGTAGACGCCTGGCCCTGCATTGCGCGTGACAAGAGGCGGGATTACAGTGTTACTACTCGTATAGGCTGCCTGGATGGCAGTCGCGGCGGACAGATCGGCGTGAATGCCATCGCCGCCGTTATTCCGAATGACGCATCCGCCGCACAGAAACTGGGCGCCCTCGACGACCTGGACGCCGGTGCCGATATTGCCCGCAATAGTCGTCTGGGTCACCTCACGAATTGGATTCCATGCGGGATCCGCTATGCTCACCTGTAAACGCCCGCCTTTGATGACACCGATGCCTTGGGGATTTCCCTGAATAAGCACTCCAGCTACAGCCACGTCACCGCGAGCCCAGATGCCATATGAGGTCGCATTTTGCAAGACGCCACCTACGATGGCGGCCGACGCTGTCGCGTAGACGCCGAGAGCATCGGCGCCACCTTGAATCGTGTTGCCGTTGAGCATGCAGTGGGAACCCTGCTCGCATTCGACGGCGTCCCAGGTGACGTTATTCCTGGCGTCAATCGTCATCCCGGAGATCGTGACCCGCGAATTCCGGATGTCGACGACGTCGGCAGTGTCACCCGATGCATCGGTTAAGGAAGCGCCGCTGCGCCCGACAATTGTCAGTCCATTCGTGTCCGT